>NZ_JAHLEK010000001.1:0-12008 GCF_020131375.1 Pseudonocardia sp. ICBG1034
CGACCACATCGACGACCTGCACGCCAAGGGTGTGCCCGCGGTCGTCGTCGCGCCGGTCGGGTTCGTGTCCGACCACGTCGAGTCGTGTGGGACCTCGACAACGAGGCGGCCGAGCGAGCCCGAGCACGGCATGGGCTTCGCCCGCGCCGCCACCGCCGGACCCGACCCACGCTTCGCCGACATGGTGGTCGAGCTCGTGCGGGAGCACTCCGACGGCGTGCCCGCCCGGCGGCTGGGCACCGGCCCGTCCGCCGGGTGCACCCGCAACGGGGGCGCCCTGCGCGGTCGACTGCTGCGTGCCGCAGCGGCGGCCCGCCCGGCCGAGCTGATCAGCGCCGCCGCACCCGGGCCAGATGGGCGGGGACCTCGACCCTGGTCCCGGCCGGCTCGCCGTAGGACCCGGCCAGGCCGGCGGTCACGACCCCCCGGTAGGACGCCGGTCCGACGGTCTCCACCGTCCAGTCCGGTCCGGTGAACGCGGCCCGGATGTCGGTCGCGTCGATCACGGGGCCGAACTCGGCGGCGGCGCCGGTCCGGGCCAGGGCGAGCACGTGCACCACACCGCCGGGACGCACGACCCCGGCCAGCGCGTGGGCGTAGCGGGCCTGGTCACCGGGGTCGAACAGGTGGAACAGGGCACTGTCCACCACCGTGTCGAACGGGCCGAGGCCGTCCGGGGCGAGCGCGTCGGCGACGACGAAGGGGGCGTCCACGCGCGGCCGCGGCCCGCTCCCGGGCCCGCCGGACCGCGGTCGGGGCCGCGTCGGCGCCGAGCACGTCGTACCCGAGCCCGGCGAGCAGGATCGTGTGCTCGCCGGTGCCGCAACCCGGGTCGAGGACGGTGCCGGCGACCGCTCCCGAGCCGACGAGTGCGACGACCGCCGGCTGCGGCTCGTCGATCACCCAGGGCGGGTCGCCGTCGCGGTAGGCCTGATCGAACCGGGAGACGGGCGGGGTCAGCTCCATCGGATGCTGATCCTCTCGGGGGACGTCCCGGGAGCATCCGACCTCCACCTCGGTCGAGGTCAAGGCCCCGGCCGACATCGACGATCCGGTAACCGTTCGTCCGTATTGTTGTGGTTCGTGTCCACATGGGGTGAAGTTCCGCCCCATGACCTCCGTACCGACCACGGCACCGCCGCGACCCGGCGTGCTCGAGAGCATCGAGCTGTCCATCAACTCGGTGTTCGACCCGATCTCGACCGGGCTGTCGAACATCGTCTTCTACGAGGTGACCGTCCTCGGAGCGGACTTCCCGCTGATCGTGGGCTGGCTGATCCTGGCCGGGGTGCTGTTCACCCTCTACTTCGGGTTCGTCCAGTTCCGCAGCATCGGGCTCGCCCTGCGGATCGTCCGTGGCCGCTACACCCGGCGCGACGAGCCGGGGGAGATCACCCACTTCCAGGCTCTGGCCTCCGCGTTGTCGGGCACCGTCGGTCTGGGGAACATCGCCGGCGTCGGTGTGGCGGTCACGATCGGTGGTCCCGGCGCGACGTTCTGGATGATCGTCGCCGGGTTGCTCAGCATGGCCACCAAGTTCGTCGAGTGCACCCTCGGCGTGAAGTACCGCGAAGTGCACCCCGACGGCACCGTGTCCGGCGGTCCGATGCACTACCTGCGGATCGGTGTCGCCGAGCGCATCCCCAACGCGTTCGGCCGCGGGCTGGGCAAGGTCCTTGCCGCCGGTGCGGCGGTGATGATCCTCTTCTTCGGCGTCGCCGGCGGGAACATGTTCCAGGCCAACCAGACCTTCGCCCAGCTCCGCAACGTCACCGGGGGCGAGACCGGTCTGCTCGGCAGCGGCGGCGCCGCGTTCGTCTTCGGTCTGCTGCTGGCCGCGCTCGTCGGGGCGGTCGTGTTCGGGGGCATCAAGTCCGTCGGTGCGGTCACGGGTCGTCTCGTCCCGGCGATGGCGATCGTCTACGTGACCGCCTGCCTCGTCGTGATCGCCGTGAACATCGCGCAGGTCCCGACGGCGTTCGGCCTCATCCTCTCGGGAGCGTTCTCCGCCGAGGGCGTGGTGGGCGGTGCGCTCGGCGCCATGATCGTCGGTTTCCAGCGGGCGGCCTTCTCGAACGAGGCGGGCCTGGGCTCCTCGCCGATCGCGCACTCGGCGGTGCGGACGAGGAACCCGGCCACCGAGGGGTACGTGGCCCTGATCGAGCCGTTCGTCGACACCGTGGTCATCTGCACGATGACCGCGCTGACCATCGTGATCGCCGGTACGCCCTTCTGGCAGCAGGCCCAGGCGACCGCCTTCGCGAGCGGCGGCTCCGACGTGGCCGACGGCGTGCTCATCACCTCCGACGCGTTCGCCACGGTGCTGCCGTGGTTCCCCTACGTGCTCGCGGTCGCGGTGTTCCTGTTCGCCGTCTCCACGATCATCACGTGGGGCTACTACGGGCAGAAGGCCTGGACCTACCTGTTCGGCAAGAACACGGTGTCCGAGCGCGTCTACCAGACGGTCTTCTGCTTCTTCGTGGTCGTCGGCTCGGTGCTGACCCTGGGCAGCGTGCTCGACTTCGCCGACGCGGTGCTCTTCCTGCTCGCCTTCTTCAACATCCTGGGCCTGTACGTCCTGGCCCCGGTGGTCAAGAAGGAGGTCCGGGCGTTCCGCGCGAAGCTCGCCTCCGGCGAGGTCACCGAGGTGGAACCGTCCGAGCGGGCGATGCTCTGACCCGTCGCGTGGGCCCGGTCAGATCCGGGCCCACGCCCGGGCGATCAGCTCGTAGGACCGCAGGCGGTCGTCGAGGGTGGGGGCGACGGTCTCGACGACGAGCTCGTCGGCCTCCGCGGCCTCGACGATCGCGGCGAGCCGGCTCGCCACCGCGTCCGCCCGGCCGACGACGCGGGTCCGCAGGCGGTCGTCCAGCGCGACCTGCTCGTCCGGGTCCAGCGGGGGGAGACCGGCCCGCTCGTCGGCGGTGGGGTAGTGGTGCGCACCGGCGTCGAGGGCGAGCCCGCGCAGCCAGACGTCGTAGCCGGAGCCCAGTGCGGCGGCCTCGTCCTCGGTGTCCGCGGCCAGCGCCGATACCGCGATCGCGACGTGCGGGCGGTCCCGGTAGGGGCCCGGTACGAACCGCTCGCGGTACAGATCGATCGCCTCGAGCACGGTGGTCGGCCGGGAGAAGTAGGCGACGCCCATCGGCAGCCCGTTGCGCGCGGCGTACTCGGCGCTCTCGCCCGCGCCCGCTGCATGCACCCAGACCTGTGGGGTCACGGCGTCGAGCAGGTCGACCGGCGTGCCCTGCAGTCCCGGCTCCTTGCCTGCGAGCAGGCGCAGGAGCTGGTCGCAGCGCCCGCTGAAGGTGCCCAGGCCGCGTTCGAGCAGCCGGGCCTCGACGTGCGGGCGGTCGTGGTCGAACCCGACGGTGCGCGGCGTGCGGGCGGCGACCGAGCGGCCCAGCCCGAGGTCGGTGCGGCCACCGGACAGGGCGGACAGCAGCGTCGCGTCCTCGGCCAGGCGCAGCGGCGGGTGGTAGGCGACCAGGGTGGCGGCGACGCCCAGCCGGATGTGTTCGGTCCGGGCCGCGAGGTGCGAGAGCAGCATCATCGGACTGGTCGACCCGAGCACCGGGTTGAGGTGGTGCTCGCCGACCCAGTAGCGCAGCATGCCGAGCGACTCGGCGTGGCGTGCGAGCACGATCGCGTCGGAGACGACGTCGGTGGCGGTTCCGCCGGGCCGGACCGGGTTCAGGTCCAGGCAGGACAGCGGGATCGTGGACAGGGTGCACTCCTGCGACAGGCGGGGTGCACGGAGTCGGCACCGGGGATCGTCACCGGAATGTAGAGCCGCTGTGGGCGGAGGGTCAACGCGCCGGGGACCACAGCGCCGGGACTCACGGTGTCAAGGAATCATTGACGCGTACGCCCGGTCAACCGAGCGGCGACACCCGTCGGCCGCGGAGCCGGGGGAGGGGAGGCCGGCTCGCGCTGTCGGCCGGAACGACCGTGGCCGGGCCGGTCGTGCCGGCGCTACCCCGGTCGGCGCGGATCACCAGGCGGTCCGGGCCGGGGAGCCGAGGCCGGGGGCCGGTCTGGCCTCGGCTCCCCGGCCCGGTCGGTCATCGACGCCCCGTGTTCGTGCGTCGACAGGACACGTGGGCGTGCCGCCGGGGTGGACGGGTTCTCACGCCGATCGCGTCCAGGGCGGGGGCGAGGTCCGGGCGGCCGTGCGGACGAGGGGCCGCCGGCGACTCCCACGTCGCAGCCCTTCTCTGTCAATGAAGCATTGACGCCAGCGAATCGTCGACGAAACGACGACAACCGAACCGCCAAGACCGGGAGAGGCCGGCGCCGGCCGGGGAGGTCCGGTGGCCGGGCCGGCGACCGGTGTGCGGTGTGGTGTGGTGCGGACCCCGGGTCAGCGGGTCGCCGGGTCCTCGGAGCGTCGGCTCGGCCGGTGGCCCGGTGCGAGGGAGACGTGGGTGTCCTCCCAGCGGCACCACTCGCGGGCGGCGTCCTCGCGCACGGCCGGGTCGGGGTCGGCGAGCAGGGTCGCGTAGGCGTCCACGAGGCGGATGCCACGCAGGTGGGCGGGCACGGCGCCGGCGAAGCGGTCCCACGCGGAGGGGAAGATGCGGCGCATGTCCTCGGTGACCCAGCGGACCTCCCGCCCGGTCGTCGTGGTGACCGCGGCGAGGACGAGCGCGTCGACGCGCTGTGGGTGGGCCTGGGCGTAGGCGAGGGCGAGGGTGCTGCCCCAGGAGCCGCCCCGCACGACCCAGGAGTGGATGGCCAGCAGCTCGCGGAGCCGCTCGATGTCGTCGAGGAGCAGCTGTGTGGTCTGCGTGCGCCCCAGGTCGACGCCCGGGTCGGAGGCGAGCGGTCTGCTGCGGCCGCAGCCGCGCTGGTCGAGCAGCACGATCCGGTACCGCTCGGGGTCGTAGTACCGGCGGGCCCCGGCCGAGGCACCCGATCCGGGGCCCGCCGTGCAGGTCCAGCGCGGGTCGTCCGTCGGGGTTGCCGCAGGTCTCCCAGTAGAGGGCCTGGCCGTCGTCGGTGGTGAGGACACCGGCGTCGTGGGGCTCGATCGGCGGGTGGAGGGGCACGGCTACAGACCTGCCAGCAGGGCGGCGGAGTTGTCCTCCCAGGCGTTGTCGATGCGGATGTAGGCGCCGACGGTGGCCAGGGAGCGGTGTCGGGTCTGGTGGGCGATGGCCCGGTCGGAGGCGCCGCGCTGGTGGGCGTAGGTGACGTGGCCCGCGCGCAGGGAGTGCGCCGACCAGGGGCCGGGGCCGATGTCGGCACGGGCCACCGCGCGCTGGACGATCTCGTTGACCGACTCCGGGTGCAGCGGCCGGTCGGTCACCCGGTTGCCGCGGGTGACCTTGCGCAGCACCGGGCCCTCGGTGATCCCGGCTGCGTCGAGCCAGGTCCGCAGCGCGGTGACCGGGCAGCGCGCGGCCCGGTGCGCGTGCGGGAGGACGACGAGCTCGGGTTCGGTGCCGTACGGGTTGGTCTTGGAGCGGGGGATCGACAGGACGCGGCCGCGCGGGTGGTCGGCGACGTCGGCGACGGTGAGCGCGGCCAGCTCGGAGCGGCGCAGCGCGGAGAAGAACCCGACCAGCAGCAGGGCCCGGTCGCGCAGGCCGGCGAGGTCGTCCTCACCCGGGCGGGTCGCGTAGCTGCGGGTGGTGGGGCAGGCGTCGACGACGTCGTCGAGGTCGGGGGGCATCAGCGGCCGGGCCTGGACCGGCGGGGCGCCGTGGGTGCGGCGGATGCCTTCCCAGACGGCGGTGACGCGGCGGGCGTCGGTGGGGTCGGGCAGGTCGCGCATGACGTGCACGAACCGGATCGAGGACAGCCGGCGGCTGATGGTCCCGACCTTCGCCCCGGCCCCGGCGAGCTCGGTGATGTAGCCGGACAGCGCCTCGGGGGCGGCAGGCAGGGCCTCGTGCCCGTGCCGGGCGCACCAGCCGCTGAACTCCCGCCAGTCCGAGGCGTAGCCGCGACGGGTGTTGGCCGACCGGGCGGCCGCGACGTAGGCGGCCTCCTGCTCGGTCAGTGGCAGGTCCACCTGTGGTGCGAGCAGCTCGGCGCCGGGGACGCCGGTGGGGGCGGGGTCGGTCACGGGGTCATCCTGCCGGTCCCGGTGCCCGCGCCATGATCACCACGCCCGGGCCGGTCCGTTCGTCGGGATGCAGGAGGAGCTCGGCCTCGGGGTGCAGTCCGGCCCGCCCGAGGAGGTCGCGCAGCTGCTCGGGCCGCCACAGGTGGGTGGTCCAGCGGACGGGCACGCCGCCGTAGCACTCGGTGCGTTCGAGCTCGCCGTCGCCGACGTGGGTCGCCAGGATCAGCCGCCCACCGGGGGCGAGGGCGCGGGTGAAGGAGGCCAGGACGTGCGGAAGGACGTCGCGGGGCAGGTGGAACAGCGACCACCAGCCCAGGACCCCGGCGAGCGAGGCGTCGGGGACCGCGAGCTCGGTGGCCGAGCCGACCGAGAACCGGCAGTGCGGGTACAGCCGCCGGGCGTGGGCGACCATGGCGGGGGAGAGGTCCATCCCGGACGCGTCGACGCCGCGCTCCACGAGGTGGGCGGTGACCTGCCCCGGCCCGCAGCCGACGTCGAGGACCGGCCCGCGGCCCGCGACGGCGTCGGCGAAGGTGTCCATGGCGGCCCGGAGCCAGGGATGGGTGCGGACGTCACCGAGGCCGGTGGTGACGACCATGTCGACGTAGTTGTCGGCGACGCGGTCGTAGGAGTCGCGGACGGCGTCGAGGTCGGCGGGGCGCGGGACCGGGTGCACGGTCAGTGCACGACCGGGACGACGAGCAGTGCGGCGGCGGACGCCGCCGTCACCACCCGGCCCTGCCGGGTCTGCGGGCGCAGCCCCCACCCGACCCGCTTCGGCCCGATCCACGGTGTCCTGCCCATCGCTGCTCCTCCCGCCCGGGTCACGACCAGGCTATCGCCGGTGACCGGGGCCCGACGCCGCGCGGCCACGCTCGATCCCTCCGCCGCCCCCCGGTTCCCCGCGTGCTCCCGCGCGCCCCGGCGACGGTCGATGCACCCGTGGCTCGGCCGACCCGGGATTCTCTGCATTATCCCGTGTTGTGCTAGTTCAGGTAACTGAACCAAGAACCGTGCAGCAGTTCGTATGAACCGAACCGGTAGCATGGCCGACGTGACGGACACGGTGGTGCGGTGCGGATACAGCCGGTGCCGGGCGGAGCTGCCCCCGCCCGGGCCGCAGGGCGGCCGTCCGCGGTCGTTCTGCCGGGATACCCGGTGGGAGCAGGGGCGGACGTGCGCGCAGATGGCCCGCGCCGAGCGGGAGGCCCTCGGTGCTCTCGGCCTCGACACCGGGACCGGGGCGTTCGCGCTCGACGCGGACCGGCTCCGCGAGCACGTCGGCGCGCTCGCCGGGCCGGTGGCCGAGCTGTCCGGGGCGCTGACCGCTGTGCTGGACCGGCTCGACGAGATCGAGCGCGACGCCCTGGCCGCCACCGAGGCGGCCCGCGCGGGCGCCGCCGAGTCCGACGCCGCCCGTCGGCAGGCCGACACCGCCCGGGAGACGGCCGAGCGCCGGGCCCGCGAGGCGGACCGGGCCGCGACCGAGGCCCGGCAGGAGCGGGCGGAGGCGGTGACCCGGGCCGAGGAGGCCGCCGCCACCGCCCTCGCGGCGACCGAGGCCCTCGGTGCGGCGCGGCAGCAGGCCGCCGACGCCGTCGCCGCCCGGGACGCCGCCGTCGCCGACGCCCGCGAGGCCCGGGACACCGCCGCGACCGCCACCCGGGACCGGGAGGCCGCGCTGCTCGCCGCCCGGACCGCCGAGCACGAGCGCGATACCGCCCTCGCCCGCGCCGACGCCGCCACCCGCGACCGGGACCGCCTGGACGCCGACCTGACGGCGCTGCGGGCCGACCACGCCGCGGTCGTCGCCGACCGGGCGGGTCTGGTCGAGACCGTCGTCGAGCAGCGCAGCCGGCTCGCCGCGCAGCGCGACCTGCTGACCGAGGCCCGCGCCGTCGCCGAGGGGCTGCGTGCGCAGCACGAGAGCGCCCGCACCGCGGTCGAGGAGCTGACCCGCCGGCTCGACGACACCCGCCGGGAGCGGGACGGGCTCGCCGCGGAACGGGACCGGCTGCGTGCCGCGGCACCGGAGCCGGTCCCGGCCCGGATGCACCCCGACGACCTCGCGGCCCTCGCGGCCGCGGTGCGGGGGTGAGGCCCGGCGACGTCGTCGCCCACCTCGCCGTGCACGGGCACACGCACGGCTGACCTCAGCCACCCGGGACCGCCCCGGGACGGGTGGTGGCCCGCGGCGGTGTGCACACGGTGCCCGCCGCCGGCAGCGTGGTGTCGAGCAGCGTGGCCTCCACCGCGGCGTCGACGCAGGGGTCGGTGCCGTACGAGCCGTGCCCGACACCCTCGCGGGTCAGCAGGACCGCCCGGTCCAGGGTGTCGGCCGTCCGCTCCGCCCAGGCGTGGGGCGTGACCGGGTCGAGCCTGCCGCCGACCACCAGCGTCGGCGGGGCGCCCGCGCCGGTCAGCGGTGCGGTGACCCGGTCGGTGTTCGGCGCGGGCCACACCGCGCAGGCCAGCGCGCTGTAGGCGGCGCGGGTGCCGATCCGCGGTGCGTGCTCGACCGCGCGCTCGGCGGCCGCGGTGTGCGCGCCGACGTCGGCCGGGGTGTTCCAGTCCGCGCAGCGCACCGCGGTGTGCTGCTCCTGCGTCGCGGTCGGGACACCGAACGGCGAGACCGTCAGGTTGCGGTGGAGCAGGTGGGCGAGGGTGCCGTCGCCCTGTTGCGCGGTCGCCAGCGTCGTCGTCAGCACCGGCCAGAGGGTGCGTTCGCCCGCCGCGCCGCGGGCGGTCTCCAGCAGCATGGCGCCGTCGACGACGCCGGCCGGGGCGAGGCCCTCCACCACCCGGGCCGGGGCGGGGCGCCGCTCGAGACCGGCGACGAGCGCGTCGAACGCGGCGGCCGGGTCGCCGGCGCCGAACGGACAGACCGCGGCACCGTCCGTACGGCAGGTGTCGAACCAGGCGCCGAGGGTCCGCTCGCTCGCGACGGCGACCTCGTCGAGGAACTCCAGGGGGTCCCCGGTCCACAGCGTGGTGTCGACGGGCGCGTCGAGGACCATCTGCCGGACCCGGTCCGGGAACAGGGTGGCGTACATCGGGCCGACGACGGTGCCGTAGGAGATGCCGTAGTAGGTGATCGTCTCCTCGCCGAGCGCGGTGCGGAGCCGGTCCAGGTCGCGGGCGACGTTGTCGGTGGACAGGCTCGCCAGGAACGCCGGGGTCCGGTGCGTCGCGCAGCCCTCGGCCAGCGCCCTCGCCTCGGCGAGCAGGGTCGGCAGCGGGGCGCCGCCGGGGACGGCGGGGTCGGCGGCGGTGCTCGCGGCGGCCGTGGCGCGCTCGGCGTCGGTGCGGCAGCGCACCGCCGACGAGGCGCCGACGCCGCGTGGGTCCATCGCGACGACGTCGAAGCGCGCCAGCACCTCCGGCCCGAACGTGCCCGCCGACCCCGGGGTGGCGGGCATCGCGCGCAGCGTGTCGGTCGCGGCGACCCCGGGGCCGCCCGGGTTGAAGAACAGGGTGCCGATCCGGCGCTGGGGATCCGTGGCGCGGTGCCGCATCACCGCGAGGGCGACCCGGGGGCCGTCGGGGTCGGTGTACTCCTGGGGGACCTCGAGGGTGCCGCACTCCAGGCCGGGACCGCACCCGGTCCAGGTGACCGGGTCGGGCGGCGGGACGGCGGGTGCGGCGGGTACGGCCGCGGCGCAGCCGGTGACGGCCAGTGCGACGGCGGCGGCGAGTACGGCGAGCGGTCGGAGGCGTCGGTGCGGGGCGGGCATCGGGCCGATGCTGCGGCGGCCACCCGGCCGTCCGGATCGGTCCGGGGGAGTGTCCTGCCCGTGCGGGGTCCGTCCGAAGGATGAGTGCGTCCGGGCCTCGGGACGGAGGCGTCCGCACCGGTACGGGCCCTAGCCTCGGCGGCATGACCGATGTCGCGGCGTACCGGCGGTGGGTCGTCGACGGCCTGGTGGTCGTGGTGACGGCCCTGATCGGGCTGCTCATGGCCCGGTTGCGGGTGGTGTCGTCGCCGGGCGGGCCCGAGCTGCTGCTGGGTGTCGACGTCGTGGCGGGGATGCTCGCCTGCGTCGCGCTCTGGTGGCGGCGCCGCTACCCGCTGCCGGTGGCCGTGGGCGTCGTCGTGCTGTGCACGTTCTCCGAGTTCGCGTCCGTCCCGGGGCTGGTCGCGCTGTTCGCGGTCGCCGCCCGCTGCCCGGCCCGGGTCTCGGCCGCGGTGTTCCTGGGCAGCTTCGCGTCGTTCGCGGTGTACTACCTCTGGCGGCCCGCGCCGGAGGCCCCGCTGTGGCTGCTGGTCGGGGCGCTGGTGGCGGGACACGCGGCGGTGTTCGGCTGGGGGCTGGTCGTGCGCAGCCGCCGGCTGCTGGTCGAGTCGCTGCACGAGCGGGCCGCGATGGCCGAGTCCGCTGCGGCGCTGCGGGCCGAGAGCACCGCGCACGAGGCGCGGGAGGCGCTGGCCCGGGAGATGCACGACGTGCTCGGGCACCGGCTGTCGCTGCTCAGCGTGCACGCCGGGGCGCTGGCGTTCCACCGCGACGCGCCGGCGGAGGAGACCGCGCGGGCCGCCGAGGTCGTGCGGGAGAACGCCCACCGCGCCCTGCAGGACCTGCGGGAGGTCATCGGGGTGCTCCGGGCGCCGGTGGGGGAGCTGCCGCTGCCCGGGATCACCGACGTCGGGGAGCTGCTCGAGGAGACCCGCCGGACCGGGACCGCGGTCGTCCTGCACGACGGGCCCGGCGTCACCACCGGGGAGCACCCGGTGCCCGAGACCGCGGGGCGCACCGCCTACCGGCTGGTGCAGGAGGCCCTCACCAACGCGCGCACGTACGCGCCGGGTGCCCCGGTCACGGTGACGGTCACCGGCGGGGCCGGGGACGGGCTCGTCGTCGAGGTGGCGAACCCGGCACCGGCCCGGCCCGCCCGCGCCGACCGGCCGGGGGCCGGGCAGGGGCTGCGGGGGCTGGCCGAGCGGGCGACGCTCGTCGGGGGCCGGCTGGACCACGGCCCGACCCCGGACGGCGGGTGGCGGACCGGGATGCGGCTACCGTGGCCGTCGTGACCACCTCCGACCCCGTCGCGGTGCTCATCGTCGACGACGACCCGGTCGTCCGCTTCGGACTGTCGATGATGCTGCGCGGCGCCGACGGCCTGACCGTCGTCGCCGAGGCCGGGGACGGGGCCGAGGGGGTCGCGCTGGCCGAGCGGCACCGGCCCGACGTCGTGCTGATGGACATCCGGATGCCGGGCACCGACGGGCTCACCGCCACCGAGACGCTGCGCCGCCGCCCCGGCGCGCCGCAGGTCGTCGTGCTGACCACCTTCGACGCCGACGCCCACGTGCTGCGCGCGCTGCGGGCCGGCGCCGCCGGGTTCCTGCTGAAGGACACCCCGCCCGACGAGCTCGTGCTCGCCGTCCGGCACGCCGCCGCGGGCCGTCCGGTGCTCTCGCCGGAGGTGACCCGCCGGCTCATCGACCGGGTCGCCGAGACCGACCGGGACAGCACCCGGGCCGCGGCCCGGCGACGGCTGGAGCGCCTCGCCGAGCGGGAGCGCACCATCGCCCTCGATCTCGGCGCGGGCCGGTCCAACGCCGAGATCGCCGCCCGTCACCACATCAGCGTGGCGACGGTGAAGACCCATGTCTCGGCGATCCTGACCAAGCTGGACCTGAACAACCGGGTCCAGGTGGCGCTGCTGGTGCACGACGCCGGGTTGTCCCCGCCGGTCTGACGCGGCGTCAGCCGGGCGGCTGCCCGGGGGCCGCCTCCAGCTCGTCGAGGCGGGAGCGCAGCCGGCGGAGCTCGGCGAGGAGTTCGGTCCAGGTGGCCGGGTCGGGGGTGCCCGGCCCGGCGGGGTCGGGCTCGTCGCGGCGGGCGGCCTCGGTACGGGACCGCTGGATCTGCTCGGTGAACCAGCTGGCGATGGTCGCGGTCACGGTGCCCAGCACGGCGATCCCGGCGATCAT
>NZ_JAHLEK010000002.1:0-14615 GCF_020131375.1 Pseudonocardia sp. ICBG1034
GGTCTGCGGGGTGACCGCGACCAGGCGCGAGGCCACGACCGCGTGCAGCGGCGGGTCGTCGTCGACGCCTGCCCCGCCACCGCCCCGGGGGGGACGGACCGGAGGTCCCGCTGCGCCCCTTCGGCCCGGACCCCTGCACCGGCCCACCGACCACCTTCAGTCGATAACGACATCCGCTACTGTTAAGGCGTGTCCCCTCCGTCGTTCGGCGTCATGCTGTTCACCCACCGCTTCCCCGGGCAGAGCGCGACCGAGGTGTTCGCGCTGGCCGCGGACGTCGCGCAGGCGGCCGAGGCGCACGGGTTCGCGTCGGTGTGGACCACCGAGCACCACTTCCTGACCGGTTACGGCGTCAACCCCTCCGCGACGACGCTGGCCGCGTTCCTGCTCGGCCGCACCCGGCGGGTGCGGGTCGGCACGGCGGTGACGATCCTGCCGACGCACCCGCCGGTGCACGTCGCGGAGCAGGCGGCGCTGCTCGACCAGCTCTCCGGCGGCCGGTTCGACCTCGGCGTCGGCCGGGCCGGGCCGGTGGTGGACCACGAGGTCCTCGGCACCGGCATCGAGCGGTGGCGCACCGGGCTGCCCGAGGCGCTCGGCCTGGTCCTCGACTCCTTCACCGGGCGGGTGTCCGCCGACTCCGAGCACTACCGGTTCCGCGAGGTCGCACCCGGCCCGGAGCCGTACACGCGTCCGCACCCGCCGGTGCACGTGGCCGCGACCTCGGCCACCGGGGTGGAGCTGGCCGCCCGGCACGGCCTGCCGATGCTGTTCTTCTTCTCCCAGACCGCCGACGAGCAGGCACGGCTGGTCGCCGACTACGAGCAGCTCACCGCGGCGCGGCCGGTGCACGGCACCGCGGCCCTGGCCCATGTCACCGACTCGGTCGCCGAGGCCGAACGGGTCGTCCACGAGCGGCTGGCGCCGGTGTTCGCCTCCGGCTACGCCGAGTACGTGATGGTCGAGGAGTACCGCGGCCAGCGGCCCACCCCCGACGAGCTGGCCGCGGGCATCCTCGCCCGGCAGCCGATCGGGCCGCCCGAGCTCTGTGTCCGCCGGCTCGTCGACCTGGTCCGGGGGAGCGGGGCCGGCCGGGTGCTGCTGCACGTCGAGTCCTCCGGCGAGCGCGACGCGGTGCTCGCCAACGTCGAACGCCTCGCGACCGAGGTCCTGCCCGCCGTCCGCACGGAACTGGAGAACGCGTGAACGACACCTACGACGTGGTGGTCGTCGGCGGTGGGCCCGCGGGCCTGTCGGCGACCCTCGTGCTCGGCCGCCAGCGGCGTCGCGTCCTGCTCGTCGACGCCGGCGAGCCGCGCAACGCCCCGGCCGCCGAGATGCACATGTACCTCGGCCGCGACGGCGGGGACCCGGCGCAGCTGCTCGCCGACGGCCGCGCGGAGGTCGACGCCTACCCGACGGTGACCCGCCGGGCGGGCCGGGTCACCGGCGTGCGCGGCGCCCTCGACGACTTCGCCCTCGACCTCGACGACGGCACCGTCGTGCGGGCGCGCCGGCTGCTGCTGGCCGGCGGCCAGGTCGACGAGCCGCTCGACGTGCCCGGGCTGGCGCAGCGGTGGGGCGGCTCGGTGTTCCACTGCCCGTTCTGCCACGGCTACGAGACCAGCGGCATGGCGCTCGTGGTGATCGGCAACGGCCTGGCCGGGATGCTCGCCGCCTACGTGCGGGACCGGTTCAGCGACGACGTCGTCCTCGCCACCCACGGCCCCGCCGAGCTGCCCGGCTGGGTCGCGGCGAACCTGGAGGCGGGCGGCGTGCGGGTCGTGGAGTCCCCGATCACGGCGATCGACGGCGACCTGGGCGCACTCGAGCTGCGCTTCGCCGACGGCACCACCCTCGCCCGCGACGGCATCTACCACCGTGCCCCGACCCGCCCCGGCACCGCGCTGGCCGGGAGCCTCGGCGCGACCGTGCTCGACGACGGCACGATCGCCGTCGACGAGTGCGGCCGGACCTCGGTCCCGGGGGTCTCCGCCGCCGGCGACGCGGCCCGTCAGCCCGGGCTGCCCGACGGCGTGACACTGGTGAGCGTGGGCGCCGGGAGCGGCGTCGCCGCGGCGGTGTGGCTGGAGCAGGAGCTGTTCCGGACCGGTCTGCCGGTCGCCCCCGGCCAGGGGTGAGCCCGGCGGGCGCCCCGGACGCGGTCCGGGGCGCCCGGGTCAGTACCGCAGCTCGTCCACCGAGGGGTCGGCGGCCAGCCGGGCGGCCGTCGTCACCGGGTCGAGCACCTCGGCGGCCCGGCCGACCCCGTGCGGGACCCGGCCCGCCAGTACGTCGGTGACGGCGAGCGCGGTGAACGCGCCGGTCAGGGCGAGCGAGTCGGTGGACCGCAGCAGCGTGCGGCGGGCCCCGTCGGCGTAGCGCGCCGACGCGAGCAGGGTGATGGCGACGCCGTGCGCGGCCACGTCGGCGTCGGCCGCGGCGATGACGGCGTCGACGTGCGCCAGCGGGTCGCCCGACGCCCAGGCGGACGCGAGGGTGTCCGGCAGCCCCGGCCCCGGGAACACCGAGTAGGCCCGCAGCTGCGCCGCACCGGTGTCCGCGGCCAGGCGCTGCGCCTCGGCGGTGAGCAGCGGCACGGCGTGCACCGGACCGTCGAAGCCCGGCAGCGACACCGCGGGCTGCACCGCCAGCGCGGCCTCGACGGGGCCGCCGTCGCGCCACAGCGCCCGGGGCAGCCCGTAGCGGGGCGGGACCGACAGCAGCACGTCCGCCGCCGCGGCCGGGGTCAGCCGGTCGGCGCCACCGGCGTAGAGGTCCAGCCGCCGGGCCCCCGGCGGGAGCAGGCGCGGCAGGAGCCCCGACAGCCCGGGTACCACCCCCGTGCCCAGGACGACGCAGCGGTCGCCGGTCGGGAACGGGTCCAGGTCGCCGGCCGGATCGACGAGGTGGGCCCCCGCGGCGAGCGCCGCGGCCAGCACGGCCGGGGTGAGCCGCAGCGACGGTCCCGCGCACTGCACGACGACGGCGGCGCCGGCGCAGAACCCGGCCAGGGCGTCGGCGTCGCCCGCGTCGACCCCCACGGCCTCGGCCCCGAGCGCGGCCGCCGGTGCGGCGAGCGCGCCCGCGTCGCGGGCCCCGAGCCGCAGCCGCACCCGGCCCGTCGCGGCCAGCCGCCCGGCCGCGGCCCGCCCGGTCGCCCCCGACGCGCCCAGCACGGCGACCAGCGGACGGGCGGCTCCGGCCATCAGGACGCCCGTCCGGCCGCCGCGACCCCGGCGACCGTCGGGTCGGCGAGGAAGGCCCGTACCGGCACCGGGTGGTCCAGCTCGGCGGCGAGGCGGGCCAGCACCCGGATCGCGAGCAGCGAGTCGCCGCCCGCGGTGAAGAAGTGCACGGTGCGGTCCAGCACGGGGACCTCCAGGAAGTCCTCGAACACCTCGGCCACCGTCTGCTCCGCGCCGTCCGCGGGCGGTCCGGGGGCGTGCGTGCGACCGGTCCCGGGCAGCGCGCCGATGCGCAGCCCCTCCCCGGGGGCCGGGTCGAGGGCCTCGGGCAGCTCCGGCACGGCGTCCCAGCCGGGTCCGTCGGCCAGCGCCGTCGCGAGCTCGACCAGCTCGGCGAACGCGGCCGTCACCTCGTCGTCGACGAACAGCTCCGCGACCAGGGAGAACACCAGGACGAGCTGCTCGTCGATCTCGAAGCAGCGGGTCTCCAGCGCCACCTGCGGTGTGCGCAGGTGGTGGGTGTAGTCCCCGGCGCGCACCCGGCCCAGGGGGCCGGCCTCGCTCGGTAGCGGGCTGCCCATCGCGGCGTCCATCCCGATCGTGGACTGGAACACCACCGGTGCCACCGGGCGGTGGGTGCCGCGCCGGCGCCCGACCTCCCGGGCCACCTCGACGCCCGGGACGAGCATGTGCGCGGCGTGCTCGGCGAAGGTCCCCTGCACGGACCGGGCCAGCTCGGCGAACGGCACCCCGGCCTCCGGGACCACCGGCAGCAGCATGGTGGTGGCGAAGCCGCCGATCATGCGGTGCACGTCGGGGTGCAGCGGCAGGCGTCCGGTCTGCAGCGAGTTGAGCAGCATCCGCCGGTGCCCCGACCAGCGGGCCAGCACGACGGAGAACGCCGTGAGCAGCGCCGTCGCCGGGGTGACCCGCTGGTCGCGGCAGGCCGTGCGCAGCGCCGCCCAGCGGGCCGGGTCGAGCCGGAACTCGCGGTGCTGCATGACCGTGGGCCTCACCTCCTGCGGGTCGACGACCAGTGGCAGGGCGGGCGGGGCGGGCAGCGCGTCGATCCGCTCCCACCACCAGTCGCGGTCGGCGGTCCGGCCGCGCGTGCCGCGCAGCGCCCCGACCGCCTCGACGTAGTCGCCGGGGTCGATCTCCAGGGGGTCGAGCACCGCGTTCCAGTCCTGGGCGAGTGCCAGCAGCTCCCGGGTGAGCACGCCGGCCGACCAGCCGTCGAAGAGCAGCAGGCTGAACGCGCCGTGCAGCAGGCCGGCGTCGCCGGGCAGCAGCGTCAGCCGGATGTCCAGGCCGGGGCCGGACATCGGGTCGGGCCCGGTGACGTTCATCAGGTCCCGCAGCGCGGCGAGCCGGGCGTCGATCTCCTCCGGTGCGGCGTCGCGCAGGTCCAGCACGGTCGGGGCCGGCAGCGCCCCCGGCGCCCCGGTGGGCAGCACGTACTGGCGGCCGTCGGCGTCGACCCGGGCGCGCAGGCCGGGCTGACGCCGGGCCAGCCGCTCCAGGGCGTCGGTGAGGGCCTCCGCCGCCTCGTCGCCGTCGATGCCGTCGAGCGGGTAGTCGACGTAGTAGTGCGCCGAGGCGTAGGACAGCTCCCAGCCGTCCTGCTGCCCGACGAAGTAGCCCTGCTGCAGCGGCAGCAGGGCGAACGGGGCGTGCGGGTCGGCGCGACGGCGGGTGATCGCGGGGAGTGACCCGGTCGACGGATCGCTCACCCGATCGGCGACCAGTGCGGCGATCTCGCCGACGGTGGTGTCGACCCGGACCTCGGCCAGGCCGAGCGCGACGCCGAGGCGCTGCCGGATCAGCGCCGACATGCGCACCGCCAGCACCGAGTCACCGCCCAGGACGAGGAAGCCCACGTCGTCGGGGATCTCGGCGGGGGGCAGGTCGAGCAGTTCGGACCAGACGGTCGTGATCTCGGCGGTGTGGTCGGCGGTCGGTGGGGCGGTCATGCGCGAGACGTTAGACGATATTGACAATCAGACTCAATAAGGTCAGAGTCGCTCCGGCGCCGAGTTCGTCACCCACCCGTGTGACGCGTGCGCCACCGCCCCGAACTCCCGCACCCCGAAGGGACAACCGCATGACGGTCCGGCTCGACGACGTCCTCGCCTGCCTCGCGGAGGTGCTCGACCGGCCGGACCAGCTCCCACCGGACGTGCCGCTGACCGAGCTCGGCCTCGACTCCTTCACCGCCGTGCGGCTGCGCCGGCGGCTGCGCGAGGAGACCGGGCTCAGCCTGCCGCTGCCGGACTTCCTCGGCGGCGCGACCGCACGCACGGTGGCCGGGACGGCCGCCGGGGAGCCCGCTCCCGCGGCGGACCCGCCGACCGCAGGCACCGCCGCACCGGCGTCGCCGCCGGACGGCACCCCGTTCCCGCTGACCGCCGTGCAGAGCGCCTACCTGGTCGGCCGGGACCCGGCGTTCCCGCTCGGCGGGGTCGCGACGTTCTGGTACCAGGAGTTCGACCGGGTTCCCGACGGCGACCCGCTCGCCGACCTCGACCGCCTCGCGACCGCCTGGGACGTCCTCGTGCGCCGGCACCCGATGCTGCGGATGGTCGTCGGCGACGACGGCCGCCAGCGCGTGCTCCCCGAGGTCCCCGCGACGCGGATCGCCACGGCCGACCTGCGCACCGACCCCGACCCCGACGTGCGGCTGGGCGCGCTGCGCGAGGAGTGCTCGCACCAGGTGCGCGAGCCGGGGACGTGGCCGCTGCACGACCTGCGGGCCGCGCTGCTCCCGGACGGGCGCACCCGCCTGCACATCGGTATCGACGTGCTCGCGCTCGACCTCACGAGCTGGATGGTGCTGATGCGGGAGTGGGGCGAGGTCGTCGCCGACCCGGACGTCGCGCTGCCGCCGCTGCCGACGACCTTCGCGGCCCTCACCGCGCGGACGACCACCGACCCCGCCGAGCGGGCGCGCCGCGACCGCGACCGCGCCTACTGGGCGGACCGCGCACCGCTGCCGGCCGGACCCGCCCTGCCGTGGACGGGGCTGCCGTGGACCGACCCGCCCGGCGACCCGGCACCCCGCATGACCCGGCACACCGCCGTCCTCGACGCCGACGCGTGGAGCCGGCTGCGCGCCGCCGCGGCCCGGCACGGGCTCAGCCCGACCGGCGCGCTGCTCGCCGCGTTCGCGTTCGTGCTCCACCGCTTCGGCGCCGAGGAGCCCTTCGCCCTCAACACCACCCTGTTCGACCGCGACGACGTCGCCGCCGGTGACGACACACCGGGACTGGACCGGGTGGTCGGCGACTTCACCAGCACCGTGCTGGTCGCCGTCGAGCCGCCGGACCTGCGCACCTGGGACGGCTTCGCCGGGTTCGCCGAGCGCGTCAACCGGCGGTTCTGGGCCGACCTGGAGCACCGCTCGGTGCCCGGGGTCGAGGTCACCGCGGGCACCGCCGGGCCGCGCGACCCGCGCACCGGGCTGCCCGCCCCCGCACACCCGGTGGTGTTCACCAGCGGACTGGGGCTCACCGGGGACGGCCCGGCGGCCACGGACTGGCTGGGGGAGGAGGTCTTCGGGATCTCCCAGACCCCGCAGGTGCTGCTCGACCACATCGTCCACGACGCGGGCGGCGTGCTCCGGGTGCACTGGGACCTGCGGGCGGACACCCTGCCCGCCGGGTTCGTGCCCGGACTGCGCGACGCCCACCACACGCTGCTGCGCCGGCTCGCCGACGAGCCCGCCGCCTGGACCGACCCCACCCTGGGACACGACCCGTCGACGGCCGCGGCCGGGCCGGTCGGCCCGAACCCGTTCACCGCGTACGGCCCGCTCCTCGACGACCCCTGGCGCGCCGCCGTCCGGCCGGGCCGACCCGCGCTGCTCGACGCCCGCGGCTGCGTCGCCGCCGACGTGCTCGCCGCCCGCGCGGACCGCACCGGCGCCGCGCTCGCCGGTGTCGGAGCCGGGCCGGGCGAGCTGGTCGCGGTCTGCGTGGAGAAGGGGATCGCGCAGGTCACCGCCCTGCTCGGGGTCCTCGCGAGCGGCGCGGGCTACGTCCCGGTCGAACCGTCGTGGCCCGCCGCACGGATCGCCTCGGTCTGCGCCCGCTCCGGCCTGCGGCACGCGCTCGTCGCGCCGGGGGACACCACCGCCTGGCCCGACGGGGTGCGCACCCACGTCCTCGACGCCGACGGGGTCCTCGACGGCGACGCCGCGACCCCGCGCCGCCCCGACCCGGGAGACCTCGCCTACGCGATCTTCACCTCCGGGTCGACCGGCACCCCGAAGGGCGTCGGGATCGCCCACCGCGCCGCCCGCACCACCCTCGACGACCTCGAGGCCCGCTATCCGCTGCGTGCGGACGACCGGGTGCTCGCGCTGTCGGCGTACAGCTTCGACCTGTCGGTCTACGACGTGTTCTCGGTGCTCGGCGCCGGCGGCGGGGTCGTGCTGCCCGACGCCGACCGGCAGCGCGACCCCGGCCACTGGCTGGACCTCATGGCGGCCCACCGCGTGACCGTGTGGAACACCGCGCCCGCGCTGCTGGAGATGCTCGTCGAGTACGCCGAGATCGAGCCCGACGCGACGCGGCGTGCGCTGGCCTCGCTGCGCCAGGTCTTCCTGTCCGCCGACTGGATCCCGGTGACCCTGCCCGACCGGTTGCGCGCGCTCGCCCCGCAGGCACGGGTGATCGGTCTCGGCGGCGCCACCGAGGCGTCGATCTGGTCGATCTCCTACCCGGTCGACGCGGTCGACCCGGCCTGGCCGAGCATCCCCTACGGCCGCGCACTGGGCGGCCAGAGCTTCCACGTCCTCGACCCCGACGACGGCAGGCCCTGCCCGGTGGGCCGGCCCGGGGAGCTGTTCATCGGCGGCGACGGGCTCGCCGAGGGCTATGTCGGCGACCCCGACCAGTCTGCGGCCCGCTTCGCCGTGCACCCGACCACCGGCACCCGCGTCTACCGGACCGGTGACCTCGGACGGTGGCGCCCGGACGGCACCATCGAGTTCCTCGGCCGTACCGACCGGCAGGTCAAGATCCGCGGCCACCGGATCGAGCTGGGGGAGCTGGAGGCGACCCTGGACCGGCTGCCCGCTGTCCGCCACGCCGTCGCCCAGGCGGTCCGCGGCCCGGACGACCGGCCCCGGCTGGTCGCGTTCGTGGTGCCCGCGGACCCGGCGACCCCGCCCGGCGACGGCGAGCTGGCCGCCGCGCTGCGCGCGGCGCTGCCGCCGTACATGGTGCCCAACCGCTTCGTCGTGCTGACGGAGCTGCCGATCACCGCCAACGGGAAGGTCGATCACGGGGCCCTGCCGAACCCGTTCGCCGCCCGGTCCACACCGTCCTCCGCAGTGCCCCCGACCGCGGCTCCGGTCGTGTCCCCGGCAGCGGCCTCCGAGACCGCCACCCCCGCCGACCCGGCACCGGTCCCCGCCCCCACGGTCCCGTCGACCGGCGCGGCCCCGGCCGCCACGGCGGGGCAGGAGCACGTGGCCCCCGGATGGCCCGCGGTCCCGCCGCAGGGCATCGAGCTGCGGCTCACCGTCGGCTGCGGCGGCATCGGACCCGTCGACGCGCTCGCCGTCGCCGCGCCGTGGGTGCAGCGGCTGCGCGCCGAGCTCCGCACCCACGGCGCGACGGTCGCCGAACGGACACCCGCCGACGGGCTCGTCGAGCTCGTGGTGACGGCCCCGTCCACCGCGCCGCCCCCGTCCACCGCCCCGGTTCCGACCCCGGCGGCCGCGGCCGCGCCCCCCGCGCCGGTTTCCTCGCCCGCGGCCACGAGAGCCCCGGACCCGCTCGTCGAACGGACCGTCGCGCGGGTGTTCAGCGACCTGCTCAACGGACCGGTCGAGGTGGGCACCCCGTTCTTCCAGCTCGGGGCGTCCTCGCTGACCCTGGTCCTGGCCCACCGGAGGCTGGTCGAGCTGGACCCGCAGCTCACGGTGGTCGACCTGTTCGCCCATCCCACCGTCCGCGACCTGGCCCGGCACCTCACCGCGACCGCGACGGAGCCGACCGGGGCGGGCGCACCCCCACCGGTGCCGGACCCGCCGGCCCCGCAGCCCGGCGACGGCCGCGCCGCCGGCCGCCGCGCCGCCCGCGCCCGCGCCGCGGCGGTGGCCGGATGAGCGACACGCACGAGCCCGTCGCCGTCGTCGGCATGGCGTGCCGGTTCCCCGGGGCCGACGACCTCGACGCCTTCTGGCAGCTGCTCGTCGACGGCCGCGAGGGCCTCACCCGGGTCGACCCGGGCGGCGTCCCGCGCGCCCTGCGCGAGCGCCCCGGCTACGTCCCCGTCGCCGGGATCCTCACCGACCAGGACCGCTTCGACCCGGCCCCGTTCGGGCTGACCGGGGCCGAGGCCGACCTGCTCGACCCCCAGCAGCGCCTGTTCCTCCAGACCGCCTGGCACGCCCTGGACCACGCCGGGCACGGCGGCGTCCGGGACGCCGGAGCGGTCGGGGTGTTCGCCGGGTCCATGCAGTCGAGCTACCTGGCCTCCAACCTCGCCGACCGGTGGGACCCCACCGGCGCGGGCCCGGACCCGCTCGGGAGCCTCGCCACCGCCATGGCGACCCAGCCGGACTACCTGCCGTTGCAGACGGCCTTCCGGCTGGGACTGTCCGGGCCGGCCGTGGCGGTGTCGACGAGCTGCTCGACCTCGCTGGTCGCGGTGCACCTGGCCGTGCAGTCGCTGCTGAGCGGGGAGTCCGACACCGCGCTCGCCGGCGGGGTGTCGCTGATCGTGCCGCAGGGCCGCGGCTACGTGCACGTGCCCGGCGGGATCTTCTCCGCCGACGGGCACGTGCGGCCCTTCGCCGCCGCGGGCAGCGGGATCGTCTACACCCAGGGCGTCGGCGTCGTGGCGCTGCGCAGGCTGTCCGACGCGCTCGCCTCCGGCGACGTGGTCCACGCCGTCGTGCACGGCACCGCGGTCAACAACGACGGCGCCGACAAGGCCGGGTTCACCGCGCCGTCGGTACGCGGCCAGGCCCGCGTCGTCGCCGAGGCGCTCGCCGTCGCCGGGCTCGGTCCCGCCGACATCGGCCTGGTCGAGGCGCACGGCACCGCGACACCGCTCGGCGACCCGGTCGAGGTCACCGCGCTGCGCCGGGTACTCGGCGACACCGGTGAGCCGTGCGCGCTCGGCTCGGTGAAGGGCAACATCGGTCACACCAACTCCGCGGCGGGCGTCGCGTCGCTGATCAAGGCCGTGCTGGCGGTGGCGCACCGGAGGGTCCCCGCCACGCTGCACGCGGAACCGGCGAACCCGGCGCTGCACCTGGACGGGAGCCGGTTCCGGCTCCCCGCGGTCTGCGCGCCGTGGACCGGACCCGTGCACGCCGGTGTCAGCTCGTTCGGCATCGGCGGCACCAACGCCCACGTCGTCCTCGGCCCGGCCCCGCAGCGGGCCCCGGCCGCCGACGACCCCCGGCCGCAGCTGCTGTGCGTGTCCGCCGCGACCGCCGAGGCCGCGCGGGCGACCGCCGCGCGGGTGGCCGCCGCCCTGACCCCGGGCCCGTCCGGGGTGCGTCCCGCCGACGCCGCGCACACCCTCGCCCGCGGGCGGGTCGCGCTGCCCCACCGGGTCGTCGGCGTCGGGCTCGCCGCGCTGGCCGCGGCCGCACCGGTCCACGCCGGCACCCCCCGCCTGGTGTTCGCCTTCCCCGGCGCCGGCAGCCCCCGGCCGGGGATGGCGGCCGGGCTGCACCGCGACGAACCGGTCTTCGCCGCCGCGTTCGACGAGGCCGCCGCCCTGCTCGCCCCGCACCTGGGTGCCGACGTCACCGACGCGCTGGACCCCGGCGGGCCCGCCGACCGGATCGCCGACCCCGCGTTCGGGCTGCCCGCGCTGTTCGCGGTCTCGGTCGGCGCGGCCGCGCTGCTGCGGAGCTGGGGCGCCCACCCGGACGCGCTGGTCGGGCACAGCCTCGGCGAGTGCGTCGCCGCCACCGTGGGCGGCGCGCTCGCGCTGGCCGACGCCGCCCGGCTCGTCGCGGCCCGCTGCCTCGCCGCGTCCCGCGCCGCGGGCGGCGGAGCGATGCTCGCCGTCGGCCTGTCCGAGGACGCGCTCGTGGCCCGGCTGCCCCGCGCGCTGGACCTCGCCGTGGTCAACGGCCCGTCGGCGTGCGTGGTGTCCGGCCCCGCCGCGGACGTGGCCGCGTTCGCCGCCGCCCTCGCCGCCGACGGCGTCGCCCACGCCCCGCTCGCCGTGTCCGCCGCCATGCACTCCCGGGCGATGGACGCCGAGCAGGCCGGGCTGGAGGCCGCGCTCGCCGGACTGGCCGGCACCGCGCCGCGCATCCCGGTCGCGAGCACCGTCACCGGCCGGATCGCGGGCGCCGAGCTGGGCACCGCACGGCACTGGGCCGAGCAGCTGCGCCGCCCGGTGCGGTTCGCCGACGCCCTGGCGGCCGCCGTCGGGGAGGGGCCCGCCGTCGTCGTCGAGGTGGGGCCGGGCACCGCACTGTCCCGGCTCGCCACCGGCGCGGAGGGGGTCGTCGCGACCGTGCCGCTCCTCGACGCCGGGCCGGACGCCATCGGGCCGGACGAGACCGCCGCGGCCCGCGCCGCGCTGGGACGGCTGTGGGCACACGGCGTCCCGGTCGACCCGGGCGCCCCGGCCGGGTCCGGACGCCGCCGCGTCGTGCTGCCCGGCTACGCCTTCACCCGGTCCCGGCACTGGATCGACCCGCCCGAGCAGGCCACCGGCACCGCGCCCGACGAACCGCTGCAGCTCCTCACCTGGGAGCCGGTCGCCCCGGTGACCGGCCGGCCGGACGGGGGATGGACCGTGCTCGGCGACGGCCCGCTCGCCGACACCCTGCGGCAGCGGCTCACCCCCGGACCGGACGTCATCGTCGTCGGCCCGGACCCGGGCGCCGACCCCGCGACGGTCGTGGCCGGGTTCGGGGCCCACGCCGCCGACCTCCCCGACGACGACGCGCCGCGGCTGCTGCTGGTGACCCGCCGCGGCGCCCGGATCGCCGCCGACGGCCCGGCCGACCCCGCCGCGGCCGCACTGCGTGCGCTGCCGCGGGTGCTCGGACAGGAACGGCCCGGCCTGGCCTGGGCCACCACCGACCTCGGCGCCGACACCGGCTCCGGTGCCGGGCCGGGTCCCGCAACCGACCGGGAGGCCGGGCTCGTCCTGGCCGAGGCCGCCGCCCTGGCCGCCGGTGGCGCCGGTGCGGTGACCGCCTGGCGCGGCGGCACCCGCTGGCGGCTCGCCCTGCGCGGCTGGGACGCCGAGCCGGACCCCGCGGCCGCCCCCGCACAGGGGACGGCGGTCGTCATCGGCGGCGCGGGCGCGGTCGGTCAGGTCGTCGCCCGCCGCCTCGCCGCGGCCGGGCACCGCGTGGTCGTCACCTCCCGCACCGGGCGGGACGGCACCCGCGCCGTCGACGCCACCGACCCCGCCGCGACGACGGCCCTGCTCACCGAGCTGGCCGGCGACGGGCCGCTGTCGGTCGTCGTCCACGCCGCCGGGGTGCTCGCCGGTGCCGAGCTGGACCCGCTCCGCGAGCTCGACGCCGGACGGGTCCGTGCCCACCTCGACGCCAAGCTCGGCGGGGCACTGGCCCTGCACCGGGCGGTCACGGCGCTGCCCGCCGACCGGCGCCCGTCCCGCGTGCTGCTGATGTCCTCGGTCGCGACGCTGCTCGGCGGCGTCGGCACCGGGGCATACGCCGCCGCCAACGCCGCGCTGGCCGCCGTCGCCGGGCCGGGATGGCAGGCCGTGCACTGGGACGGCTGGAGTGTCGGGACGGGCGCGACCGCATCGGCCGCGCTCGACGCCACCACCGGCGGCGACGCGCTCGACCGGGTGCTCGCCCTGCCCGCCGTCGACGAGCTGGCGGTCACCGCCTCGCCCCTGGCGCGCCGGATCGCCGCGTCCGGTCGGCCCCGGGCCGCGGCCGCACCCACGGGGCCCGCCCTCGACGGGGTCGAGGGGGAGGTCGCGGCGCTGTGGAGCGAGCTGTTCGGCACCCCGGTCACCGACCCGCAGGACGACTTCTTCGCCCTCGGCGGGCACTCGCTGCTCGCGACGCGGATGCTCGCGGCCCTGCACGACCGCCACGGCGTCGCGCTCGCCCTGCGCGACCTGCTCGCCGCCCCCACCGTCGCCGGGCTGGCCGCTCTGCTGACCGGGGGAGCGGCCGCCCCCACGGCCCCGGAGCCGGTCGCGGCGGGGCAGGACGGCGTCGCCGCCGACGGGACGTTCCCGATGACCCGGGTCCAGCACGCCTACCTGGTCGGCCGCGACGGCGGCTACGACGACGGCGGCGTGCCCTGCTACTTCTACCTGGAGTACGACGCGGACGGGCTCGACGTGCCCCGGCTGGAGGCCGCCTGGAACGTCGTCGTCGCCCGGCACCCCATGCTGCGCGTGGTCGCCACCGCCGACGGCCGCTTCCGCGTCCTCGACGACGTCCCGCACTACCGGATCCGGGTGCACGACCTCACCGGCGCCGACCCGGAGCGGCGGGGGTCGCGGCTCGCGTCGCTGCGCGAGCGGATCTCGACCCGGCCCGGCCCGCCGGACCGCTGGCCCCTGGTGACGATCCAGGCGGCCCTGCTCCCCGCGGGCCGGGTACGGGTCCTGATCGGCGTCGACGTACTGGTGTGCGACGCCGCGTCCTGGTGGATCGTCTCCGACGAGTGGCGGGCCGCCTACGCCGACGCCGCAGCCCCGCAGGCGCCGCGGTCGCTGCCCCCGCCGCCGCGTGTCCACCCGGCGGCCTGCACCGCCGCGCTGGCCGCGCGCGCCGCCGGACCGGAGGGCCGTGCCGCCGCGGACTGGTGGCGCGGACGGCCGGTCCCCGGCCCGCCCGCGCTCCCGGTCCGGACGCCGGTGTCGACGGACGGACGGCCGCCGCGGTTCCGCCGCCGGGTCCACCGGATCGCCCCGGCCGACCATGCGGCGCTGCGCGCGCAGGCCGCCCGCCACCGCGTCACACCGACCGCGGTGCTGCTCACCGCGTTCACCGACGTGCTCGCCGAGTGGGCGGGTGCGGGCGGGTTCGGCGTGCTCCTCACGCTCTTCGACCGCCCGCCGGGCACCGCGGGCGTCGTCGGGGACTTCACCTCACTGGTCCTGCACGGCACGCCGGAGACCCCGCACCCGGTGTTCGCCGAGCGCGCCGCCGCCACCCAGGCCCGGCTGTTCGACGAGCTCGACCACCGCGCGGCCTCCGCGCTCGACGTGCTGGCCGAACGCTCCGCCCGCACCGGCGCGGTGCACCGGGTGCCCGTGGTCTTCACCAGCGCGCTCGGCCTCGACGACGGCCGGTCCCTGGAGTGGATCGGCGAGCAGGTGGCCGCGCTGTCCTCCACCCCGCAGGTGTGGCTGGACCACCAGGTCGTCGAGGTCGCGGGCGGCTGCTGCGGCTGCAGTGGGACGGCCCCGAGGGCGTCCTGCCCGACGACGAGCTGGACG
>NZ_JAHLEK010000003.1:0-9589 GCF_020131375.1 Pseudonocardia sp. ICBG1034
GTGAACCCGGCTGCGGTGCTCGCCCCGGCCGTCGCGCTCGGTGGCGGTCCGCTGACGGTGCTTGGCCGGTGGTGTTCGCTGCGGCTCGTGCTCCGCACGCACCGGTACAAGCGGGTCCCCGGCGGCCCGGTGCAGACCGGCCCCGGGCTCACCGTGCGCGGGCTGCGCGTCCTCGATCCCGACGGGCGCGTCGTCCTCGACGGCCCCGACCTCGACGCGCACCCCGGGGAGGTCGTCGCCGTCGTCGGCTCGTCGGGGAGCGGCAAGACCACGCTGCTGCACGCGGTCCTGGGCACCCTGCCGGGGGGCCTGCGCGCCGTCTCGGGAGGTGTCGGCTGGGAAGGCGCTCCGCTGCCCCGGGGACGCCGCTGGCGACGGCGCACGCTCGGGCTGCTGGGGCAGGACCCGGCGCTGCACCCGCTGCGCGACGCCCGGGCCCAGCTGCCCGTCCCCGACCCGGACGCGGCGCTGCGTGCGGTCGGCCTCGACCCGGGGGCCGTCGGGGGGCTGCGGCCCGACCGGCTCTCCGGGGGCCAGGCCCGCCGGGTCGCGCTCGCCAGGGCGCTGGCCGGCGACCCCGCCCTGCTCGTGCTCGACGAGCCCACCGCGGGCCTCGACCCCGCCGCGACCGCCGTCGTCGTCGAGCTGCTGCGCGCCCGCGGCGGCGTCACCCTCGTCGTCACCCACGACCCGGCCGTCGCCGCGGTCGCCGACCGGGTCGTGCGGGTGGGCGCCCCCGCGCCGCCGCCGGCCCCGGCCGGTCCGCCGCCGTCCCGGGCCGGAACGCCGCCGTCGCCCACCGCGGTGCCGGTCCTCGACGCGCGGCACGTCACCACGGCCGTCCCCGGGGCCGCCGCGGACGTGGACGTTCCCGTGCGGCCCGGCGGGCTGACCGTGGTCACCGGGCCGTCCGGCTGCGGCAAGACCACCCTGCTCCGGGCACTGGCCGGGGTGCGGCCGGTCACCGGGGGCACCCTCGCACTGGCCGGTTCCGCCACGCCGTGGCCGGTGGGTGACCGCACCCCGGGCGTCGTCGCGCTGGTCGGGCAGCACCCCGTCCACGAGCTCAATCCGGCCCGCACCGCGGGGGCCGCCGTCGCCCGCCCGCTGCGCCGGCTCCACGGCATGCCCGCCGCCGTCGCCCGCGCCGAGGCGGTCCGGCTGCTGGGCGCGGTCGGCCTGCCGCCCGACGTGGCGGGACGGCGCCCGGCGGCGCTGTCGGGCGGGCAGCGGCAACGGGTCGCGCTGGCCCGTGCGCTGGCCGTGCGGCCCGCGGTCCTGCTCGCCGACGAGCCGACCTCCGCGCTGGACGCGGCGACCACGGCCGCCGTCCTCGACCTGCTCGACGCCGCCCGGGCCGACGGCCTCGCCGTGCTCGCCACCACCCACGACCGCGCGCTGGTCGAACGCGCCGACCACGTCGTCGACCTCGTCGACCCCGCCCCGACCCCGTCACCCAGACCGAGAGGAACCGCCCGGTGCGCACCGAACCCACCGCCGACCCGACCCACCCCTGGATCGCGCGCATCACCCGGGACGAGGACCTGACCCGGGTCGTCGTCGACCCGGCCGCGCTCGTCCCGCCGGACGGCGCGCTCGTCGTCGAGCACCGCGAGCACTGGACCGAGGTCTACGACTGGACCTACTCCGACCCGTCGCCGCTGGCCGGCTGGCGGGCCTCGGGGACCGGTGCGCCGCTGCCCGCCGCGCACATGGGGGAGTGGGCCGACCGCACGGCCGAGCTCGTGCTCGCCGCGCGCCCGCGCCGGGTGCTGGAGCTGGGCTGCGGCACGGGGATGCTGCTGGAGCGGATCGCCCCGCACGTCGAGGCCTACGTCGGCACCGACATCGCGGGCGACGTCGTCGACCGGCACCGCGCCGCCGCCGCGCCCGGGGTGCGGGTCGTGCGGGGCGCCGCGCACGAGGCCGGCTCGGCCGCCGTCCGGGAGGCGCTCGGCGGGCGGGCACCGGACTGCGTGGTGATCAACTCGGTGACGCAGTGCTTCCCCGACCTCGCCTACCTGACCGAGGTGCTCCGTACCGCGACCGCGGTCGTCGCGGCCGGGGGGACGGTCGTCGTCGGCGACGTGCGGCACGCGGGCCTGCACCTGCGGCACTGGCGGGAGACCGTCACCGCCACCGGGCCCGCCCCCGACGACGACGCCCTGGCGCGCACCGTCGCCGAGCGCGCCGCGACGGACCGTGAGCTGCTGGTCGACCCGGCCGCCCTCGCCACGGCGGCCCTCGCGGGCGGGCGCCGGATCGCCGTCGCCGTGCACGCCAAGACCCTCACCGACGACACCGAGCTGTCGCGCCACCGGTTCGACGCCGTCCTGCACGTCGACGCCGGACCCTCGCCGGTCCCGCAGGTCCTGGACTGGACCGGCGACCCGTTGGCCGGGGCGGAGCCGGTCCTGCTGCGCGGCATCCCCAACGCGTTGCTGCGTCCCGGCCCGCACGCGGTCACCGCGGCCCGGCTGCGCACCGACCTCGCCGGTCACGACGCCGCCGTCCTCCTCGACCCGGACGACCCCGAGCTGCTGGCGGTCGCCCGGCCCGCCGCCGCGGCCGCCCGGCCCGCCGCCGGGCTGGCCGGCCCGGGCCGGGCCCACGAGCCGTTCCCCGCGTTCGTGCGGAGCCGGGTCGGGCCGCTCGCGCGGCGTCTCACCGGCACCGACGCGACGGTCCTGCTGCCCGTCGCCGGGCCGGACGACGTCGCCGCGGCCGACGCGGCGGGCCTGGCCGCGCTGCCCGGCGGCGCACCGGCCGGCGACGCGGGCCCTGCCGACGCGGTCGCCCGGCTCGACGCCGTCGCGCTGCGTGCCATGGCCTCGGTGCTCGACGCCGGGGACCCCGACGTCGCCCCGCGGCACGCGTGGCTGGTGCGGCGGTGGCGGGCCGAGCTCGCCGCGCACGGCGACCCCGGGCCGCAGCCGGACGGCGCGCTGCACGCGGCGTGCACCGACCTGGGCTACCCGCCCGCGATGGTCGAGTTCTTCGCCGCCGCCATGGCCCACCTGCCCGCGCTGCTGCGCGACGAGGTGCCGCTGCAGGCGCTGCTGTTCCCCGACGGCGAGATCGCCACCGCCCTGGCGAGCTACCAGGACAACACGATCAACACCTACCTCAACGGGGCGCTGGCCCACCTCGCCGCGACCACCGCACGGACCCGGGCGGAGCCGCTGCGCGTCCTGGAGCTGGGGGGTGGCGTCGGCGGCAGCACCCGCGCCGTCCTCGACGGCCTGGGGGAGGCGCCGGTCGACTACCTGTTCACCGACGTCTCACGGTTCTTCCTCGACCTGGCCGCGACCCGGTTCCCCGGGGTGCGGACCGCGCTGCTCGACGTCACCACCGACCTGGCCGCCCACGACGGCCGCCACGACCTCGTCGTCGCGGCGAACGTCCTGCACAACGCCGTCGACGTCCGCGCGACGCTCGCCGCCGTCCGCGGGGTACTGGCCCCCGGCGGGGTGCTCGCCCTGGTCGAGTCGACCCGCGAGCACCTCCCGGCGCTGGTGTCGATGCAGTTCCTCATGTCCGCGCGTCCGGGCGCGGCCGCCGCGGGCAGCGGGGACCTGCGCGCCGGCACCGACCGGATCTTCCTGACCGAACGGCAGTGGTGGGCCGAGCTCGCCGCCGCCGGTCTGCGGCCGGTCGCGGCGCTGCCCGGTGACACGGACCCGCTGCGGGCGCTGGGGCAGCAGCTGCTGGTGGCGACGACGTAGTCACCCCGCCCCGGCGGCGGTACGGCGCGGTGCGGTCACCCCTTCGCGCAGACGCACCCCTGCGAGGACCCACCCGCGATCTTCGCCGAGCAGAACCTCCGGTCGATCGCGTCGTGGTCCTCCCAGGGGTGCGGGCAGACCGGGCACAGCTCGTCCGGGGTGTGGTCGGAGGCGGTCGAGGGGGTCGGGTCGTCCATGCTGGTGGTTCTCCTTCGGGGTTGTCGCCCCGAGCGGACCCGGGGACGGGTCAGCCGGCCGGTGGCCCGGTGGGGCGCCGCAGCGGGGCGCCGACCTCGTGCAGGTGACGGAGGACCTCGGCGTAGGAACGCAGGGGACCGGTCCGGGTGTAGGGCAGGCCGTGGGTGGTGCAGAACTCCTGCACGATCGGCTGAGCGCGGCGCAGGTGCGGGCGCGGCATGCGGGGGAACAGGTGGTGCTCGATCTGGTAGTTCAGGCCGCCCAGCGCGACGTCGAGCACCCGGCCGCCGAGCACGTTGCGCGAGGTCAGCACCTGCTTGTGCAGGTGGTCCAGTCGACGGCCCGCCGGGATGACCGGCATCCCCTTGTGGTTCGGAGCGAACGCCAGGCCCATGTACACGCCCCAGAGCCCCTGGTGCACGACGACGAACGCGACGGCCTGCACCGGCGCGAGGACCCAGAACACCGCCCCCAGGTACCCGACGGCGTGCGCGACGAGCAACGCCGCCTCCAGCCGCGGGCGGGGGACCTCTCGGCGCAGGATCGCCCGGACGGCGGTGAGGTGCAGGCTCCACCCCTCCAGGAACAGCAGCGGGAGGAACAGGTACGCCTGGTGGCCGACCATCCAACGGACGGGGCCCCGCGTGGCGGCGGCCTGCTCGGGGCTGAAGGCGAGCACCGGGATGTCGATGTCCGGGTCGTCGTCGGCGTGGTTGGGATGGGCGTGGTGCGCGGTGTGCTGGGTGACCCAGGCACCGTAGCTCAGCCCGACCAGCCCGCCGTGCAGGTAGCCGACGACGTCGTTGGCACGCCGGCCGGCGAAGATCTGACGGTGGCCCGCGTCGTGGCCGATGAAGGCCAGCTGCGTGGTCACGACCGCGAAGAACACCGCCAGCAGCAGCTGCCACCAGGACGGGCCGAGCCACACGAACACCGTGAGGCCGCCCGCGAGCAGGACCGCGTTCGCCGCGAACAGGAGCAGGTAGGTGCGGCGGGCCTCCTGCAGCAGACCCGCCCCGGACACCAGGGCGGCCAGCTCGCCGAACCCGCCCGCCGTCGTCGGACGGGTACGACGGGGGGACGTGCCGGTGGGCGGGGACGTCGTCATGCGTGCTCTCCGGTCGACCCTCGGGACACGGGACGAGCGGTCCTCACGACCGCACGGCTCACGCGTCGGAACGAGCCGCCAGGACAGCGACCACGCGACCTGGCCGGTGCGGGAACGGCCGGGACCGCACCACGGGACGGCACGGTCACGCCCCCGTAATGTGGCACACCGGTCGCCGCCCCGCACACCCACGCCCGGTCGCAGCCCGGCCGGGAGCCTCCTCAGGAGGCGGCCCGGCCGGCGCTCAGCGCTGCCGGACCGGCCGGACGAGGATCTCGTCGACGTCGATCTCGGGGGAGGTGTCGACCGCGTAGGCGACGGTGCTGGAGGCGCTCGCGGCCGTCCTGCGGCTCGACGACGACGCCCGGATGCGCCTGTTCCGGCCGGCGGGGGCGGCGCCGACCTGGACTACATCGGCAACATCCCGCCGTACGCCGCCGACGACGCGGCGGTCCTGCGGACGGCCGAGGTCGCGCGGGAGGTGGCGCAGCGGTGCGCGGTGAACGACCGCAACGGGCACCTGCGGCACGTCACGACCGCCAACGTCGCCCGGGACATGGACCGGATCCGGGCCGCGCTCGGCGAGGAGAAGGCGAGCTTCCTCGGCTTCTCCTACGGGTCGGCGCTCGGGGCGGCCTACGCCTCCCTGTTCCCCGACCGCTCCGACCGCGTCGTGCTCGACAGCAACGTCGGTGACACCCACCTCGACCCCGACGGCATCCGCCGCTACGCACTCGGCGCCGAGGAGACCTTCGGGGACTTCGCCCGCTGGGCCGCCGACCGGCACGACACCTACGGGCTGGGCGCCACCCCGGAGGAGGTGCGGGAGACCTATCTCCGGCTCGCCGCGCGGCTCGACGACCGGCCGTCGGCCGGGGTCGACGGGCGGGTGTTCCGGGCCGCCACCTTCGTCGGTCTGTACGGCCCGACCCTCTACGGCAGCACCGCCGCGGCCTGGCAGTCGCTGCTGTCCGGCGACGCGCCGCCCGCCCCGGCACCGCCCGCGGGCCCGTCGCCGCAGGACAACGCGTACACGGCGTTCCTCGCCACCACCTGCAACGACGTCGCCTGGCCGCGGGACGTCGCGGCCTACCAGCGGGCGGTGGCGCAGGACCGCGAGCGGTTCCCCGTGTACGGCGCGGCGAGCGCGAACGTGCTGCCCTGCGCCTTCTGGCCGTACGAGCCGGCCGAGCCGCCGGTCCGTGTGCTCGACGAGGGCCCGGCGAACGTGCTGATCGTGCAGAACCGCCACGACCCGGTCACCCCGCTGCGCGGCGGTGAGCTCCTCCGGGAGAAGTTCGGCGACCGGGCCCGGCTCGTCGTCGAGAACGGGAGCGGCCACGGCGTCTACGCCGGCGTCGGGAACACCCCGTGCGCGCTGGGGGTCACGACGTCGTACCTGGTCGACGGGACACTCCCGCCCGACGACGTGGTCTGCCGCTGACCGGCTCGCGGCGGCTCGGCAGGCAGCTGTGTGCCGGGCCGCCGGGCCCTCACCCCAGGAGCGTGAGCAGCCCGGAGAGCTCCAGCGCGTGCCGCGCCGGACCCGGCGGCACCTCGACCCGCAGCCGGTGCCCGCGGGCGCCCGCCCGGTCGGCGGCCTCGGCGAGCAGGGCGGCGCCGTTGCTCGCGACGTAGGTCGGTCCGTCGAGGACGAGGAGCACCGGCCCGGCGGTGACCAGCTCCAGGAGCCGGTCGCGGATCTCGGCTGCCCCGGCGAGGTCGAGGTCGCCGGCCAGGGTGAGGCGGCGGGCGTCGCCGCTGCGGCCGTCGTCGTGCAGCTCGGTGCGCCGGCGTCCGGGGGAGGGCCGTACGGGCGGCGCGGGGTGCTGCGCCACGGCGGGCGTGCGCGGGTCCGGGGTGATCTGCATGCGCACCACGGTGCCCCCGCCCGCCGTGTCGATCTCGGCGGTGGTGGCGATGGCGCGGATCATCTGCAGGCCGCGTCCGCGGTAGCCGGGGTCGGGCGGCGGCGGCCGCCAGCGGCCGGTGTCGGCGACCCGGGCCCGGACGCCGTCGTGCGGGGTGTAGCCGAGACGCAGGTGCACCTCGCCGGGCGGGTCGAACTCGGCGTAGCCGTGCTCGACGCTGTTGGCGGCGGCCTCGTCGATCGCTCGGACCAGGTCGTCGCCGAGGTCCTCGGCCAGGCCCACATGGCCGGCCCAGCGCCGGACCCGGCGGCGCATCGCCGGCAGCTCCCGGGCGGACCCGGGGACGGTGAGGTCGATGTCGGGCGGGAGGACGCGGACGCAGACCAGCGCGGCGTCGTCGGTGTGGGCGGCCCCGGCCAGGGCCCGGCCGACGATCTGGTCGGCGAACTGCTCGGGCGGCAGCCCCGCGACCTCGGCGGCGATCCGGGCCAGCCGGTCCAGCCCCTCGTCGACGACCTCGCCGCGGCGCTCGACGAGCCCGTCGGTGTAGAGGACCAGCGTCTGCCCGGCCGCGATCGGGGCGACGCCCTCGCCGAAGGGCGGCCGGCCGCGGACGCCGAGGACGGGGTTGTGGCCGCCCGCGAGGTAACGGCTGCCGTTCTCGTCGACGACCAGCACGGGCAGGTGCCCGGCCCGCGCCCAGCGCAGCTCCCCGCGGCCGGGGTCGACGACCACGCAGGCCGCCGTCGAGTAGCGGGCACCGGGGATCCAGGTCGCGAACTCGTCGAGCAGCTCCAGCGCGGACGCGGGGTCGCGGCCCTGCCGGACGGCCCCGGAGAGCACGGTGCGCAGCTGGGCCATCACCGCGGCCGCCGCGACGCCCTGTCCGACGACGTCACCCACCGACAGCCCGATCCGCCCGTCGCCGAGGTCGACGACGTCGTACCAGTCGCCGCCGGCCTCGGTGCCCGCGGCGCCGGCCTGGTAGCGCACCGCGATCTCCACGGTGTCGAGGTCGGGCAGCCGGGTGGGCAGCAGCGTGCGCTGCAGGGTGTGGGCGACCTCCCGCTCGGCGCGGTAGAGCCGGGCGCGTTCGAGCGCCTGCGCGGCCGGGTCGGTCAGGGCGAGCAGGGTGGCGCGCTCGTTCGGGGTCAGCGGGCGCGGCGTCCCGAACGCGACCGCGATGACGCCGACGGTGCGGGCGGCGGTGACCAGCGGGAGGGTGAAGAGGGTCGCGTGGCCGAGGCCGTCGAGCAGGGTGGCGGTCTCCGGGTGGCGCTCCCGCCAGTCGGTGCCCGGTTCCAGCCACAGCGCGCGGGCCTGGCGGGCGGTCACCGCCGCCGGCACCGGCGAGGTCAGCGGCACCTCGCGCCACGCCTGCGGGTCGGTGACGCCGTGCAGGGCCAGTGCCCGCAGCTGCTGCCCGGCCGGGTCGAGCTCGTAGACCGCGATCCGGCAGGTGCCGAGCAGCGCCGTCAGGTGGGTGACGACGGTCCGGGCGACCTCGGTCGGGTCGGCGGCGGCCGACAGCTGCGCGGTGGCCCGCTGCAGCAGCGCCAGCCGGTCGGCGTTGGCCCGCTCGTCCGCGAGCAGCAGCGCGTTGTCGAGCGCGAGCGCGGCCCGGTCGGCGAGCTCGGTGACGAGCTCGATGTCGTCAGGGGTGTACGGCGTGGTCCGCGGGCCCCGGACCAGCACCAGGACGGCCAGCGTCCGGCCGCGCGCGGACAGCGGCACCCCGACCGCGGAGCGTGCGGGGATCGAGGAGCCGGGGACCGTCGCGCCGGGGGCGGTGTCGTCCCACAGGACGGCGGCGCCGGTGTCGAGGACCCGGAGGCCGAACGAGGTCTCGGCGGGGCGCTCGTCGAGCGCCTCCCCGGTCGCGGCGTCCGGACCGTACCGGGCGACGCGGACGAGCTGCCCGGCGTCGTCGACGCGGCGGACCGTGCACACGTCGGCCAGCCGGGTCTCGACGAGCAGCGCGGTCAGCCGCCGCAGCCGGTCGTCGACGCCGTCGGAGCCGTCCAGCTCCCGGCTGAGCCGGGCGAGCAGCGTCTGGCGTTCGGACTCGCGGTACCGGACGTTGATGTCGGTGCCGCTGCCCACCCAGCCGGTGACCGTCCCGTCGGTGCCGGTGTGTGCAGCGGGACGGCGTGCTCGAGGATCCAGCGGAAGGCGCCGTCGGCGCGGCGGAGCCGGTACTCGATCTGCCAGCCCGTCCCGGACGCGAGCGCCGGGGTCACGCGGTCGCGGTAGCGCTGCGGTCCTGGGGGTGCAGCCCGTCGGTCCAGCCGTCGCCGAGGTCCGCGGGGACGTCGCGGCCGGTGAACTCCTGCCAGCCGGAGTTCACGTAGGTCCGCGCGCCGTCCGGTCCGCGACCCAGATCAGGGCCGGGGCCAGGTCGGCCATGGCGGTGAACCGGGCCTCGGCGTCGCGGCGGACCCGGCCCAGCTTCAGGTGGGCGTTGACCGGGCCACGAGCTCGGCTGCGGAGAAGGGCTTGACCAGGTAGTCGTCCGCGCCGGCGCGCGAGGCCCTCGATCGCGGCCTCCTCACCGGCCCGGGCGGAGAGCAGCAGGACGGGCACCCCGGCCGTACGACGGTCGCCGCGCAGCGCCGCGAGCAGCTCCATGCCGTCGAGGACCGGCATCATGATGTCGGTGACGACCAGGTCCGGCGGGCGTTCCCGGG
>NZ_JAHLEK010000004.1:0-10308 GCF_020131375.1 Pseudonocardia sp. ICBG1034
GCGCCGGACCAGCGCCCGTGCCGCGGCGCCGTCGTCGATCGTGCTCGCCGCGGCCGGGTGCGCCCTCGTCGCGGCCGTCCTGGTCACCGTCCACGCGGCCGCGCTGGCCTCGCACCCGCTGCGGGCACCCGCCGACCGCGGTGCCGCCGCCGAGGTCCGCGTCCGGCTCACCGACGACCCCCGGCTCCTGCGCAGCACCACCGGCGGCGGCGACGAGTCCGGCGCCGCCCGGGCGATGGCGCTGGTACCCACCGAGCTCGTCACGGCCACCGTCGGCGGGGACCGGGCGACCACCGGCGGGAAGCTCCTGCTCCTGGCCCCGGCGGCGAGCTGGACCGGGCTGTTCCCCGGCCAGGAGGTCTCCGCCGCCGGGCTGCTCATGCCCGCGCAGCGCCCCGACCTCACGGTCGCCGTGCTGAAGGTCCGGGGTGCGCCGCAGGACGTGACCGTGCCGCCCTGGTGGCAGACCGGTGCCGGGGCGCTGCGCGACGGCCTGCGCGACGCGGCGCTCTCCGCGCTGCCCGAGGCACCCGCGGGGCTGCTGCCCGGGCTCGCGATCGGGGACACCCGCGCCCAGCTCGCCGAGACCGAGCAGGACTTCCGCACCGCCGGGCTCGCGCATCTCACCGCCGTCTCCGGGGCCAACGTCGCGATCATCACCGGGGCGGTGCTGCTCCTCCTGCGCCTGTTCCGAACCGACCCGCGGATCGCGGCCGCGGCAGCGATGCTGGCCCTGGTCGGGTTCGTCGTGCTGGCCCGGCCGTCACCGTCGGTACTGCGGGCGGCGGTGATGGGCGGGGTGGTGCTGATCGCGTTCGCGGCCGGCCGCGCCCGGTCGGCGGTGCCCGCGCTGGCGGTGGCCGTGCTCGGCCTGCTGCTGGCCGCCCCCGCCCTGGCCGTCGACGCCGGGTTCGTGCTCTCCGTCGTCGCCACCGGTGCGCTGGTCCTGCTGGGCCCGGGCTGGACGGCGGCGTTGCGGCGGCGTGGGCTGCCGTCCGGACCGGCCGAGGCACTGGTCGTCCCGGTCGCCGCGGCCCTGGCCACCGCGCCGGTGATCGCCGGGCTCAACGGGGGAGTCGGGCTGGTCACCGTGGTGGCGAACCTGCTCGCGGCGCCCGCCGTCGCCCCCGCGACGGTGCTGGGCGTGCTCGGTGCGGTGCTGTCCGCGGTGAGCCCGGCCGCCGCGTGGTGCTGCGCCTGGCTGGCGGGACCGTTCGTGTGGTGGCTGGTGGTGGTCGGGGACCGGGCCGCCGCGGTGCCCGGTGCCACCGTGCCGTGGCCCGCGGGGGCGGGTGGCGCGCTGCTGCTGCTCACCGGGGTGCTGGTCGTGCTGCTGGCGATGGGCCGGGTACCCCGGCTGCGGGCGCTGTTGCTGGCCCTGCTGGTGGGGCTGCTCGTCGTCCTCGTCCCGACCCGGTTCGCGCCGCCCGGATGGCCGCCCGCCGGGTGGCGGATGGTGGCCTGCGACGTCGGTCAGGGCGACGCGCTCGTCCTCGCCACCGGTACCCCCGGGCACGCCGTCCTGGTCGACACCGGGCCGACCGACGACGCCGTCGACACCTGCCTGGACCGGCTCGGCGTCCGGGTCCTGGAACTCGTGGTGATCACCCACTTCCACGCCGACCACGACGGGGGCCTCGCCGGCGCGCTGCGTGGCCGCGCCGCGGGCGGTATCGCCGTCGGTCCGGTACGGGAACCGGCGTCCGGGCTGCGCGACATCACCCGGCGTGCCGAGGAGGCCGGTGCCCCGGTGGTGGGGCTCGCGCGCGGTATGGAGCTGGGCTGGCCGGAGCTGCGCCTGCAGGTACTCGGTCCGGTCCACCCGCCCCTGACGGTCGACGGCAGCGACGGGACGGCGGTCAACGACATCTCGCTGCTGCTGCGCGCGACCACCCCGGCCGCGACGATCCTGCTGACCGGCGACGCCGAGCTGGTCGCCCAGGACGACCTGCTCGACTCCGGGGCCGACCTGCGGGCGGACGTGCTGAAGATGCCCCACCACGGGTCCCGCAAGGTGGTCCCGCGGCTGATCACGGCCGTCGCGCCGCGGGCGGCGGTGATCAGCGTCGGCAACGGCAACAGCTACCGGCACCCCAACGCGGAGCTGGTGGACCGGCTCGCCGGGGCGGGGATCGTCGTCGCACGCACCGACCGGTCCGGCGACCTGGCCCTGACCGGCGACGACCCGGCCGGGCTGACGGTGGTCGCGCGGGGCGACCCCCGTCCGGCGCCCGGCCGGCGGGGCCGGTCAGCCCCGGTTCGCCAGCGCCTCGCGGACCGCGGCGGACGTCGACGGCACGGTCGCCGTCGGGCCGACCTCGCCGGAGACGGCGTCGAGGGTCTTGAGGCCGTCTCCGGTGATCATGAGGACGGTCTCGGCGTCGGGGTCGAGCGCCCCGGCCTCGAGCAGCTTCTTGGTGGTCGCGATGGTGACCCCGCCCGCGGTCTCGGCGAACACGCCCTCGGTGCGGGCCAGGAGCCGGATGCCGGCGACGACCTCGGAGTCGGAGACGTGGCCGACCGAGCCGCCGGTGCGGCGCACCGAGTCGAGGACGTACGGGCCGTCGGCCGGGTTCCCGATCGCCAGCGAGCGCGCGATGGTGTCCGGCTTCTGCGGCTGGATCACGTCGTGGCCGGCCTCGAAGGCCCGCGCGACCGGCGAGCAGCCGGTGGCCTGGGCGCCGAACACGGTGTACGGGGTGGGCTCGACCAGACCCAGGGTGCCGAGCTCGGTGAACCCCTTGTCGATCTTGGTGAGCTGGGAGCCGGAGGCGACCGGGACGACGACCTGCTGCGGGAGCCGCCAGCCGAGCTGCTCGGCGACCTCGTAGCCCAGGGTCTTCGAGCCCTCGGCGTAGTACGGCCGGACGTTGACGTTCACGAACGCCCAGTCCTCGTGCTCGGCGGCCAGCTCGGTGGCGAGCCGGTTGACGTCGTCGTAGTTGCCGTCGACGGCGAGCAGGGTGCCGCCGTAGACGGCGGTGGTGACGATCTTCGCCTGCTCCAGCGAGGACGGGATCAGCACGACCGAGTCCCAGCCCGCGCGGGCGGCCGCGGCGGCGACGGCGTTGGCCAGGTTGCCCGTCGAGGGGCAGCACAGCACCGAGAAGCCGAGCTCACGGGCGGCGGCGAGCGCGACGGCGACGACGCGGTCCTTGAACGAGTGCGTCGGGTTGCCCGTGTCGTCCTTGATCCAGATCTTGCGGACGCCGAGCGCTCGGGCCAGGTTGTCGGCCTCGATCAGCCGGGTCAGGCCGGGCTCGGTGTTCGCGTGCTGCTCGACGGTCGACGGGACCGGCAGCAGGTCCTTGTAGCGCCAGATCGACTTCGGCCCGGCCTCGATGGAGGCGCGGGTGACCGTCGGGAACTCGTAGGCGACCTCGAGGGGGCCGAAACAGCGCGGACACGCGAACTCCGCGGCGAGCGGGATCTCGTGGCGGCACTCGCGGCACGCGAGAGCGCGCGCGGAACCGAGGTCGTAGGCGGAGGTGGTTTCGGGCGCAGCAGTGAGAGTCACGAGATCTCCTCATCTGTCCCGCCGGAGGTGGCGGGCCGGAATTGGCACCGTGTTCGTCGACGTCCTCGCCACGCGGAATGCGCAGGTCTGGGCGGATCGTCGTGCGACGCCGGTTGCCGGGGCTTCAACGGGCCGTTCCCTCTGCCCCTCTGGATGAGCCATATGCGGTTGTGGTGCTCCGGACGCCAGGCGCCGGAATCGACGACGACCGTACGCGAGCGGGCCGCCCCACCGCCAGACGACGTCCTCCGGTCGGGACGCGGCTCACCCGTTGTCGGAGGTGTGGGCCACCATGGGGGTGTGAGCAGCACGAGCGAACCGGGCCCGCTGCAGCTGGTCGTCGGGGACGAGGAGTTCCTGGCCGAGCGGGCGGTGTCCGACCTGGTCCGGCGCGCACGGCAGCGCGATCCGGAGACCGAGCTGCGCCGCTTCCGCACCTCCGAGGTGGCACCCGGCGAGCTCGCCGGGCACCTCAGCCCCTCGCTCTTCGCGGAGGGCAGGGTGATCGTGCTCACCCACGGTCAGGACGCGAACAAGGACATGACCGCCGCCATCGCCGACTACGTGAAGGACCCGGCCGACGGGATCGTGCTCGTGGTCCAGCACGCCGGGGGGGCGAAGGGCAAGGCGGTCCTGGACCTGATGCGCAAGGCCGGGGCGCACACCGTCACCTGCAACCGCATCACCCGCGCCGACGAGCGGTCGGACTTCGTGCGCGACGAGGTCCGCCGCCACGGCGGCACGATCACGCCCGGGGCGCTCGCGGTGCTGGTCGAGGCGGTCGGGTCGGACCTGCGGGAGCTGGCGGCCGCGGCCGGGCAGCTCGTCGCGGACACCGGCGGCGCCGTGGACGAGGCCGGGGTGCGGCGCTACCACCGCGGCCGAGCCGAGTCCTCGGGCTTCGCGGTGGCCGACGCGGCGGTCGCGGGGGATCGGCGGGCGGCGATGGAGGCGCTGCGGTGGGCGCTGGTGCTCGGTGTCCCGCACGTGCTGATCGCCGACGCGCTCGCGGACTCGGTGCGCACCCTGGCCAAGGTCGGCTCGGCCGGGCGGGGCGACCCGAACCGGCTGGCCGGGGAGCTGGGCATGCCGCCCTGGAAGATCCGCAAGGCCCAGCAGACGGTCCGGCAGTGGCGGCCGGAGCAGCTCGCCGTCGCCATCGCGGCGACGGCGCGGGTGAACGCCGACGTCAAGGGCGTCGCCGCGGACGCGGGATACGCGTTGGAGCGGGCCGTGCTGGCCGTCGTGTCCGCGCGCACCCCGCGCTGACCCGCTCAGCCTGGGGGACACCGGCCGCGCCGGGCCGCCCGGGGCCGGGAACACGACGACGGCGCCGCCCGGGTGGGGCGGCGCCGTCGTCGGAAGAACCGGGGTGGCTCAGGCCTGGACGTCGTTGAGACGCTTGGCCAGGGCCGACTTGCGGTTCGCCGCCTGGTTCCGGTGGATGACGCCCTTGCCGGCCGCCTTGTCGAGGGCCTTGGCCGCCTTGCGCTGCAGCTCCACGACGTTGTCGGCGCCGGAGTCGGCGGCCTCGCGGAAGTGGCGGATCGCGGTCTTGACCGACGACTTCACCGACTTGTTGCGCTGCCGGCGCTTCTCGTTGGTCTTCACTCGCTTGATCTGCGACTTGATGTTGGCCACGTCTGCCTCTGGTCTTCCTGCCTGCTGGTCGGCTGGTGAGTGTTCTCGTCCGGGTCCGCTCCGGCGGCACCGAACAGCATCACTGGAGAGAGGGTCCAGGCCGTTTCGGGCGAGCACGCCGAGCGCTCGACGCACAAGGTTACCAGCGGCGTCGTCGCGCCCTGTGCCGGGTCACCAGACGCGGTAGGGCAGGAACTTCCCGTTGAGGGTGATCACGGCCCGGTCGCCCTTGGGGTCGGGCACCCGCTGCAGGTCCAGCTCGAAGTCGATGGCCGAGACGATGCCGTCGCCGAACTCCTCGCGGACCAGCTCCGAGATCGTCGTTCCGTACACCTGGACCATCTCCGAGAGCCGGTAGACCAGTGGATCGGTGAGGTCCACCGCGGACGCGCCGCGGACCGGCGGGAGGGTGAGCGCGTCGACGACGTCGGGCTCCAGGTCGAGCAGCGAACCCGCGGTCTCGGCCTGCTCGCGGGTCAGCGTCTGCTGCCCGAGCAGGGCCGAGGTGGACCACTCGACCGGGTGCCCCAACGCCTGGGCGATCTTGTCCCAGGTGAGGCCCAGCTTCTTCTTGCGGGCCAGCACGACGCGGGCGGCGCCCAGTCGGTCCAGCGGGGGGACGGGGGTGACCGACACGGTGACTCCTCCGGGTGGGGGTGGCTGACCCGTTCGATCGTGCGCGATCGGTGGGCGGGCGGCAACGCCGGGACGCGCCGCGTGAACGGCGTGTGACGATCTGCGGTGCCACCACGGCGGTCGCCCGGCCCGACATGGGACGATGGGACCCAGTGCCCCGAGCCGCGAGTGCCCTGAGCACCCGAAGTGCCCGAAGCCCCACGCATGAGCGAAAGCCGAGTACAGCCGAGTGACGACGTACGCCGACCGCACGTTCACCCCGCCGGAGCGCATCCGGAACTTCTGCATCATCGCCCACATCGACCACGGGAAGTCCACCCTGGCCGACCGGATGCTGCAGGTCACCGGGGTGCTCAGCGCGCGTGACGCCCGGGCCCAGTACCTGGACCGGATGGACATCGAGCGCGAGCGCGGCATCACGATCAAGGCGCAGAACGTGCGGCTGCCGTGGACGGCGAAGAACGCCGACGGCGTCGAGACCGAGCACGTGCTGCACCTGATCGACACCCCGGGTCACGTCGACTTCACCTACGAGGTGTCCCGGGCGCTCGAGGCGTGCGAGGGCGCGATCCTGCTGGTCGACGCCGCGCAGGGGATCGAGGCGCAGACCCTGGCCAACCTGTACCTGGCCATGGAGAAGGACCTGCACATCATCCCGGTCCTCAACAAGATCGACCTGCCGGCGGCGGACCCGGAGCGCTACGCCGCGGAGATCGCGCACATCACCGGCTGCGAGCCGGAGGACGTGCTGCGGTGCAGCGCCAAGACCGGTGAGGGTGTGGAGGCGGTGCTGGACGCCGTCATCGCGCAGGTCCCCGCCCCGGTCGGCGACGCCGACGCCCCCGCCCGTGCGATGATCTTCGACTCGGTCTACGACACCTACCGCGGCGTCGTCACCTACATCCGGGTCGTCGACGGGAAGCTCTCGCCGCGCGAGAAGATCAAGATGATGTCCACCGGTGCCGAGCACGAGCTGCTCGAGATCGGGATCGTCTCCCCGGAGCCCAAGCCGTCCGACGGCCTCGGCGTCGGCGAGGTCGGCTACCTCATCACCGGGGTGAAGGACGTCCGCCAGTCCAAGGTCGGCGACACCGTCACGTCCAAGCGCAACGGGGCCACCGCGCCACTGACCGGCTACCGCGAGCCGCAGCCGATGGTCTACTCCGGGCTCTACCCGATCGACGGCTCGCAGTACCCCGACCTGCGTGAGGCGCTGGACAAGCTGCAGCTCAACGACGCCGCGCTCACCTACGAGCCGGAGACCTCGGCCGCGCTGGGCTTCGGCTTCCGCTGCGGCTTCCTCGGCCTGCTGCACCTGGAGATCACCCGCGAGCGGCTCGAGCGCGAGTTCGACCTCGACCTGATCTCCACCGCACCCAACGTCGTCTACCAGGTCACCACCGACGACGGCGAGGAGATCGAGGTGACCAACCCCAGCGACTGGCCGGTGGGCAAGGTCGCCGAGGTCCGCGAGCCGATCACCAAGATCACCATCCTGGCGCCGTCGGAGTTCGTCGGCACCATCATGGAGCTCTGCCAGAGCCGGCGCGGCCAGCTCGGCGGGATGGACTACCTGTCCGAGACCCGCGTCGAGCTGCGCTACACGATGCCGCTCGGCGAGATCATCTTCGACTTCTTCGACAACCTGAAGTCCCGCACGCGCGGCTACGCCAGCCTCGACTACGAGGAGGCCGGCGAGCAGGTGGCCGACCTGGTCAAGGTCGACATCCTGCTGCAGGGCGAGGCCGTCGACGCGTTCTCCGCGATCGTGCACAAGGAGTCGGCGTACTCCTACGGCACCTCGATGGCGACCAAGCTGCGCGAGCTCATCCCGCGCCAGCAGTTCGAGGTGCCGATCCAGGCCGCCGTCGGCGCCCGGATCATCGCCCGCGAGACGATCCGCGCGATCCGCAAGGACGTCCTCGCCAAGTGCTACGGCGGCGACATCTCCCGCAAGCGCAAGCTGCTGGAGAAGCAGAAGGAGGGCAAGAAGCGGATGAAGACGATCGGCCGCGTCGACGTCCCGCAGGAGGCCTTCGTCGCCGCGCTGTCCACCGGCGGCGGGACGGCCACCGAGAAGCCCAAGAAGTAGCTCCCGGACGCGAAGCGGGCCCGACTCCCGGCAGGGGGTCGGGCCCGACGTGTACGTGGTGGGGGCGGGGGAGCGCGCGGGCGGTCTACATGACCGAGCCCGCCCGGGGGCCGGGGATCGGCCCGTCGCACGGCGCGGGCCGGGCGGCGGGGGCACGGCGCGGCGACAGGATGCGCTGCACCCGCTGGCAGACGGACTCGACGACCGTCCGTCCCTCGGCCGACAGGTGCACCAGCACGCGGCGCCGGTCGAGCGGGTCGGCCGACCGGTAGGCCAGCTTCTTCTCGACGAGGCGGTCCACGATCCGGGTGGCCGTGGGGGCGGGCAGCGACGTGTATCCCGCGACCTCGCCCATGCTGCGGCCGGTGCCGCGGGCGAGCATCAACAGGACCCGCCAGCCGTCACGGCTGACGTCCGTCGAGGACGGGTTGGTGGACAGGGCTGTGGCCACGGCGTGGTCGACCCGGTCCAGGAACTCGACGACACCCGCGGCTCCAGGCGTCGGGGCAGCCATGGTGGCAGTCCCCGACGCCCGTCGACTGAAAGGCTCGGTCACGATGACGCACTGTACTTGCCGATCGGGCGAAATCCGACCCTGTCCTGGGCAAACGTCCCCCGAGCGCCGGGCGGTCGTCACGCAGCGATGACCGACAGGCCGACGACCAGCGATTACGTAGACCGCTTGACGTTCACCAACGACATCACGACTGCATCACACCCGGATCACGTAACGCCTCAGCGGGTCAGGACGATCTTCCCCGCCGTGCGCCCCGCGGACATCGCCTCGAACGCCTCCTTCGCGGAGTCCATCGGCAGTTCTGTCCCGATCTCCGGCGCGATCCCGGCTGTCGCCACGAAGTTCATGAGATCCGCGAGCTCCTGGCGCGTCCCCATGGTCGAGCCGACCACCTCGAGCTGGAGGAAGAACAGCCGCTGCAGGTCCGCGGGCGGGTTCGGGCCCGAGGTGGAGCCGCAGATGACGATGCGGCCACCGGGTCGCAGCGCCCGCATGGAGTGCTTCCAGGTGGCCTCGCCGACCGACTCCATGACGGCGTCGACCTTGCCCGGCAGCTTCGCCCCGGACTCGAACGTGGCGTGCGCGCCGAGCCGCTCGGCCAGTGCGCGCTTCTCCTCGTCGCGGCCGGTGACCCACACCTGGAAGCCCGCGGCGCGGCCCAGCTGGACCAGCGCCGTCGAGACGCCGCCGGAGGCGCCCTGGACGAGCACCGTCTGGCCCGGCTGCAGGCCCGACTTGGTGAACAGCATCCGGTAGGCGGTCAGCCAGGCGGTGCCCAGGACGGCGCCCTGGCCGGGGGTGAGGCCCTTCGGGGCGGGGACCGCGTTGCGCGCCGGGACGATCACCTTGTCGGCCATCGTGCCCTGGTGGCGCTCGGTGAGCAGGGTGCGCTTCGGGTCGAGCGTCTCGTCGCCGCGCCAGTCGGGGTCGCCGATGATCGGGTAGAGGACGACCTCGGTGCCGTCGTCGAGGGTCCCGGCGCCGTCGCAGCCGAGGATCATGGGGAACTGGTCGGGCTTGATGCCGACCCCGCGCAGCGTCCACAGGTCGTGCATGTTGAGGCTGGCGGCGGAGACGTTGACGGAGACCCAGCCGTCGGGGACCTCCGGGTCGGGCCGCTCGCCCACGACGAGGGAGTCGAGGGGAGCGTCGGCGTTGGGCTCCTGCGCGTAGACAGCGAACATGGCCCCGAACCTAATGCCTGGGCCCGGGGACTACCGTGTGGAGTGTGCGCACGATCATCGACGGCTGGGACGCGTTCGAGCTGTGGCTCACCGGCCTGCCGTTCGTGGCGCAGGTCGTGTTCGTGACGGTGGTGGTCCTGCCCGCGTGCGCGCTGGTCGCGATCGGTGCCGACCGCGCCACCCGGCGCTTCGACACTCCCCGCGGGCGTCGCGACGGCGGGGTCTGAGCGCTCAGACCGGCTGGGCCGCGAGTGCGGCCAGTGCCTCCGAGCAGCCCGCGTCGACGCGCAGGTCGGCGAGCTCGTCGCCCCGGGTCGCCCCGCGGTTGACGATCACGACCGGCACCTCAGCCCGGTGCGCGGCCCGGACGAACCGCAGCCCCGACATGACGGTGAGCGAGGACCCGGCGACGAGCAGCGCGCCGTCCTCGGGGGTCAGCGCGGCCACCATCGCGTAGCAGCGCGCCACCCGGTCCTTCGGCACGTTCTCCCCGAAGAAGACGACGTGCGGTTTGAGGACCCCGCGGCAGGACGCGCACGGCGCGATCCGGAAGCCGTCGGTGATCTCCACCGCGGCGTCGCCGTCGGGGGCCGTCTCGACCTGCGCGCTGTGCGCCTCGGTGAAGCCGGGGTTGAGCGCGGTGGCGGCCGGGCCTGCAGCGTGTCGCGCGGGGTGATGCGGCGGCAGCCCAGGCAGACGACCTCGTCGATGCGCCCGTGCA
>NZ_JAHLEK010000005.1:0-9337 GCF_020131375.1 Pseudonocardia sp. ICBG1034
GAGTTGCCGGGGTTGATCGCGGCGTCGGTCTGCACGGCGTCGATCACCGCGTCGCCCGCACTGCCCTCGGGGTCGAGCCGCACCGGGCGGTCGACGGCCGACACGATCCCCGTCGTCACCGTGCCCGCCAGGCCGAACGGCGACCCGATCGCGATCACCGCGTCGCCGACGGCGAGCTCACCGGAGCGGCCGATCGCGGCGACCGTCGGGTTCGCGACGGGCACCTTGACCACCGCGAGGTCGGTCATCGGGTCCGCGCCGACCACGGTGGCCGGGACGCGGGAGCCGTCGGAGAACAGGGCCTCGATGGTGCCCTGGCCCGGTCCGGTCGCCGGCGCGACGACGTGGTCGTTGGTGAGCACGTAGCCCGCGGGGTCGATCACGACGCCGGAGCCGTTGCCCGCCTGGTTGCCGACGGTCACCTCCAGCGAGACGACCGCGGGCAGCACCCGCGAGGCGACCTCCGACACCGAGCCGGGCGGCCGTTCCCGGGCGGGCTCGGTCGCGCTCAGCACGGCTCCGGGGCTGGTCAGTGCGCTCGCCGCGGTGGCCGTCCAGTGCCCGATCAGGCCGCCCGCCGCACCGACGACGAGGGCGAGCACTCCGAGCAGCGCCAGCGCGCGCGGCTGCACCCGCTTGCCGAACAGGACCTCGCGGACGCTCAGCCGGGGGCCGTCGGGCCGGGGACCCTCACCGGGGTCGTCGCCGTCGCCGGGCGGAGGGGCGGCGACGACCGGCGTGCCCGGGTCGCGCCACGGGTCGCCGGTCGAGCCGCCGGGCCAGAACGGGTCCTGCTCGGCGCTCTGCTCACCCCCGCGCAGCGCGTCGCCCGACGCACCGGGCGGACGCTGCAGACCACCGGCGGGGTCGCCGTCGGGTGTGCGGTCCGGGCGGCCGAACGCGCGGGCGACCGCGGCGGTCGGTGGCGGCACCGTCGGCAGCGATCCGTTCGACCCGAGGTGCGACGACGGCGGCGCGAACGAGCTGTCGACGCCGTCCGGGCGGCCGAAGGCGGCCTGCTCGCCGGGGTCGGTCGCGGGACGGTCCAGCGGGCGGGGTCGCAGCCGCGGCGGAGCGGAGCCGTGGGCCTCCGGGTCGGCTGCGCCGTCCGGGCGGGTGCCGCGGTCGTCGCTCACCGGGTCACTCCGGAGCCCGGGGCGACTGCTCCCGACGATCGATCAGCCGGCACGGCGTCCACCCAGTACACCCGCACAGCCTGCCCGGCGGGCGGTGAAGTCGGTGTATCGGTGACGCGTCAGGGCGTCGGGGAGATGTCGGCGTCACCGGTCGGCGTGGCCGAGGTCGTCGGCGACAGCGGCGCACCGGTCGAGCCCACCGTGGTGGCGGCCGGGACGGCCGTCCGCCGCGACGAGGCGGGCACCGGGGTGGCCGCGAACCGCGCGACGGCCGCGGCACCCGGGCCGGGGACGGCCGGCCCGGCCGGGGTGGCGGTCGTGGCGGCGGGCAGACCGAACGCGAGCGCGCCGAGCGCCAGCCCGGACACGGCGGCGCCGGTGCCCAGACGCACCCGTCGCGACCGGCCGGAGCGACGGCCGTGATCGCCCTCGACCGGCGCCGGGCGCAGCACCGACACGAGCTGGCCGTCCGGGGTGAGCGACAGGCCCGCCGGCGGCGGGGGCAGCTCGGTGTCCTGCGGGATCGCGCGCAGCGTCGACATCAGCGACGGCGGCAGCGTGGGGGCGTCGGCACCGCGCAGCGCGGTGCGGGCCCGCCGCTGCTCGGCGACCTCCACCGCGCAGTCGGGGCAGCGCTCGAGGTGGCGGGTGGCGCGGTCGTGCGGACCGGCGGCCAGCTCGTCGTCCACGAAGGCGACGACCGCCTCGAGCGTCAGGTGGGTCGTCCCCCAGTCCGGGGGGACGACCTGGAAACGCCGTCGCTCGGTCACGGGACCAACTCTGCCACCGGACCGCGGTCGGATGCCACCGCCTGCTCCTCCGCCGCGGCCGCGCGGTGCCGCTCCAGCGACGCCCGCAGCGCGGTCCGGCCCCGGTGGATGCGGCTGCGGACGGTGCCGAGCTTCACCCCGAGGGTGGCGCCGATCTCCTCGTAGGACAGGCCCTCGACGTCGCACAGGACGACGGCGACCCGGAAGTCCGGGGGCAGCTCGTCCAGGGCGGCCTGCAGGTGCGGGTCGAGGTGGTTGATCGCGAACACGGTCTCGGGCTCGGGGCCACCGCCCGGGAGCCGGTCGGTGTCCTCGGGCAATCCCTCCATCCGCAGCCGGGCGCGGCGGCGGACCATGTCGAGGAACAGGTTCGTGGTGATGCGGTGCAGCCAGCCCTCGAAGGTGCCCGGCTTGTAGGACGCCAGGGACCGGAACACCCGGATGAAGGTCTCCTGGGTGAGGTCCTCGGCGTCGTGCTGATTGCCGGACAGGCGGTAGGCGAGTCGGTAGACGCGGTCGGCGTGCTCCCGGACGACCTCGTCCCAGGTGGGCGGGGTCCAGTCGGCACCCTCACCGGGGCGGGTACCGGCGGCGGCGTCCCGGAACGGGGCGTCGTCGGTTGCGCGAGGGGCGGACATCGGGGCGGGGCACCTCCGTGGAGTCGCGACCGTGTCGTGGTGTCGATCGGCCGCGAGGCTTCGTTCGTTGCACCACAGACTGCCCGCCACCCATGAGGAGGATGTGAAACCCGTCTGAGAGAAGTCTGTGAAACCGACGACGGATCATGCGGCGATAATCTTGCGCCATGAGCACACCCGCGGGGGCGGCCGCGTACGCCGAGGGCTACCTCGCCGAGGACGACGCGTGCGGCGAGGCCCGCGCACTGGGCACGGCGGCGGGCGCGCACCCCATCTCCGCGGCGGGCGGGGCGGCGCTGTCGGTGCTGGCCGCGACGGTCTCCGCGCGGGCCGTCGTCGAGATCGGGACCGGAGCCGGGGTGAGCGGGCTGTACCTGCTGCGCGGCATGGCCGGCGACGGGACGCTGACCACCATCGACGTCGACCCGGAGCTGCAGCGCTCGGCCCGGCGCACCTTCCTCGCCGCCGGGTACGGGCCCGGGCGCGCGCGGCTGATCAACGGGATGGCGCTGGAGGTGCTGCCGCGGCTGACCGACGGCGGCTACGACCTCGTCGTCGCCGACGCGGTCCCCGCCGAGTACCCCGGCTACCTGGCCGAGGCGATCCGGCTGCTGCGCCCCGGCGGGGTGCTGGTGCTGGAGGGTGTGCTCGACGGCGGCCGGGTCGCCGAGCCCGGTGCCGCGCACGGCCCGGGTACGGCCGCACTGCGCGAGACCGCCGCGCTGGTCCGCGACGACGAGCGCCTGCTGTCGGCGCTGCTCCCGGTCGCGGACGGGATGCTCTGCGCCGTCCGCAGGTGAGCGGAGCGAACGCGGCACCGACACCGCAGGTGAGCGCGGAACCGCGGGTCGGCGCTACTGCGCCGTGACGCCCTTGCCCAGGACGACGACGCCGCCGTTGGATACGGTGTAGCGGCTGCGGTCGAGGTTCAGGTCGACGCCGATCAGCGCGCCGTCGGGGACGACGACGTTCTTGTCGAGGATCGCCCGGCGCACGACCGCGCCCCGGCCGATCCGGGCGCCCGGCAGCACGACCGAGTCCGAGACCTCCGCGCCGCCCGACACGGACACGTTCGGGCTGATGACCGACCGGCGCACGATCGCCCCGGAGATGATCGTGCCCGCGCCGACGATCGAGTCCTGCGCGATGCCGCCCTCGACGAACTTCGCCGGCGGCAGCGCGGGCACCGCGGTGCGGATGGGCCAGCGCTGGTTGTAGAGGTTGAAGATCGGGTGCACCGAGACGAGGTCGGTGTGCGCGTCGTAGTAGGCGTCGATGGTCCCGACGTCGCGCCAGTAGCCGGCGTCGCGCTCGGTGGCGCCGGGGACGACGTTGTCGGCGAAGTCGTAGACGTGCGCGTCACCCTCGGCGACGAGCGCCGGGATGATGTCCCCGCCCATGTCGTGGTCGGAGTCGGCGTTCGCCGCGTCGGCCTTCAGCGCGTCGAGCAGTGCCTCGGTGGTGAACACGTAGTTGCCCATCGAGGCGAAGGTCACCTCGGGGTCGTCCGGCACGTGCGGCGGATCGGACGGCTTCTCGAGGAACTCGGTGATGCGGCCGGTCTCGTCGGAGGCGATGCAGCCGAACGCCTTGGCCTCGGCCCGCGGCACGCGGATCCCCGCGACGGTGACGCCCGCGCCGGACTCGGCGTGCTGGGCGATCATCTGCGCCGGGTCCATCCGGTAGACGTGGTCGGCGCCGAACACGGCGATGTACTCGGGCTGGTCGTCGTAGACCAGGTTGAGGCTCTGGAAGATCGCGTCCGCCGAGCCGGTGTACCAGCGCCTGCCGAGCCGCTGCTGGGCCGGGACGGTGGTGATGTACTGGTCGAGCACCGACGACAGCCGCCACGTCGTCGAGATGTGCCGGTCCAGCGAGTGCGACTTGTACTGGGTCAGCACGCACAGCCGGTCCATCCCGCAGTTCACGAGGTTGGACAGCACGAAGTCGATGAGCCGGTAGTTGCCACCGAACGGGACGGCGGGCTTGGCACGGTCCGCGGTGAGCGGCCAGAGCCGCTTCCCCTCGCCACCGGCCAGCACGATGCCGAGAACCCTTCCGGGAAGACGTCCGGACGCGGTCGGTCGCATGGCGTGAACACTAGTGGGCGCCCGGTGGCGGGGCCATACGTCCGGGCCCGCCGGGCAGGGTCGGACCGGATCGGACGCAGCGATCGCCCGGCGGACTCCTCGCGCCGCGTCCGCCCGCCCCGGTAGCGTCCCGGCCCGTGCGCGTCGGCCTTCTCACCCGTGAATACCCGCCAGCCGTCTACGGCGGCGCCGGAGTCCACGTGGGACATCTCGTCCCCGCCCTGCGGGAGCTCGTCGACGTCGACGTGCACTGCTTCGCCGAACCGGGCAGCGACGCCCCGGCCGACGCGCGCGCGCACTCCGCGCCGCCGCTGCCGGACGGGGCGAACGCGGCGCTGACCACGCTCGGGGTGGACCTGTCGATGGCCGCCGAGCTGGAGCGCTGCGACGTCCTGCACTCCCACACCTGGTACGCCAACATGGCGGGCCACATCGGCGGCCTGCTGCACGGGCGCCCGCACGTGGTCACGGCCCACTCGCTGGAGCCGCTGCGGCCGTGGAAGGCCGAGCAGCTCGGCGGCGGGTACCGGCTGTCGTCGTGGGTGGAGCGGACCGCCTACGAGGCGGCGGACGCCGTCATCGCGGTCTCCCACGGCATGCGCCGCGACGTGCTGAACGCCTACCCCGCGATCGACCCGGACCTGGTGCACGTGGTGCACAACGGCATCGACACGCAGTTCTACGCGCCCGACCCGGCCCGCGACGCGCTGCTGGCGCACGGCGTCGACCCGGACCGGCCGCTCGTGGTGTTCGTCGGCCGGATCACCCGGCAGAAGGGCCTCGGGCACCTGGTCGCGGCGGCGCACCGGTTCGACCCGTCGGCGCAGGTCGTGCTGTGCGCGGGCGCCCCGGACACGAAGGAGATCGCGGCCGAGACCGAGCGGGCGGTGGCGGAGCTGTCCGCCTCGCGCGACGGCGTCGTGTGGATCCAGCGGATGCTCGCCACCGCCGAGGTCCGCCAGTTGCTGTCGGCGGCGACGGTGTTCGTGTGCCCCTCGGTCTACGAGCCGCTGGGCATCGTGAACCTGGAGGCGATGGCCTGCGGTACGGCCGTGGTCGCCTCCGACGTCGGCGGGATCCCGGAGGTCGTCGACGACGGCGTGACCGGCCTCCTCGCGCACTACGACCCGGCCGACACCGCCGCGTTCGAGGCGGCACTGGCCGAGGCGGTCAACGCGCTGGTCGCGGACCCGCGGCGGGCCGCGACGATGGGTGAGCGGGGCCGGGAGCGCGCGGTCGCCGAGTTCGCCTGGGCCGAGATGGCCCGGCGGACGCTGGAGATCTACGAGTCGGTGGCCTGAGGCCCGTCACCGAGGCCCGGGTACGACGACGGCGGGACCGGTTCCCCGGTCCCGCCGCGTCGTGTCCGTTCCGTCGGCCGTCAGCCGACGGTCGACTTCAGCGCCTCACTGAGGTCGGTGGCCTCGTCCGGGGTCATCTCGACGACGAGACGCCCGCCACCCTCGAGCGGGACGCGCATCACGATGCCCCGGCCCTCCTTGGTGACTTCCATGGGCCCGTCGCCGGTGCGGGGCTTCATCGCGGCCATTCGTCCGTCCTCCGTCAACATCCACAACTGTCGTTCCCCGGTGCGCGCTCGGGGCACGCGCCGACCGTGGGACCACATTGTCCCCCATCACCGGCGCCGAGGTGCAACCGAGGCGATCACGGCTCGGCAGCGATACCCGCGGCGTTCACGCAGCGCAACGGCCCGGCGACGCTACGGCGACCCCGGTCCGGTCCCCCGCGGGCCCTCCGGGCCGGCCCCGGCACGCCAGCAGTACGCGACGTGGTCGTCGACCAGACCGGTCGCCTGCATGAGTGCGTAGCAGGTGGTGGGACCGACGAACCGGAAGCCGCGCTTCTTGAGCGCCTTCGACAGCGCCGTCGACGCGGGTGTGGAGCCGGGGACGTCGGACAGCCGTGCCGGGCGCGGGTGGTCGGCCGGGTCGGGTGCGTAGGAGGCGAGGAACGCGCCGAGGTCGTCGCCGGCGTCGAGGAGGTCGAGCACGGCGCGGGCGTTGGAGATCGTGGCCTCGATCTTCATCCGGTTGCGCACGATCCGGGCGTCGCCGAGGAGGCGGGTCACGTGGTCGTCGCCGAAGCGGGCGACCGTGTCCGGGTCGAAGCCGGCGAAGACCTCGCGGAACGCCGGGCGCTTGCGCAGCACGACGATCCAGGACAGCCCGGACTGGAACGCCTCCAGGCTCATGCGCTCGAACCAGGCCGCGGTGCCGTGGACGGGGCGGCCCCACTCGTCGTCGTGATAGGCGACGTAGTCCGGTGCCGAGAGCGCCCAGTCGCAGCGGGGGCGGTCGTCGTGGGCCGCGGGGTCGGGCGATGTCACCGGCCGGCCCGGTAGCGGTCCTCGGTCCGCTCGGCCATCCCGCGCAGCGAGTGCGCGACCCCGGCCCGGAACGCGGGGCGCACCAGCGGCCAGCCGAACCGGCCGAGCGCACCGAGCGGCAGGTCGAGCAGCTCGGTCCACAGGAAGCGCGACCGCGCCGGGCCCAGCTCCACGACGACGAACACGCCGTCGCCGCGGATCACGGTGCCGGTGTGGGTGACGACGATCCGCCGCTCCCCCGTCGCACCGGCGGGCGGTTCGGTCCACTCGGTGACCCGCATCGTGTCGGCGACGCCGAGCGGCCCGACCCCGGTGACCGCGCGCAGCTCGGTGCCGACCGAGCGGCCGTCGCCCGCGGTGATCTCGACGGTCGTGCCGAGCATCCAGTCCGACTGGCCCTCGAGGTCGGAGACGACCTCCCACAGGACGTCGGCGGGCACGTTGACGTCGACCGGGACCGTCAGCTCCACCCGGCCGCCACCGGCCGGCCGCACGCCCGGGGTGCGGTCGCCGACCCCGCCGTCGCGACCGTCCCCGCTCCTGCCTGCGGTACCGCCGTCACCACTGCCGTCGTTGCTCGTCACCCGGATCCTCCTCGGCGCGCATCCGCGCGATCGTCGCCTCCAACCGGGCCACCCGGTCGGCCAGCTCGTGCCGGTCGGTCCGGACCCGGTCCAGCTCGCCGGCCAGCCGGTCGAGTGCCCAGTCCACCTCAGCCATCCGGTATCCGCGCAGCACCTGCTGGAAACGCAGGTCACGGACGTCGGTTCCGGAGACCTCGCGGGCGGGCAGCCGGGTGGGTGTCGCGTCCGGGGCGAGCGGGGCGAGCTCCTCCCCGCGGCCGAAGACCGCGGCCGCCAACACGAACACCAGCGCGGCGACGCCGGCCAGGACGATCACGTACGCGAGGGCGGTCCCCATGCCGCCATCTCATCACGCCGGTCCGACGACGGGTCTCACCCCACGCGGGCGGCGGGTGCGACCACCGGCTCGGCGGATCCCCCGTCGCGCACCCGGCCCGGTGGGGGCCGGTCCACCTGGCGCAGCGGACGGGTCTCGGTGCGCCAGCCCGTCTCCGCGCCGTGGCCGGTGCGCACGTGGCCGGGGAGGACGTCGTCGGGGAGGAACGCGGTGAGTCCGGCGCCGGAGTCCTCGACCCCGCAGCGGGCCAGGGCCGTGGCGAGGACCTCGCGGGAGGTACGGCCGAGCTCGTGCAGCGGGCGGTTGCGGTGCCGGCGCACGCCGAGGTCGGCCTGCGCGATGGCCGCGGTCCCGCCGACGACGGTGTCGGCGTCGGTGTCGAGCAGCAGGCCGATGTCGACGCCGTAGCCGGTCGCGAACGGGAGCCGGTCGAGCAGCTCGCGGGTGGCGGCGTACTCGCCCCCGATGGGCTGACGGACGTGCCGCAGCCCGGGGCGGAGCGCGGCGAGCAGGGGGCGGGCGAGCAGCTCGGTGACGCGGCCGCCCTCGTGCCCGCTCGCGTCGTCGGGGCCGCAGGCACCACCGGGGCCGGTGAGCGGGCGCCGGTGGTAGCCCTTGACCAGCGCGGTCCCGGGCCGGGTGAGCAGCGGCGCGAGAAGCCGTTCGACGAGCTCGGGGTGCGGGTCGACGAGGTCGGCGTCGACGAAGCAGACCAGGTCGGCCGGGCGCGGCCCGTTCCCCAGGGCGACGACGGCGCGCCACATCGCCTCGCCCTTGCCCGGCAGCACCCGGACGCCGGGCACCGCACGCTCGCGGCCGAGCACCCGTGCCCCGGCCGCCGCGGCGCACTCCGCGGTGCGGTCGGTGCTCCCGGAGTCGAGGACGACGAGGTCGTCGACCAGCGGGGACGGGCCCTCGCACAGCCGGGTCAGCCCGGCGACGAGCGCACCGACCGTCGCCTCCTCGTCCAGGGCGGGCAGGACGACGGCGATGCGACGGCCGTCCTTGCGGGCGGCGAGCCGGGCGGAGAGGGTCACGGGCTCAGGTGAGCGGACGGGCGCACTCGTCGAGCGCCGCGCCGGCCAGCCCGGCGGGGTCGGCCGGGGCGGAGTCGTCGCCGCGGACCTGCCGCAGCCGCTCGATCGGGGCCCGTGAGGCGAACCCGCGGTCGGCGAGGCCCGCGACCCAGTCGACGAGGCCATGGCCGTCGGGTGCTGAACCTGCACCGGCTCCGCCGGCTCCCTGGTCGTACGACCTCGAGTCGACCGTGCACCGCCCCGCCGGATGGAGCTGGTCGGCGTTCCGGCTGCTGTTCACGCTGTGGGTCGCGGGCGGGCAGAGGCGGCCGGGCGGCGGAGCTGTGCGGGATGAGCCGGGCCGCGGTGTCCAGCTGGCCAACACCCTCGCCGCCGGTGCGCTGGTCCGGCGCACGCCG
>NZ_JAHLEK010000006.1:0-9174 GCF_020131375.1 Pseudonocardia sp. ICBG1034
TACCCGTGGGCCACGGCCACCGGCCTGCTCGTGATGGTGCTGGTGGCGATCTTCTTCGTGTCCGGCGCCGACGCCGCGTCGATCGTGATGGGCACGCTGTCCCAGCGCGGCACCATCGAGCCGAGCAGGTGGGTCGTGGTCTTCTGGGGTGCCGCGATGGGCGCGGTCGCGGTGCTGATGCTGGTCACCGGCGGTGAGGACGCCCTGTCGGGCATCCAGAACCTGACGATCCTGGTCGCCGCGCCGTTCGTGGTGATCATGGTGCTGCTGTGCCTGGCGCTGCACCGCGACGTGCGCCGGGACAAGGTCATCCTGCGCGCCGAGAAGAGCGCCGAGGTGATGGAGCAGGCCGTCGAGTGGGCGACCGACAACCACGGCGACGACTTCTACGTGAAGGTCGGGTCCTTCGCGAAGGACGACTCCGGTGAGCCCGCCTCCCCGGACGGCACCCACCCCGCCGCGACCGCCGCCGCGCCGGCGGCCGACGGCGCGGGGGACCGGGCCGAGCCCGTCCCGGTCGCCGTCGTCGACCCCCTCGCCCCGGCCGACCGGCCCGACGACGACCGGCCAGCCCCGGTCGGCACCGCCGACCGGCACTGAGTCCGGCGCCGGCGCCGCCGGGGGTCAGGCGGTGCGGAGCTCCACGCCGGCCTCGGTCAGCGCGGCGAGCGCCCGCTCCGTCGTCTCCGGTGCCACCCCGGCGCAGTGGTGCAGCAGCACCGTCGTCGCCAGCCCGAGCCGGGACGCGTCCAGCGCGGTCGCCCGGACGCAGTGGTCGGTCGCCAGGCCGACGACGTCGACCTCGGTCACCCCGTGCTCGGTGAGCCAGTCGCCCAGCGGGGTGCCCGACTCGTTCGCGCTCGCGCCCTCGAACCCGGAGTAGGCGCTGGTGTAGGCGCCCTTGTCGAAGACGCACTCGATCGGCGCCACGTCCAGTGCCGGGTGGAACGACGCGCCCGGCGTCCCCGCGCGGCAGTGCGGCGGCCAGGAGTCGACGAAGTCCGGGGTGTCGGAGAAGTGCGGCCCCGGGTCCACGTGCACGTCCCGGGTGGCGACGACGTGGTCGTAGACCCGCCCGTCGCGGCCGCCGGTCGCGAGCGGCCCGATCCCGGCGGCCACGGCGGCCCCGCCGGCCACCGCGAGGGCGCCGCCCTCGCAGAAGTCGTTCTGGACGTCGACGACGATCAACGCTCGTGCCATGGCTCAGCTCCCGGTGAGGAAGGTGGTCGGGATCGCAGGCTCGCCGCGGGACAGCTTCAACCCCTCCCACGGTACGGCGACCAGCGCCGTCCGCAGCCGCTCCCGGGCGGCCTCCAGCCCGGTGACGACGTCGTCGGCGACGACCTTCCCGTCCCGCACCAGCGGCACCGGCAGCACCCGGTCGTGCGGGCCGAGGACCGGGTCGGTGCCGTAGGGGTACACGACCTCCTCGACCGCGGTCCCGGTCGGCTTGAACCGGCGCAGCGCCGCCTTGCGCCCGCCGCGGGACTCCTTCGCGCTCGACCGCTTGGCCACCGGGCGCCCGTCGACCTCGACGAGCTTGTAGACCATCCCCGCCGTCGGCGAGCCCGACCCGGTGACCACCGAGGTCCCCACGCCGTAGGAGTCGACCGGCTCGGCGCGCAGCGAGGCGATCGCGTATTCGTCGAGGTCGCCGGAGAGCACGATCCGGGTGCCGGTGGCGCCGAGCGCGTCGAGCTGCTCGCGGGCCTGGCGGGCCAGCTCGCCGAGGTCGCCCGAGTCGATGCGGACCGCACCCAGCCCGGGCCCGGCGGCCGCGACGGCGTGCTCGATACCGCGGCGGATGTCGTAGGTGTCGACGAGCAGCGTGGTGCCGGTGCCCAGCGCGGCGACCTGGCTGGCGAAGGCGGCCGGCTCGTCGTCGTGCAGCAGGACCCAGGCGTGCGCGGCGGTGCCCGCGGTCGGGATGCCGTGCCGGGCGCCCGCGGCGAGGTTCGACGTCGTCGCGAAGCCCGCCAGGTACGCGGCCCGGGCCGAGGCCACGGCGGCCTCCTCGTGGGTGCGCCGCGAGCCCATCTCGATGAGCGGCCTGCCGGCCGCCGCGGTCACCATCCGGGCCGCCGCCGAGGCGATCGCGCAGTCGTGGTTGTAGATCGACAGCGCGACGGTCTCCAGGATCACCGCGTCGGCGAAGGTGCCGGTCACGGTGAGGACGGGGGAGCCGGGGAAGTACAGCTCGCCCTCCGGGTAGCCGTCGACGTCGCCGGAGAAGCGGTAGTCGCCCAGGCGCTCCAGGGTCGCCGCGTCGACGACCGGGGCGAGGAACTCCAGGTCGGCGGCGGAGAACCGGAAGCGCTCCAGCGCCTCCAGCAACCGCCCCGTCCCGGCGACGACGCCGTAGCGGCGCCCGTCGGGCAGGCGGCGCGCGAACAGCTCGAAGACGCAGTGGCGTTCCGCGGTGCCGTCGGCGAGGGCCGCCGCCACCATCGTCAGCTCGTAGCGGTCGGTCAGCAGGGCCGTGCCGGTCATGGCCGGGAGCCTACGGCTCCTGTGCCACCATGGGGCGCATGTCCGCGCCGTCCCCAGCGCCGTCCCCGGCGCCCACCGAGCAGGTCACGCCCGACCTGGACGAGTCCGCCGGCCCCGACACGCCGTGGCAGGCCATCGTCTGGAACGACCCGGTCAACCTCATGTCGTACGTGACCTACGTGCTGCAGAAGGTGTTCCACTACCCCGAGGCGAAGGCCACCGCGCTGATGCTCGACGTGCACCACAAGGGACGCGCCGCGGTGTCGGCGGGGGACAAGGACACCGTGGAGGGCCACGTCGCCCAGCTCCACGCGGCCGGCCTGTGGGCCACCATGCAGCGGGCCTGAGCGTGAACGGCTGGAAGCGCAGCGGGCGGGGCGACCGCGTCCGCTACACGTCCGGGTTCTCCGGTGAGGAGGCCGTCGTCCTGCGGGGCCTGTTCGTCGAGATCCGCCAGATGCTCGCCGGTCGTGCCGAGCTCGCGCCCACCGACGAGCTGGCCGAGCTGACCGGCATCCGCACCGGCCCGACGTCGCGGCCGACCGACCGGGTGCTGGCCCGGCTGCTGCCGGACTTCACCACCGAGGACTCCGACCTCGCCGGCGGGATGCGCTCGCTGCACGAGCCGTCGCTGATCGAGGCCAAGGACACCGCCGCGGCGACCGTGCTGGACACCCTGCCCGAGGCGGGCGGACGGCTCGAGCTCACCGAGGCCCAGGTCGACGCCTGGCTGGCCGCCCTCAACGACGTGCGGCTCGCGCTCGGCACCGCCCTCGACGTGAACGAGGACATGCCCGAGCAGCTGCCCGACGACGACCCGCGGGCCCAGCACCTGGGCGTCTACCACTGGCTGACCTACGTGCAGGACTCCCTGGTCCGGGTCCGCGTCCGCGGGCTCTGACCCGCCCGGCCGCCCCTCAGCGGCGCACGATCCGGTCGGTCGACGGCACGGCCAGGCCCGGGTTCGCGCCCAGGTACGCGACGAACGCGTCGAGGTCCACCGGGCCGCCGACCAGCTCGGTCCCGGCGGTGACGGTGTCGAAGCCGTCGCCGCCCGCGGACAGGAAGTTGTTCGTCGCGACCCGGTAGCGGCCGTCGTCGGTGACGGGGACGCCGCCGATGGAGATGTCACCGACCCGGTTCCCGGCCACCACCGTGTAGCGCAGGTTCGACGAGCTCTGCAGGACCGTCGGACCGTCGTCGACGGTGAACTGCTGGTCGAGCACCGCGCGCAGCTGGGCGCCGGTGAGCGTCATGGTCTGCAGGATGTTGCCGAACGGCTGCACGGTGTAGGCCTGCCCGTAGGTGACCCGCCCGCCCGCGCCGGGCACCAGGTCCGCGCGCACCCCGCCGGGGTTGGTCAGCGCGAGCTGTGCGCCGTCGCCGCGCGAGGCGGCGAGCTGGGCGTCGGCGATCACCGTGCCGAGCGGGGACAGTCCCGACGGCGCGGCCGCGCGCAGCAGCGGGCCGGCCAGGGTGCCGACCGGGCGCTCGGCCAGCGGCCGCGACTGCGCGACCGCACGGTCGACGACGTCGGCGACCGCCGGGTCGGGGGCGACGTCGCGGGTGACCACCACGTTGCGGGCGGTGCCGGTCGCGGCGCGGTCCACGTCGCCGTCGCCGGTCAGGGCGAGGTCGACCACCGACAGCAGCCTGCCGAACGACAGGCCCTGCACGAACGGTCGCGGGTTCCCGGCCGGGTCGGTCGCCGAGCACGCGTACTGCTGGTGGGTGTGCGCGGAGAACACCGCGTCGACGTCGGCGGACACCGCGGCCGCGATCCGCGACCCCGGCCCGCCGGGCTCGATCGCACAGGCGTCCGGGCCGCCGTCGCCGGTCGCCTCGTCGCCCTGGTGCAGCAGCAGCACCTGTGCCCGTACCCCCTGCGCGGTCAGCTCGCGCGACGCCGCGTCGACCGCGGCGACCTCGTCGCCGACCTCCAGGCCGCGGATGCCGTCGGGGGAGACCAGGTCGGGCAGCTCGGACAGGGTGGCGCCGATGACGCCGATCCGGGCGCCGCCCGCCTCCACCACCGTCGACGCGGCGAGCGCGGGCTTCCCGCCCTCGGTCACGTTCGCCGACAGGATCGGGAACGACGCGCCGTCGTAGGACGGGGTGAAGCGGCAGCCGTCGACCGGGTGGCAGCCGCCGCGCTGCAGCCGGCGCAGCTCGGTGATGCCCTCGTCGAACTCGTGGTTCCCCGCGGCGGACGCGGCGACGCCGATCCGCTCCAGCACCTCGACGGTCGGCTCGTCGCGGAACAGCGCCGACGCCAGCGGGGACGCGCCGACGTTGTCGCCGGTGGACAGCACCACGCTCGCCGGGGCCTGCGCCCGCAGCGCCGCGACGTGCGCGGCGACGAACGCGGCGCCGCCGGCCTCGACCTGCGCGCCGGCGTCGTCGGTCACCCGGCCCGAGGACCCCGAGGGCGGCTCCAGGTTGCCGTGCAGGTCGTTGAGCGCGATGAGCCGCACCGTGCCCGAGCCGGGCGCGCCCGCGGCGGGGCGGCCCGAGAGCGTCACCGCCTCGACGGTGACCGCGACCGCGAGGACGACGACGAGCACGGCGGCGAGGACGAATCCGACACGGCGACCGGAGGCGGGCACGCAGGGCAGTATGGACGCACCCCTGCACGGGAGGCCGTGGCCGGGATCACAGAACGTGGTGTCGGGTGCGTGAACGGCCGGTTCCGGCCCGGCGGGTGTTCGGTCCCGCGGCCGGGGCCGCGTATCCTCGGGTCGTGCTCGTCCTCCGGTCCGACCTCGTCGATGCGATCGTCGCGCATGCCCGCCGGGACTTCCCGGTCGAGTCGTGCGGGCAGCTCGTCGGTCCCGAGACCGGCGAGCACCCCGAGCGCTACGTGCCGATGACCAACGCCGACGAGGTGGCGAGCGACTTCGCCTTCGCCCCGGCCGAGGACATCCGCCTGGAGCGCGAGCTGGACGCGGCCGGTGAGCGCCGCATGCTCGTCGTCCACTCCCACACGCGACTGCCGCGGCGGCCGGTGGCGCACACCGGTCTGCCCGAGGCCTACCCGTCGCCCAAGGACGTCGCCCAGATGGAGTGGACCCCCGACCAGCACTGGCTGATCGTGGGCCTCGCCACCGCCGACGCCGAGCCCGAGGTGCGCTCCTACCACCTCGCCGACGGCGAGGTCGTGGAGGACGAGCTGGCGGTCGTGGAGTCCTACATGTTCTCCCACACCGGCTCCGACGACGTGCCCGACCGGGCCTGATCGACCCTCTCGCGCACCCGCGCCGGAGGTCGCGCGGGAATGTCGCCGTACTCCGGCCGCGTTGTCGCGCGTGAGAAATCCACGCCAGAGCGACCCACCAGGAGTGATCACCGAGATGGCCGTCTCCGTCTCCATCCCCACCATCCTTCGCACGCACACCGACGGTGAGAAGACCGTCGAGGCGAAGGGCGACACCGTCTCGGCGGTCATCGACGACCTGGAGTCGCGGCACAGCGGCATCAAGGACCGTCTGATCACCGACGGCAAGCTGCACCGCTTCGTCAACATCTACGTCGACGACGAGGACATCCGTTTCGCCGGCGGCCTGGAGGCCCCGGTCACGGAGTCCTCCACGTTCACGATCCTCCCGGCCGTGGCCGGCGGTCGCTGAGCCCCACCGGACCCCGGCACCGGGCGGCGTCCCCGCCCGGTGCCGTCGTGTGAGGAGAACCCGTGCGTTACGACTCGTTGCTGCACGCCGTCGGCGACACCCCGCTGGTCGGGCTGCCGTCGCTGTCGCCGTCGGAGGACGTGCGGCTGTGGGCGAAGCTGGAGGACCGCAACCCCACCGGCTCGATCAAGGACCGGCCCGCGCTGGCGATGATCGAGGACGCCGAGAAGCAGGGGCTGCTCACGCCCGGCTGCACGATCCTGGAGCCCACCTCGGGCAACACCGGGATCTCGCTGGCGATGGCCGCGAGGCTCAAGGGCTACGAGATCATCTGCGTGATGCCGGAGAACACCTCCTCCGAGCGCAGGCAGCTGCTCGCCATGTACGGCGCGCAGATCATCTCCTCGCCGGCGGCGGGCGGGTCGAACCAGGCCGTCGCCGTCGCCAAGCAGCTCGCCACCGAGCACCCGGACTGGGTGATGCTCTACCAGTACGGCAACCCGGCCAACACCGATGCGCACTACCGCGGCACCGGCCCGGAGATCCTGCGGGACCTGCCGTCGATCACCCACTTCGTCGCCGGGCTCGGCACCACCGGCACCCTCGTCGGCGCCGGGCGCTACCTGCGCGAGCACAAGCCCGACGTGCAGGTCGTCGCGGCGGAGCCCCGGTACGGCGAGCTCGTCTACGGCCTGCGGAACCTCTCGGAGGGCTTCGTCCCGGAGCTCTACGACGAGACCGTGCTGACCGGACGGTTCTCGGTCGGCTCCTACGACGCGCTGCGCCGCACCCGCCAGCTCGTCGAGCAGGAGGGCATCTTCGCCGGGATCTCCTCCGGCGCGATCCTGCACGCCGCACTCGGCGTCGCGAACAAGGCGCTCGACGCCGGGCAGCGCGCCGACGTCGTCATGATCGTGTGTGACGGCGGCTGGAAGTACCTGTCCACCGGCGCGTACTCCGGTGACCTGGGGACCGCCGCGCAGGGCATCGACGGGCACCTCTGGGCCTGAACCGGGCACAACGGGCATAGCGGGCGGCCGAGCCGGTACCGTGGGTGACATGACCGCACTCCCGGACGGCCGCCCCGCCCGCGTGCTGCCGCCCGCGCCGGTGCGCGCCGCGGTGATCATGCTGGCGTTCACCGCCGCGCTCTACGCGATCGAGGCGGTCGACCAGGCGTCCGGCGGGATGGTCGACGCCGCCGCGGCGATCTACCCGCGCAGCACCGACGGCCTCGCCGGGATCCTCACCGCGCCGCTGCTGCACGGCGACTGGGCGCACCTCGCCGCCAACAGTCTGCCGTTCCTGATCTTCGGGTTCCTCGCCATGTCCGGCGGTCCGGTGCAGTGGGTCGCGGTCACCGCGACGATCTGGGTGATCAGCGGGCTGGGGGTGTGGCTGACCTCGCCGCTGCCGGTGCTCGGCGCCTCCGGCATCGTGTTCGGCTGGTTCCTGTTCCTGCTCACCCGCGGCTTCCTGGCCCGCAACGGACGGCAGATCCTGCTCGCCGTCGTGCTGTTCCTCTTCTACGGCTCGATCCTCTGGGGAGTGCTCCCGTCGGACCCGATGGTCTCCTGGCAGGGGCACCTGTTCGGCGCGATCGGCGGCGTCGTCGCCGCCCGCTGGGTCGCGAAGGCCGACCGCCTACCCTCCTAGGGTGTGAGCGACGCGCCCGGTATCGACGCCCCGATCGGCATCTTCGACTCCGGGGTCGGGGGGCTCACCGTCGCCCGCTCGGTCATCGACCTGCTGCCCGCCGAACAGATCGTCTACGTCGGCGACACCGCGCACAGCCCCTACGGGCCGCGCCCGCTCGCCGACATCCGGCGCCTCGCGCTCGCGATCGGCGACGAGCTCGTCGACTCGGGGGTCAAGGCGCTGGTCATCGCCTGCAACTCCGCCTCGGCGGCCTGTCTCGCCGACTTCCGCGAGCGCTACCCGGTCCCGGTGGTCGAGGTCGTCCGCCCGGCGGTGCGCCGCGCCGTCGCCACCACCCGCAACGGCCGGATCGGCGTCATCGGCACCGCCGCGACCATCGCCTCGGGCGCCTACGCCGACGCCTTCGACGCCGCCCGCGACACCGAGATCACCTCGGTGGCCTGCCCCCGGTTCGTCGACTTCGTGGAGCGCGGCACCACCAGCGGACGCCAGGTCCTCGGCGTCGCCCAGGGCTACCTGGAGCCGCTGCAGCGCGCCGGGGTCGACACCGTCGTCCTCGGCTGCACCCACTACCCGCTGCTGTCCGGGGTGCTGGAGATCGTCCTCGGCCCGGACGTGACGCTGGTGTCCTCGGCCGACGAGACCGCCCGCACCCTGGTCCGGACCCTGCACGCGCACGACCTGCTGCGCGACGACACGACCCCGCCCGCGCCGCACCGCTTCCTCGCCACCGGCGACCCGGAACCCTTCGCCCGGCTCGGCCGCCGCTTCCTGGGTCCCGAGATCGGCTCGGTCGTGGGCCGCGCGGGCGCCGCGCTCCCGTCCGCCTGACCACCGGCCGCGACGGGCGGGTCCTCCGCGCCGCACCGGGAGCGGGGGGTAGCGTTCCCGCCGTGATCGGAACGCTCGTCCTGGTGATCACCGTGGCGCTCTCGGCCACCGCGCTGTTCGGGCTGGTCACGACGGCGCTGAACCGGCCCCCGAGCCGGGTGCACACCGTCGCCGTCGGGATCTGTGTGGCGCTCATCGTCGTGCAGGCGGCGATCGCGGCGTACCGGGTCCTGCTCGGCGGGGTCACCCTGCCCGAGCAGTCGACCTTCCTCATCTACCTCGCCGTCGCGGTCTGCGTCCCGGTGATCGCGCTGCAGTTCGCCACCGCCGAGCCGAGCCGCTGGGGCGGCGCCGTGATCGCCGTCGGCGCGATCGGGACGCTCGTCGCCGTGCTGCGCCTGCAGGGCCTGTGGATCCCGGGGGTGCCCGGTGCCTGAGCCCCGCGCCACCGCCACCGGCCCCGGGCGCATCCTCATCGCCGTCTACGGCATCTTCGCGCTCTCGGCCTCGGCGCGGGCCGGCGTGCAGATCGCCGAGCGCTTCGGTGAGGCGCCGCTCGCGTACTCGC
>NZ_JAHLEK010000007.1:0-9733 GCF_020131375.1 Pseudonocardia sp. ICBG1034
AGGGCACCACCGCCACGCCGCGGCTGCGGCGCCGCCTCCCGCTCTGGGTGGCCGCGCTCGCCGTCATCGGCTGATGCTGCTGGCACTGGTCCTCGGGCTGTTCAAGCCGCAGGTCACGACGCTGCTGATGAAGCTGACCGGGTCGCAGACCCGCACCATCCACTTTCGCCGCGAACCAGTTCCTGTTCGAGGACGCGTCGAAGGCGAAGGTCGCCGGTGTCGACTCCGGTGTCGTCAGCTCGGTCGACCCGGCCCCCGACGGCGGTGCGATCGTGACCGTCGTGGTCGACCCGGAGGTCGTGGACACCGTCGGCGACCAGCCGTCGGCGCGCCTGCGGCCCACGACCCTGCTGTCCGGCCTGTTCTACATCGACATCGTCCCCGGCGGTGACCGCACCGCGGAGTGGACCCAGCAGATCCCGGTGGACCGCACCCGGCTGCCCACCGAGGTCGACGACGTCGCCGAGCGCCTGCAGCCCGACGCCCTGGAGGGCGCGAAGACCGCGGTCACCCAGTTCGACGAGACCCTCGCAACGCCGGCGGCAACGAGGCGCTGCACGAGCTGCTCGCCGTGGCGCCGGGGACCTCGGCCCGGGCGCCGGGGTCATCGAGTCCCTGCGCGGCACCCAGCCGGAGAAGGACCTGACCGACGTCGTGCGGGGCCTGCAGCGGACCACCGGCACGCTCAACCGCGAGCCCGTCCAACTGGACGGGATCGTCGCGAACCTGCAGGACACCAGCTGATCCCGCCGGTGCCGCTGCCCCGCAAGCCCACCGCCGACCTGTTCAAGCTCCCCGGGAACGTCCGGGGCGCGGTGAAGCGTGTCCGTGAGGTGCTCGAGGCGGCCGAGGCCGATGTCGTCGTCGGGTTCGGCGGGTTCGTCTCGCTGCCCGCCTACCTCGGCGCCCGCGGCCGGGTGCCGATCGTCGTGCACGAGGCGAACGCCCGCGCCGGGCTCGCGAACAAGGTCGGTGCGCGGTTCGCCTCCGCCGTCTGCGTCGCGGTGCCCGGCACCGGACTCGCGAACGAGGAGGTGGTCGGGATGCCGCTGCGCCGCTCGATCACCACTCTGGACCGGGCGTCGCTGCGGCCGGAGGCCCGGACGCACTTCAACCTCCCGCCGCACGGACCGGTGCTGCTGGTCTTCGGCGGCTCCCAGGGCGCCCGGACCCTGAACGACGCGGTCGCCGAGTCCCTGCCCGCCTTCACCGAGCGGGGCATCTCGGTCCTGCACGCGTACGGGAAGAACGGCACCCCCGCCGACCCGCGGCCCGGCTACGTGCCGGTGCCCTACATCGAGCGGATGGACCTCGCCTACGCCGCCGCGGACGTCGTCCTCGGCCGGTCCGGCATGACCACCGTCGCCGAGCTCACCGCCGTCGGGCTGCCCGCGGTGTACGTGCCGCTGCCGCACGGCAACGGTGAGCAGGCGCTCAACGCCCGCCCGGTCGTCGAGGCCGGGGGCGGCAAGCTCGTGCAGGACGAGGACATGAACGGCGACCGCGCGATCGACGAGCTGATGCCGATGCTCACCGACCCCGACCTGGCCCTCGCGATGGGCCGCCGCGCCCGCGCCGCCGGGCACGGCGAGGCCGACGAGAGGATCGCCCGCATCGTCATGGAGGTGGCGGGCCGGTGAGCGTGCTCTCCGACCACGTCCACCTCATCGGGATCGGCGGCGCCGGGATGAGCGGGATCGCGCGGATCCTGCTCGCCCGCGGAGCGACCGTCTCCGGGTCCGACGCGCGGGACTCCCGCACGGTCACCGCGCTGCGCGCGCTCGGCGCACGCGTCGAGACCGGGCACGACGCCGGTCACCTGCGCCACGACGGCGAGACCCCGCCGACCGTGGTCGTCTCCACCGCGATCCGGGAGACCAACCCGGAGCTGGCCGCCGCCCGCGAGCGCGGCTACGACGTCGTCCACCGGGCGGTCGCGCTGGCCGCGCTCACCGAGGGACGGCGGCTGGTCGCCGTCGCCGGGACGCACGGCAAGACCTCGACGACGTCGATGGTCACCGTCGCCCTGCAGCACGCCGGGGCCGACCCGTCGTTCGCGATCGGCGGCGATCTGTCGGTGTCCGGGTCGGGCGCCCACCACGGCAGCGGCGACGTGTTCGTCGTCGAGGCCGACGAGAGCGACGGCTCGTTCACCGCGTTCGCCCCGTCGGTCGCGATCGTCACCAACGTCGAGCCCGACCACCTCGACCACCACGGCGACGAGGCCGCCTACCGGGCGGTGTTCGAGCGGTTCCTGGAACGGCTCGTCCCCGGCGCCACGCTGGTCGCCTGCGCCGACGACCCGGGGTCCGCCGAGGTCGCGGTGCGGGCGGAGGAGTCGGGCGTCACCGTGCTGCGCTACGGCCGCACCGCGACCGGCCCGCACGACGCCCGGCTGCTCGAGTTCACCCCGGACGGCACCGGCTGCCGCGCACGGTTCCGCACCGGCGACGCCGAGCACGAGCTCACCCTCGGCGTCCCGGGCGAGCACATGGTCCTCAACGCGCTCGGTGCGTTCCTCGCCGGCGTCGCCGTCGGGACCGACCCGGCCGTGCTGCTGGAGGGTCTCGCCGGGTTCGGCGGGGTGCAGCGCCGGTTCGAGTTCAAGGGCCGCGCCCGCGGCGTGTCGGTCTACGACGACTACGCCCACCACCCCACCGAGGTCGCCGCCACCCTGCGCGCCGCCCGCGAGGCCGCGCCGGTCCGCGACGGGCGACGCGGCCGCGTCCTGGTCGCGTTCCAGCCGCACCTCTACTCCCGCACCCGGCTGTTCGCCGCCGAGTTCGGCGCGTCGCTGTCGCTGGCGGACGAGGTGATGGTGCTCGACGTCTACGGTGCCCGGGAGGATCCCGAACCCGGCGTCGGTCCGGCGCTCATCACCGACGCGGTGACGTTGCCGGCCGGGCGGGTGCACCGAGCCCCCTCGTGGGAGCGGACACCCGCGGCGATCGCCGCGCTCGCGACCGACGGCGACGTCGTGATCACCATGGGCGCCGGTGACGTCACCGCGCTCGGGCCGGAGATCCTGCGGGAGCTCGCCGGCGAGGGGTGAGCGCGCGACACGGCGGCGGCACAGCGGGGGCACGATGAGCAGCGACGAGCAGGACACCGGCGACGACCGGGCCCGGGACGGTGCCCGCTCGCCGGGCCGCCGTGACCCCGAGCAGGAGCGCCGCGCCGCCGAGCGCGCCCGGCGCATCCGGGAGCGCCGCGCCGCCGAACGCCGCGCCGCCGCCGGGACCCCCGCCGCCGACGGCCACGACCAGCCCGACGAGCCCGGGGAGACCGGCGACCGGGCCGCCGACACCGACGAGGTGGCCGGCCCGGCGGGCCGGGGGAGCGGGCGCGGCGCGGCTGCCGCGGTCCGGGAGCGCACGGCGGCCCGCGCGGCCGAACGGTCCCGCAGCCGCGACCCGCGCTACCGGCGCCGTCGCCTCGTCGCCCTGCTGGCCACCGCCGCCGTCGTGCTCCTCGGGGTGTCCGCGGCCGGCTGGTGGGCGCTGGGCCGGTACGGCCCCCCGGTGGCCACCGTGCGGGTCGACGGCACCCGCCAGATCCCCGTCCGCGACGTCGAGGACGCCGCGGGCGACCAGACCGGTGTCCCGCTCGCCGCGGTCGACACCGACGGCGTCGCCGCCCGCGTGTCGGCCATCCCCGGCGTCGCCGCGGTGGAGGTGGACCGGTCCTGGCCGGACACCCTGGTGGTGGCCGTGACCGAACGCACCCCGGCCGCGCTGCTCGACACCCCGGACGGACCGAAGCTCGTCGACGTCACCGGGTTCGTCTACCGCGACGCCCCGCCCGACGTGCGACTGCCCCGGCTCCAGCTGCCGCGCGTCGCCCCGGACGATCCCGCCACCCTCGCCGCGGTCGGCGTCCTGCAGGCACTGCCGGCCCCGGTCCGCGACCAGGTGCAGACGCTGTCGCTCGGCGGGGGCGGATCCACCTTCGAGCTGGGGCTCACCGAGGACCGGCGGGTCCTGTGGGGCCCGTGGCCGGACACCGACCGGACCGCCGCCCGGGCCCGGGTCCTCGGACCGGTGCTGCAGCGCGAGGGCGCCGTCTACGACGTCTCCAGCCCGTCGCTGGTCACCGTCCGGCAGCGTTGACCCGCCGCACCCGGCCCGATGGTCGCGGTGGGTGACCGTCCGACGACCGTGCGGGTTTCCATCGGCGGCGAGGTCGAACCACCCGGGCGGGGTGTTGTCGTCGTGCGGCGCGCCTGCTGGACCCGGGCACCGCACTCCACTTAGCGTGCGCACCCGAAGGCCCGGGGCACCCGGAGCTTGACCCACCCGAACCCCGGACCCCGAGCGACTGGAAGGTGCCGCGCATGACGCCCCCGCACAACTACCTGGCAGTGATCAAGGTGGTCGGCATCGGTGGCGGCGGCGTCAACGCCGTCAACCGGATGATCGAGGTCGGCCTCAAGGGCGTCGAGTTCATCGCGGTGAACACCGACGCCCAGGCCCTCCTCATGTCCGACGCCGACGTGAAGCTCGACATCGGTCGTGAGCTGACCCGCGGCCTCGGTGCCGGCGCCAACCCCGAGGTCGGGGGCAAGGCCGCCGAGGACCACGCCGAGGAGATCGAGGAGGTCCTCAAGGGGGCCGACATGGTCTTCGTCACCGCGGGCGAGGGCGGCGGCACCGGCACCGGCGGCGCACCCGTCGTCGCGTCGATCGCCCGCAAGCTCGGCGCGCTGACCATCGGTGTCGTCACCCGCCCGTTCACCTTCGAGGGGCGCCGCCGCGCCGGGCAGGCCGAGGAGGGCATCCAGGCGCTCCGCAACGAGTGCGACACCCTCATCGTCATCCCGAACGACCGGCTCCTGCAGCTCGGCGACGTCGGCGTCTCGCTGATGGACGCCTTCCGCTCCGCCGACGAGGTGCTCCTCTCCGGTGTCCAGGGCATCACCAACCTGATCACCACCCCCGGCCTGATCAACCTCGACTTCGCCGACGTCAAGTCGGTCATGTCCGGGGCCGGGTCGGCGCTGATGGGAATAGGGTCCGCACGCGGCGAGGGCCGCGCGGTGCAGGCCGCCGAGAAGGCGATCAACTCGCCGCTGCTCGAGGCGTCGATGGACGGCGCGCAGGGCGTGCTGCTGTCGATCGCGGGCGGCTCGGACCTCGGTCTGTTCGAGATCCACGAGGCGGCGTCGCTGGTCCAGGAGGCCGCGCACCCCGAGGCGAACATCATCTTCGGCACCGTGATCGACGACTCGCTCGGCGACGAGGTGCGGGTCACCGTGATAGCGGCCGGCTTCGAGGGCGGCACGCCGACCCACAAGAAGCTCGAGCCCGCCGTGTTCGCCCGCGGCACCCAGAAGTCCGCCGAGCCGGCACCGCAGTCCGCGCCGCCCGCGCCGCAGCAGGCCGAGCAGACCCAGCAGCACCACACCCAGCAGCACCAGGGCCAGCAGCCGCAGGGCCAGTCCCGCTGGGCCGCGACGACCGCGACCACCCCGTCGGCGCCGCACCTGCCCGCCACGGCGCAGGCCCCCGAGCGCACCGGGACGCTGCCGCCCGCGCAGCCCACCGCCCCGGCCCCGCGCCAGGGCGACACCCAGCACCACGGCGGCGACGGCGCGTCCGTCCCGAGCGGTCCGATGTCCGCGCCGGCCTCGCCGACGTCGGCCCCGGCCCAGCACGGGACCGTCGGCGGGAACCCCGCGGCGCGTCCGGCCGAGCCGGTCGAGGACGAGGTGGACGTCCCGCCGTTCATGCGGCGCTGACCCGCGTGCCGGACGCACCGACACCGGCCACGGCGGCCCGCGCGGGCGGCACCCGCCGCGCGCGGATCCGCCGGGTCACCACCACCCGCGCCGGTGGCCGGTCCGAGGGCCCGTTCACCTCGTTCAACCTGTCGTCGGGGGTCGGGGACGACCCGGCCGCGGTGACCGGGAACCGGGCCCGCGTCGTGCGTGAGCTCGGCCTGTCCGGACTGGTGTTCCTGAACCAGGTCCACGGCCGCGACGTCGCCGTGCTGCGCGAGTCCCCGCGGGCCCGCCCCGGCACCGGCGGGGTCGCCCCGGACATCGCCGACGTCGACGCCGTCGTCACCGACGTGCCGCTGCTCGGTGTCGCGGTGCTCGCGGCCGACTGCGTACCGGTGCTGCTCGGCGACCCGGTCGCCGGCGTCGTCGGGGCCGCCCACGCGGGCCGCGTCGGCGCGGCCGCGGGCGTCGTCGACGCCGTCGTGACCGAGATGACCGCACTGGGCGCGCAGCCCGCACGGCTGGAGGTCCTGCTCGGGCCGTCGGTCTGCGGCCGCTGCTACGAGGTGCCCGCGGCCATGCGCGCCGAGGTCGACGCCGCGCTGCCGGGCAGCGCGTCCACCACCCGCACCGGCACCGCCGGCCTGGACCTGCGTGCCGGGCTCACCCGCCGCCTCGCCGACCTCGGCGTCACGAAGGTCGCGACCGACCCGCGCTGCACCGTCGAGGACCCGGACCTGTTCAGCCACCGCCGCGACGGCCGCTGCGGCCGCCAGGCCGGGATCACCTGGCTCGACCCGCGCTGACCGGCGCCCCGGTCCGGCGATCCACGCCACGCGGGGCTCGCGGGCGCCCCCGCGGGCGGGAACGATGGACGCCGTGTCCGATCCCCGCACCCCCACCGCCGACCGCGTCGGCGAACTGACCGACCGACTGGCCGCCGTCCGCGAGCGGGTGGCCGAGGCCTGCCGCGCCGCCGGCCGCGACCCCTCCGAGGTCGGGCTGCTCGCCGTCACCAAGACGATCCCGGCCGCCGACGTGGCCGCACTGGTCGACCTCGGGCTGGACGCCTTCGCCGAGAACCGCGCGCAGGAGGCGGCGTCCAAGGTGGACGAGGTCCGGGCCCTGCGCCCGGGCGTCTCCCCGGACTGGTTCTTCGTCGGCGGGCTGCAGCGCAACAAGGTACGGACGGTGCTCCCGTGGGTGACACGGATCGACTCCGTCGACTCGACCCGGCTGGCCCGCGCGATCGACAAGGAGGTCGCGAAGGCCCGCGACGCGGGGGATCGCGGCGGCCCGCTGCCGGTGCTCGTGCAGTACAGCGTCGACGGCGACGCCGACCGCGGCGGCGTCGCCCCGGAGGGGCTCGTCGAGCTGACGGACCTGGTCACGGAGCTGCCGGGGCTGGAGCTGGCCGGGCTGATGGCCGTCGCGCCGCTGGACTGGGAGCCCGATGCGGCGTTCGAGCGGATCGCCGAGGCGCACCGGGAGACCGTCGGGCGGCACCCCGGTGCGACGGTCCTGTCGGCCGGGATGAGCGGGGACCTGGAGTCGGCGATCGGTCACGGATCGACGGTGGTGCGTGTCGGTACGGCCCTTGTGGGGGATCGGCGGATAGCCTCCGAGTAATCGCTGGTGGGTGTGGGTACTGAGCAGGTGGCGGAGACCGCACCGCCGGCGAGACCGTCGCCAGAACGCGGGGTGCGCGTGCGGTTGGGACGCGTACGGAGTCGAGCAGTACTGCGAGGGGACAGCGGATGAGCGCGATGTACCGGCTGAAGGCGTACTTCGGCATGGTCCCGGCCGACGAGATGGACTACGTGGACGAACCGGATCACTACCGGGGCGGCCACGAGCACCACGCCGGCCCGCGCGGTGACCGTTGGTCCGCCGGGGCCGGTCGGTTCGCCGACCAGGCGTCCTACGACGACGACCGCTACGAGACCGCGGTCCGCTACGAGGACGGATGGGGCGCCCGCCCGGCGCGGGAGACCCTCCGTCCGGCGCGCGCCGTGCGGCAGGATCCACGCGGCGAGCGGGAGACGCTCGGGCTGGTCCCGGAGCGCGGGAACCTTCCCACCCCTCTCGGAGGGGGCGCCGGAGCGGCCGTCCGCGGGGCGCTGGCGATGGACCCGGAGACCCTCCGGGGCCCGGCACGCGAGGAGCGGAGCGAGCCCGTCGTGGCTCCCGCGCCGGTTCCGGAGCAGCGCGACCGGGCCGCCGCGGGACCGGCGTCGATCACGACGCTGCACCCGCGCAGCTACAACGAGGCCCGCACCATCGGCGAGCGCTACCGCGACGGTGTGCCCGTCATCATGAACCTCACGGATCTGGACGGCGCGGCGGCGAAACGCCTGGTCGACTTCGCCGCGGGCCTGGCGTTCGCACTGCGCGGGAGCATCGACAAGGTCACCGACCGGGTGTTCCTTCTCACGCCGGCCGACGTCGAGGTCTCCGCGGACGACGCGCGGAGGCTCGCCGAGCGCGGAGCTTTCCGACAGGATTGAGTCGTGGCCGACCCGATCCTGACGCTGATCTACTACGTCCTGTTCTTCTTCTGGCTGCTGCTCGCGGCCCGCATCGTCGTCGAGATGGTCCGGTCGTTCGCGCGCCAGTGGCGACCCGCCGGAGCGCCCGCCGTGGCGCTCGAGGTCGTCTTCACCGTGACCGACCCTCCGGTCAAGTTGCTGCGGAGAGTGATCCCCGTGGTCCGTATCGGAGGCGTAGGACTGGACCTGTCGATTATGGTTCTGTTGCTGGTGGTGTTCATCTCGATGAGCGCCGTCAGATCACAGCTCCTGGGATGAGCCCCAGTCACCCGGGAGTGCCGCCGAGGACCGCATGAGGTGATCCGATGCCGCTGACGCCCGCCGACGTTCATAACGTCGCGTTCAGCAAACCCCCGATCGGGAAGCGGGGTTACAACGAGGACGAGGTCGACGCCTTCCTCGATCTGGTCGAGGCCGAACTGGCCCGGCTGATCGGGGAGAACGACGACCTGCGCGACCAGGTCGCGCAGCTGGAGCAGCGTCTCGGCGATGCCGAGGCCGACCTGGAGGAGGCGCGGAGCCAGCCGGCTCCGGCGCAGACCCAGGCCCTGGCCGCCTCCCCGTCGCCGATGGGCCGTGGTGCGGGTGCTCCCGCTCCGCAGCTGGCCGGTGCCGGACCCGCCGATGCCGACGGCGGTGACCACCACGTGCAGGCCGCCAAGGTCCTGGGCCTCGCCCAGGAGATGGCGGACCGCCTGACCGCGGAGGCCAAGAACGAGGCCGACACGATGCTGTCGGACGCCCGGAACAAGTCCGAGCAGCTCCTCTCGGACGCCCGGACGAAGGCCGACGGCCTGGTCAACGACGCGCGCTCGCGTGCCGAGACCATGCTCAACGACGCCCGCACGCGGGCCGAGACGCTCGAGCGCCAGTCGCGCGAGAAGGCGTCCGGCCTGGTCAGCGAGGCCGAGCGCAAGCAGAACGAGATCATGGGCGCCATCCAGCGCGACAAGTCCGTTCTGGAGAAGAAGATCGACGAGCTCCGGACCTTCGAGCGGGAGTACCGCACCCGTCTGAAGACCTACCTGGAGTCGCAGCTGCGTGACCTGGAGGGTCGCGGTTCCGCTGCCCCGTCGGACGGCTCCGGTGCCACCAGGTCGGGCTCGAACGGCGGGTACGCCGCCTCCGGGTACGGCCAGCGGGCCGACACCGGGAGCTGACCGCCCCACGGCGCCTCCGAGGCGCCGGGGACGACCGACGACGACCGGGTAGCGGACAGGTGCCGCTGCCGACCGACGGAGTTCGCCGATGCTGGTGCTGGTCCTGATCCTCGTGGTCATCGCGCTGGTGCTGCTGCTCGCAGGATGGTTCCTGCACGTGGTGGCACTGGCGTGGACATCGGTGGTCATCAGCCTGATCGCGGGCCTGGTGCTCGCCTACGACTGGTGGCAGACCCGTGCCGCGGTGAAGGCCGGTGACCGGGCGGAGGCCGACGCCTCCGGTCGAGGCACCGGCGCCCCCGCGG
>NZ_JAHLEK010000008.1:0-13658 GCF_020131375.1 Pseudonocardia sp. ICBG1034
CCGAGGCTACCTGCGAAATAGTGCGCCACCCATGGGTGGAGTTGAGAGGTCAGGCACAGCACCGATCATGTAAATCGATCCAGTAGCCGACGGACGACGGCGATGTCCGCCCAGGTGACAGGCATGTCACACGAACGCAACCTGTTCCCGGTGACCGATTCGGCGACGATCCGTGACATCGGCACGCACATTCCGGGAGAAGCGTCGCGGAAATTCACCCGCAGGCCGGAAGCGACCGTTTCAACGCATTCTCGGAGCCCACTTAGGGCTTTCAGGAACGGAAGCGGTCAGCGCACGGCGGCGACGGCGCGCGCCAGCTCCGGAACCATGATCGGCAGCCGGTGCGCGGTCACCTGCCAGTAGCGCGTGCCGGGGTCACCGGCCCGCCAGGCGTCGGCGAGCCGGACGACGGCGTCCGGGTCGATCCGCCGGCGCGGCCGGGGTCGCATCCCGCAGCGCTCACGGACGCCGGCGTCGAGCGCGCGCCAGGCGTCCTCGGCGGTGGTGTGGACCGAGACCTCCGGGCGGCCCGGGACGACGTCGTGGTCCTCGGTGCCGGGATCCCCGGCGCGGTCCACGGAGTCACCGGGGTGCTCCCCGAGCACCAGGGTGTAGGCGCTGACCACCTCGTACGGCACGGCTGTCTCCCGTGTGGAGTCGGCACCGGCGACCGGCACCGGTCGCCGCGGACGAGCCGTAGTGAACCAGCCGGGGCACACCGGATCCGCCGAACGAGCGTCCGACGGGGCCGCGCGTCGCCGGAACCACCCGTCCGGGCGGCCGGACGGTCACCCGTGACCGTCACGGGTGGTCACTCGGTGCTCACACCCCGCGACGAGCGGTCAGCGGCGGGCGACCGCGTGTCCGGCGTCGGCGTCCACTGCGGAGGCGCCGGCCGCCAGGACGTCCCGGTGCGCGCGGCGCGCAGGCCGAGCCCGGCGGCCACCAGCACCATCGCGACGGCGACCGCCGCCACCCCGGACGCGACGTCCACCCCGTGCACGAACGCGGCCCGCGCGGAGGCCAGCAGGGCCGCCGCGGTGTCGGCGGGCATCGTCGTCGCGACGTCCGCCGCCCCGCCGAGGGTCTCCCCGGCCGAGGACGGCGTCCCGTCGGGGAGCACGACACCCGCCCGGTACACCGCGGACAGCACCCCGCCGACCAGCGCGGTGCCGAGCACCGCACCGACCTCGTAGGCGGTCTCGGAGACCGCGGCCGCGGCGCCGGCCTTCTCCGGCGGGGCGGCGGCGAGGATCGCGTCGTTGGTGACGGTCTCGGACAGCCCGATACCCGCGCCGATCAGCACCGCGGCCGTCATCAGCAGCACGACGGCCGAGTCCACCTGCAGGAACAGGCAGACCACGTAGCCGGTCAGGACGAGCGCGAGCCCGGTCGCGACGAGCTGGTGCAGCGCGAACCGGCGGGCCAGCCGCGCGGCGGCGAGACCGGCCACGACCGTCACGACGAAGCCCGGCAGCAGGAGCAGGCCCGCCTGCAGCGGCGAGTACCCGACGACCAGCTGGAGGTACTGCGCGGAGAAGAACAGCAGCCCGGTGAGCCCGAACATGGTGGTGGCGTTGGCCAGCGCGCTGTGCCGGAGCACGGGGCGGGCGAACAGCTCCAGGTCGATCAGCGGGTCCAGGCCGCGCCGCACGCGTCGCCGGTAGTGGGCGACGAACGCGGCCCCGGAGCCGACACCCACCAGCACCGACGCGACGACGGCGGGGGTCACCCCGCCCGCGGACCCGGCCAGCTTGAGGGCCAGGACCAGCGGTCCCATCGTCAGCAGCGACAGCACCACGCCGACCAGGTCGAGCCGGCCCGGCTCGGTCTCCCGCGACTCGGGCACCACCAGCGGCGCGACGACGAGCAGCAGCGCCATCGGCGGCACGCTCATCACGAAGATCGAGCCCCACCAGAAGTGCTCGAGCAGCAGCCCGCCGACGATCGGGCCGAGCGCCGCGCCCGCGGCGAACCCGGTCGCCCAGATCGCCAGCGCGAGCCGGCGGTGGGTCCGGTCGAGGAACACCGATCGCAGCAGGGCCAGCGTGGAGGGCATCAGCATCGCGCCGAACACGCCGAGCAGGGCGCGCGCCGCGACGAGCTGGGCGGCCGAGGTGGCGAACGCGGCGAGCAGCGAGACCGCACCGAAGCCGGCGACACCGATCATCAGCAGTCTGCGGCGGCCGATCCGGTCGCCGAGGGTGCCCATGGTGACCAGCAGCCCGGCGAGCACCAGCGGGTAGATGTCGACGACCCACAGCAACGTCGCCGCGTCCGGGCGGAGCGCGGCCGAGAGCTCCGGCAGCGCCACGCCGAGCACCGTGTTGTCGATCGACACCAGCAGCGTGGGGATGGCGAGCACCGCGAGCGCGAGCCAGGCGCGCGGCCCGGGCCGCGGCGCCACGTCCGGCCCGCCCCTGTCCATCGCCGCGCCCCCTGCGCCGACCTCCGGCCGTGACATCGCCGTTCTCCCTCGTGCTCGTCGTCCCGTGGTGCCCGTATCCGGACGCAGCTTTACCGTCCGGACGGTACATCTTTATACCGTCCAGACGGTACAGTCCATTCCCGGCCGGGACTGTGAGGCGGGGCACGGGCACTAGGCTTCGCCCATGGCGTCCCACTCCGAACGACGGAACGCGGGGACACGGGGACCGGGCTCGGCCCGCGACCGGGTCCTCGACGCGTACGAGACGCTGCTGATCGAGCAGGGGCCCGGTGGCGCCACCCTCGACGCGGTGGCGGCGGCCGCCGAGGTGTCCAAGGGCGGGCTGCTCTACCACTTCAACTCCAAGGAGTCGCTGGTCGGCGGCCTGCTGGAGCGGCTGCGCGAACGCAGCGCCCGGGACGCCGAGCTGATGCGCTCGGACACGGCGGGCACCGTGGCCTACTACCTGCGCACCTCGATGCCGGGCAACACCTCGCCGGTCGGGCTGACCCGCACCTACCTCGCCACCCTGCGCATCGCCGACGGCACCACCTCCGGGGAGGCCGCCCGGAGCGCGCTGGCCGACGTCGACGCCGACGGGCTCGCCGCACTCGGCGAGGAGATCCACGACCCGGTCGTGGCCTGGCTGGTGCAGCTCGTCGGGGACGGCCTCTACCTGCGCACCCTGACCGGCGCGCCGCTCACCGGCGGGGTGTCGACCGACGAGCTGCTCGACACACTGCGGGAGCTGCTCGCCGCCCGTTCCTGAAACGGATGAACACCTTGCGCGCAGAGCGCGTCGAACCGGTCGCGCGGGGTAGTCTCCAACCCTGCACACGCACGGGGAGGGGCCCACTGTGGAGGGAACCGGCGGCTATCTCGCACTGGTCGTGGTCGGAGTGGCGATCACGGTCGTCGTGGGCCAGATCCTGCTGCGCACCGGACAGCCGTTCCTGGAGGACGTCTTCCAGAACAAGGAGACGTCGCACTCCATCAACCGGCTACTGGTGGTGCTGTTCCACCTGCTGACCCTCGGCGTCCTCGGCATGATCTCGGTGATCGACATCGACAGCATCACCGGCGTGCAGCAGATCGTGTTCAAGATCGGCGCCGTGCTGCTGATCGTCGGGATCGCCTACGGCGTCTCGATGCTCGTGCTGCTGCGCATCCGCGAGCGGCGCCGCCAGCAGAAGGTGTCCGCGGACATCGACCGCTCCATCGCCGAGCAGCGCCGCGGCGTCGGCCGGTTCCGGCGCGGAGCGAACACCGACAGCGAGGGCCGCACCCCCGCCGACCAGCCGGAGGACTGACCCCGGGCTCAGCCGGGGTCTCCGGGCAGGCCGGTCACCGCGTCGGCGAGACCGTCGCCGTCGAGGTCGGTCCAGAACTCCGGACCCCGTCCCGTGTCGACGACGAGCGTCTCCGCGACGCCGTCGCCGTCGGCGTCGCGGGCGGCGGGCCCGGACACCGGGACCGATCCAGCGACGCCGGACCGGGCCCGCGGCACCCGCACCCACCAGGGGACGGGCAGCGCCGCCGCGACCACCGCGCCCGCCAGGACCGTGCTCCCGGCCGGCACCGGCGGCTCAGCACGCACGGGACGGCTCCGGCAGCCCACGGTCGGCGACGGAGATCCGGCGCAGCAACTCGTGGTCCGCGGCGAGCAGCACCGCGTCGCGCACCCGCCGGGCCAGCGCACGGTCCCGGGCGGAGCGGACCGCCCGCACCCGGGCCGCGACGAGCGCACCCACCAGCAGGACGAGCCCGGCGAGGGCGGGCAGCACCCCGGGCCCCCCGGCCGGGAGCACCCGCGCGCCGGCCGCGAGGACCGACGCCACCCACACCACCGATCCGGACAGGACCGCCCCGGACCACGCCCCGCGTTCCCGGCCCGGTGCGACGGCGAGCGCCCGGCCCGCCGCGGCGACGAGAGCCCCGCCACACGATGGTGACGGAACGTGAGTGACATGCGTCACGTGGGCGCCCTGATGTCGCAGTGCGACTGCGGCCGCACGGCGGCGCAGGACCGGTCCGCTGCGGCGCGCCCAGGCGTCGTCGAGGGTGCGGGCGGGACCGTCGAGCGCGGCCGTCCACCACCGGACGTCGCCGGCCCGCCCCGGGCGCCGGGCCGCGTCCGCCGCCAGGCCGTCGACCTGCACCGACAACGTCGCGAGAAGATCGGCGCGGGCCTGGTCGAGCGCGGTGCGCAGCGGCGGTCCGATGCTGCCCGACAGCGGTTCCCGGTCCATGCCGGACAGTGTCGGGGGGACCGTTCCCGGGTGGATCCGTAGGACTGCGCAGCAGACCCGGGTGATCCTCGTCCCCTCTCATGGGCAAGGCTGAACCGCAGCGTGGACACGGACGAATCAGCCGACCGGGGCAACCCCACGGGCTCCAGGGACGTCCACTGATCGGGCAATACCGAAGACGCCCGACACCAGAACCGCAACCGGACCGTGATCGCGTCGTTGGACGAGTAAGCGGACCTGTATGGAGGAAGTGTGAGCGCCGTTACGCCCGCCCGCCCGACCGTCACGCCCGATGCGAGCGCCCCCGCGCGTCCCGGGCGTCAGAACGGTGCCGGTGCCGGACAGTCGCCGTTCCCGGCGAGCCCTGCCCGACCCGGCGGGCGCGCTCCGCTGGCGCCGCAGCCGGAGGGACCCGAGGGCTTCCGTCGCCCGCGGCCCCGCCCGGCTCCGCGCCGCAGCGCGAACCCGGCGGTGTCGGTGATCGTGCCGACCCGCAACGAGGCCCGGAACCTGGAGATCGTGCTGCCGGCCATCGCCGCGGTGCGGCCGGCCGTGCACGAGGTCATCGTCGTCGACGGCAACTCGACCGACAACACGGTCGCCGTCGCGCGGCGCACGCTGCCCTGGGCGCGCGTCATCACCCAGACCCGCAAGGGCAAGGGCAACGCGATGGCCTGCGGCTTCACCGCCGCGACCGGCGACGTCATCGTCATGTTCGACGCCGACGGCTCGGCCGACCCGAACGAGATCCCGGCCTTCGTGAACGCGCTGGTCAAGGGCGCCGACTTCGCCAAGGGCAGCCGGTTCTGCAAGGGCGGCGGCTCGGACGACATCACGCTGCTGCGCAAGTCCGGCAACGCCGGCCTGAACACCGTCGCGAACCGGCTGTTCGGCACGCGGTACTCCGACCTCTGCTACGGCTACAACGCCTTCTGGGCCGACCTGCTCCCGCAGCTCGAGCTCCCGGACCCGGCCGCGCCGCAGCCCGAGGACGGCTCGATGCTCTGGGGCGACGGTTTCGAGATCGAGACCGTGCTCAACTGCCGCGTCGCGGCCGCCGACCTGACGATCACCGAGGTGCCGTCGGTCGAGCGCGAGCGCATGTTCGGCGAGACCAACCTGCGGACCTTCGCCGACGGCACGCGCGTGCTGCGTACCCTGATGGCCGAGCACCGTCGCATGGAGCAGCGTCGCAAGGCCTCGGGATACGCCCGCTAGGCCCCACGGCGCCGCCCGCTCCGGCCGCCCCCGCCGGATCCCGCAGCATGAGGAGCCCGAACGCCGTGAGCGCCCTGCCGACCGCCACCGTGGTCGTCTGCGTCTACACCGAGAAGCGCTGGTTCGACATCAAGGCCGCCGTCGACTCGGTCCTCGACCAGGACGTGACCCCGCTGGAGACGATCGTCGTCGTCGACCACAACGAGCGCCTGCGCGAGCGGGCCGAACGCGAGTTCGGGCCGCTCGGGGTGGTCGTCGTCGCGAACGACAAGAAGCAGGGCCTGTCGGGCGCCCGCAACACCGCGGTCGAGCTGGCCTCCGGTGAGGTCGTCGTCTTCCTCGACGACGACGCCGCGGCCCGCCCCGGCTGGCTGCACGCACTCCTCGCCCCGTACGAGGACCCGGACGTCATCGGCGTCGGCGGGGTCGCGCACCCGAAGTGGCCCGACGGGCGTCCGCGGACGCTGCCCGGTGCCGCCCCCGGGGACCCGAACGCCACCGGTGAGCTCGACTGGGTCGTCGGCTGCACCTACACCGGCCAGCCCACCGAGCGCGCCGAGATGCGCAACCTCATGGGCTGCAACATGTCCCTGCGCGCCGAGGTGTTCACCCGCGTCGGCGGGTTCGCCGAGGACATGGGCCGGATCGGCAAGAACCCGCTGGGCTGCGAGGAGACCGAGCTCTGCATCCGGGCCCGGCAGGCCTACGTCGCCGACGGCCGGAACCCGCGCATCCTGTTCGAGCCGCGCGCCGCCGTCGACCACCGGGTGTCCGACGACCGCGTCTCCTGGCGCTACCTGCTGCGCCGCGGCTGGGCCGAGGGCATCTCCAAGGCCGCCGTGTCCAAGGTCGTCGGGACCGGGGACTCGCTGTCCACCGAGAGCAGCTACACGATGAAGGTGCTGCCCGCGGGCGTGATCCGCGAGGCGAAGGAGCGCAACGCCGCCTCCGCCGCCGCGATCGTCGCCTGCTTCGGCGTCACCGCTGCCGGCTACGTCCGCGGCCGGCTGCCCGGCGCGACCGCCCACGTGCGGCTGCCCGCGGGCCGGAACACCGGTGCCTGACCGGGCCACCGCCCCGGAGGCCCCGCACCCGCACGACACCCGGATCCGCTCCTACGTCCACCAGCGCGTCCGGCTCTCCGAGGGCCAGCAGTCCGCCTGGGACCGGCTGTGGTCGACGTGGGGTTCCGAGGTCGACGACGTCGTGGCGTCCGGGGTGTGGGACCCGGCGGCGACGTTCGGCCGGACCGCGCCGCTCGTGCTGGAGATCGGCTCCGGCATGGGCGAGACGACGGCGGCGCTCGCGACGGCCGAGCCGGGGATCGACCACGTGGCCGTGGAGGTCTTCGAGCCCGGACTGGCCCAGCTGCTCATGCGGATCGAGCAGGGCGGCCTGACCAACCAGCGGCTGCTGCGCGGCGACGCCGTGGAGCTCCTGACCCGGGTCGTCCCGCCGGCGTCGCTGGACGGGCTGCGGATCTTCTTCCCCGACCCGTGGCCCAAGCGGCGCCACCACAAGCGCCGGTTGATCCAGCCGGAGTTCGCCGCGCTGGCGGCGTCACGGCTGCGTCCGGGCGGGCTGCTGCACCTGGCCACCGACTGGCCGCACTACGCCGAGCAGATGCGCCGGGTGGTCTCCGCGGAGCCGTCGCTGCGCCCGGACGACCGCTTCCCGCTCCGTCCGGACGGCTGGCAGGACCGTCCGTCGTGGCGTCCGGTCACCAAGTTCGAGGACCGGGCCCGGCTCGAGGGACGACCGGTTCGTGACCTGCTGTACGTCGCCGACCACGCACCCGGCACCGGTGACACACGGAGAGTGACCGACTACGGTCGGGAGCACCCCCGACCCGGATCCCCACCCGAGTGACCCCCGAAGGACGCCCGTGACGACGGTGGAGCACGGCAAGAACTCGCACCCCGCTCCCGCGGCACCGAAGCGGACGGTCGACCGACCGCCCGGCTTCCGGCCGAGCCCGACGCCCCGCCCGATGACGGGCCCGCCGCCGGGCGCCCCGCCGGGTCCGGGTCAGGGGCCCGGCCCGGTGTCCGGGGAGTCCGGCGCGGAGCGGTCCGGCCGGTCGGTGTCGATGGTCCCGCTGGTCGGTCCGGTCGAGGGCCCCGTGCAGGCCACCACCGCCGTGGCGCGGCCCGGGGTGGAGACGACGACCGTCGTCGACCGGTCGCGGGTGCGGCAGGCTCCGCCACGGGAGCAGGGACCGGGCGGGTCCGGGCCGCTGCGGGACCAGCAGGCCCCGGCCGAGCGGGCCACGGTCGCGACGCCGCTGCCGGAGCGCGCGACCGTCGCGACCCCGGTCCCGGGAACGGCCCAGGCCCCCGGGAGCACCCCCGGCTCCGGCACCACCCCGGCCCCGGGATCGCAGCGCCCGGCTGCGGGCAGCCGCGAGCACGTCCTCAACCGGGTCGACGGCCCGGGCGCCGCGACCGCGGTCGTCCGCGTCGCACCCCCGGCGGAGAACCGCACCGCACCACCGGTGGAGAACCGCACCGCACCGCCGGTGGAGGGCCGTGGCGCGCCGTCGGTCGGGAGCCGTGTCGCGCCCCCGACCCAGGCCACCGGTGGCTGCCCGGTCACCGGGCACGGACGCTCCGGCGGACACCCGCCGCCGCCCGGCGTCGCCGACGAGCGGGACCCCGCCCCGGTCGACCCGGCCGTGGCCGAGGAGTTCCTGCGCCAGGTGTACGCCGAGACCGAGCCGGGCGTCCCGCTGCCGGAGCGGCTGCGCCAGGTCCGCGCCGAGATCGACCGGGTCGGCACCTACACCCACACCACGCACGAGCTGGTCTTCGGCACCCGGGTGGCCTGGCGGAACTCCGCGCGCTGCATCGGGCGCCTGTACTGGCAGTCGCTGCAGGTCCGCGACCTGCGCCACCTGCACGACCCGGCCGACGTCGCGCAGGAGAGCGTCGGGCACCTGCGCGCCGCCACCCGCGGCGGGAAGATCCGTTCGACGATGACGGTGTTCGCGCCGGACGCCCCGGGGCGGCCCGGTCCGCGGATCCGCAACGACCAGCTCGTCCGCTACGCCGGGCACCGCAACCCCGACGGCACCGTCACCGGGGACCCGGGTCAGGCCGACTTCACCGACCACGTCGTCGGGATGGGGTGGCCGCGACCGCAGCCGGCGGGCCGGTTCGACGTGCTGCCGCTGCTGATCACCGGCCCGGACGGGCGGTCCCGGCTGTTCGACGTCCCGCCGGACGCCGTGCACGAGGTCCCGCTGCGCCACCCCGAGCACCCCTGGTTCGCCCGGCTCGGGCTGCGCTGGCACTCGGTGCCCGCCATCAGCAACATGCCGCTGGAGATCGGCGGGGTCGTGTACCCGGCCGCCCCGTTCAACGGCTGGTACCTCGACACCGAGGTCGGCGCCCGCAACCTCGCCGACACCGACCGCTACGACCTGCTGCCGGAGATCGCGAAGCGGCTCGGGCTCGACACCCGGTCGGTGCGCACGATGTGGCGGGACCGGGCGATGGTCGAGCTGGTCCGCGCGGTCACCTACTCCTTCGACGCCGACGGCGTCACCATGGCCGACCACCACAGCGAGGCCGAGCGGTTCATGACCTTCCTGGCGAAGGAGGAGGCCGCGGGACGGCGCTGCCCGGCCGACTGGAGCTGGATCGTGCCCCCGATGTCGGGCTCGCAGACCCCGGTCTTCCACCGCTACTACGACGAGCCCGACCCTGGTCTGCGGCCGGCGTTCCTGGAGCCGCACGGGCTGCGGCCCCGCGACGACCAGGGCTGAGGGCCGGTCAGGGCCGGGCGGTGACCGGGCTCAGGCCCGGCACCTGCCGGGTACGGCCCCGGAACTCGGCGACGACCGTCCCGTCGGCGGCGCGGACGGTCACGTCGTAGAGCCCGGACCGGCCGCTCGCGGCCCGTTCGACCGCCTCGGCGGTGAGGACGTCGCCCTCGCGGGCCGGGCGCAGGAACGCGATGTCCGCGCCGCTGGCCAGGGCGGAGACGCCGTGGGAGTTGCTGGCGTAGGCCATTGCGGTGTCGGCGAACAGGAACAGGTAGCCGCCGTGGCAGACCCCGTGCCCGTTGACCTGGTCGGGACGGACGGTCATGGTCGCCGTCGCCCGTCCGGGGGTGACCGCGACGACGTCGACGCCGGCTGCACGGCTCGCCCGGTCGCCGTCGCGCATGATCGCGGCGGTCCGGGTGGCGAGCTGCTCCGGCCCGGTCGGTGGGTTCTCCATGGGGACAGTCTCACCCGCGTGGGCGCCGGGCCGGGCGGGCGGGGCGACGGCGGCTAGGCTCCCCGGCATGAGCAGCGGGACGGGGCAACACGGACGCGGCGTTCCGACGGGCCCGCAGGAGCGCGTGCTGCTGGTGTGGGACGCGCCCAACATGGACATGAGCCTCGGTTCGCTGCTCGGCGCCCGCCCCACCTCGGCCTACCGTCCGCGGTTCGACGCCGTCGGCCGCTGGCTGCTCGACCTCGCCGGCCCCGAGGCCGAGGCCGAGGCGTGCGTGTTCACCAACGTCGCCCCGGGCAGCATCGACATCGTCCGGCCCTGGGTCGAGGCCCTGCGCAACGTGGGTTTCGCCGTCTTCGCCAAGCCGAAGACCAGCGACGACTCCGACGTCGACGACGACATGCTCGCCCACATCGGCATGCGCTCGGCCGAGGGCAGGCTGCGCCACGTCGTCGTCGCCTCGGGGGACGGGCGGGCGTTCCGGGAGCCGCTGGAGAAGCTCATCGAGGTCGGCACCGACGTCACGGTGATCGGCTTCCGCGAGTACGCCGGGTTCGCGCTGGCCTCGGAGACGCTGTCGTTCCTCGACCTCGAGGACATCGACGGGGTGTTCCGCGAGCCGCTGCCGCGCGTCTCGCTGGAGACCCTGCCCGACGAGGGCGCCTGGCTGCCGCCGTTCCGGTCGCTGCGCTCGCTGCTCGACCGCCGCTGACATGGCGGTCCTCCAGCGGCTCACCGCCCCGGTCGCACTGCCCTGCACGCCCGGCTTCCCGGTCGTGCGCGACGCGGTCCTCGACGTCGACGACACCGGCCGGATCGCGTTCTTCGGCACTGCCTCCGACGCGCCGGCGACCGACGCCGTGGTGCGACCGCTGCCCGGGCTGCTCATGCCCGGCATGGTCAACACGCACTGCCACACCCCCATGTCGCTGCTGCGCGGGATGGGCGGCGACCTGCCGCTGATGCCGTGGCTGACCGAGGTCATGTGGCCCGCGGAGGGCCTGCTGACCGAACAGGACGTGCACGCCGGGATGATCGCCGGCTGCCTGGACCTGCTGCGGACCGGCTGCACCACCAGCGTCGAGATGTACTTCTTCACCGACGCCCTGACCGACGCCGTCCGCACCGCGGGCTCGCGGGCCGTGCTCACCCCGGGGATCATCGCCGCGCCCGGCTGGGACCGGCTCGGGACCTGGGAGCAGATGCGCGACGACGTCTCCGCCCGGATCGACGCCCGCGGCGTGATCCCCGACGACGACGGCCGGATCGAGCTCGGCTACGGCCCGCACTCGGCCTACACGCTGCCGCCCGGCGCCCTGGAGTCGGTCGCCGCGGCCGCCCGCGAGCGCGGCGCGCTGGTGCACACCCACGTCGCGGAGTCCCGCGGCGAGGACGCCCACGTGCGCGAGGCCCACGGCTCGGTCCCGGCGATGCTCGACGCCGGCGGCGCGCTCGGCGGGCGGGTGCTGGCCGCGCACTCGGTGCACCTGTCCGACGACGACATCGCCGTCTACGCCCGGCACGGCGTCGCCGTCGCGCACTGTCCCGGCTCGAACGCGAAGCTCGCGGCGGGCACCGCCCGGCTGCTGGATCTGCGCCGGGCCGGGGTCCGGGTGGGGCTGGGCACCGACGGTCCCGCCTCCTGCGACGACCTGGACCTCTGGCACCAGGCGCGGCTCGCCGGGCTGATGGCGCGGGTCGGGGCCGACGACGCCGCCGCCCTCACCGCCGCCGACGTGCTGCTCATGGGCACCGCGGACGCCGCGCACGCGATCGGCCGCGACGACCTCGGCGCGCTGGAGGCCGGGCGGCGGGCGGACGTGGTGCACGTCGACACCGACGACTCCGCGTTCGTCGCACCGTCGGACGACGCGCAGCTCGTGTCGAACCTGGTGTGGGCGGGCGGCTCCCGCCTGGTCCACGACGTGTGGGTGGGCGGCGAGCAGGTCATCGACGCCGGTGAGCCGACCCGGGCCGACCGCCGGGCGTCGCTCGCCGCGGTGCGGTCGATCTCGGCGCGGCTGCGCGGGCAGGTCTGAGCGGTCCCGCGCCCGTCAGCGGCCGAGTACGGCCGCGAGGTGCGGGTCGGTGAAGCGGCGGTCGGGGTCGAACCGGTCGCGGACGGCGCGGAACGCCTCCCACCCCGGGTAGGCGACGGCGAGCTCGTCCGGCCCCCAGGCGTGCCGGGTGGTCCAGCAGGGCCGCCCGTCGGCGTCCTCGCAGACCGCGCCCGCGAGCCGGCGGACCGGCTCCTCCGCCGGTCCGCGGGTCCGCAGCCGCAGGTAGGCGGTGTCGCGGCCGGACGCCGGGTGCAGCAGACCGGTCTCGGCCCGTCCGGTGCGCACCCGCACGGGACGCAGCTCCCGCCCCCGCGCGGCGACGGCGGCCCCCAGCTCGCGCAGGACCGTCCCGAGCGCGGCACGCGGCACGGCCCACTCGGACAGGTCCGGGTCCCACGGCTGCGGGTCCGGCAGGACCTCGTGCGGCGGCCCGGCCGTGCCGGGCGCCCAGCGCTGTGGCGGCGGCCAGCCGGACCGCAGTCCCACCCCGGAGGACCACCACGACGACGCCAGCCGCGACACCGCCTGCCCCCAGCCGGCGCGCTCGACCGGACCGGTCGCCTCGGGCTCCGGCTCGGCCCAGCGCAGCACCGCGGACCCGGCGTGCACCGACGGGCTGATCGCGACGTCGCACTCGGTCCAGGCGTGCTCGCCGAGCAGGTCCTCGCCGAGCACCTCGTCGATGCCGACGGCGCGCTCGTGCACCCGTAGCCGCGTGAGCGGGACGGTGCGGAGCTCCAGCGCGGTCGCGATGCCCAGTGCGCCGAGCCCGCAGCGCGCGGCGTCGAGGTCGGGTCCGGTGACGTCGCGGACGGTGCCGCGACCGTCGACCAGCCGGACGGCACGGACCTGGTCGGACAGCGAGCCCTCCGCGGGGGCGCCGCCGTACATGCCCAGCCCGGTGGCGCCGCCGATGGTGGCGCGGGGCGCGTCGGGCACGGTGGCCAGCGCCCGGCCGGCGGCGGCGAGGGCGACGCAGAGGTCGGCGACCGTCTCTCCGGCCCGCACCCGCACGGTGTCCTCGCCGATCTCGACGACGCCGGTCAGCGCGGACACGTCGAGCAGCACGTCCTCGGTCCGGGCGAGGGGTCCCGGGGCGCGGCCACCGGCGCCGGTGGGGCGGACGGTGGCGCCCCGTTCCGCGGCCCGTCGCACGGCCGTCACGACGCCGGCCTCGTCGAGCGGGCGGTCGGTGCGCCGGGGGCCGGTCGCGGCGGGATCGGTGCTCATCCCTCGCAGGGTAGAACGCCGGGGGTCACCGTGCGGAACGATTCGAGCACGCGTCGCGGCGCGTCGTACGGCCGTCCGGTGGGACGGCGGTGAACGTGGTGACGGGTGTGCCGGACGGGACGGCAGAAGCTGCGGCGAATGCCCTCTTGTGACCCGGACGGCCGCCCGATACGGTCACACTCCGTGGCGATCATGTCGCCACGCGAGTCCGGGACGAGGGTGTCCCGTACTCGGCCCCGTCGTACTGCCC
>NZ_JAHLEK010000009.1:0-9723 GCF_020131375.1 Pseudonocardia sp. ICBG1034
GTAGACCAGCTCGCGGACCCGGTCGCCGATCTCGTCGAGCGCCCCGGTGACGACCATGCCGCCGTAGGAGAACCCGAGCAGCACGATGTCGCGCAGGTCCTCGTAGAGCACGGCGGCGACCACGTCGCGCACGTGGACGGACAGGTCGATCCACGGCCCGGCCAGGTGCGAGCGCTCCCCGATGCCGGTGAGCGCGGGCGTCACCACCTCGTGCCCGGCCGCGCGCAGCAGCGGGCGCACCAGGTGGAAGGAGTGGGCGCCGCCCCAGGCGCCGTGGACCAGCACGAACGTCGTCATGACGGCAGACTCCCACGACGATGAGCGATTTCCCCGACGGCTTCTTCGACCGCGCCGACCCGGCCGACGACCGCGAGTTCTATCTGCCCCCGCGCTTCGTCCAGCACATCGACGAGGGCGCCATCGCCGCCGCGTCGGCGTTCTACGGCGAGATCGGCACCACCGGCCGGGTGCTGGACCTGATGTCGTCGTGGGTGTCGCACCTGCCGCACCGCCCGGAGCACCTGACCGTGCTGGGCATGAACCGGGCCGAGCTCGCCGCCAACGAGATGGCCCACGAGGCCGTCCGCCACGACCTCAACGCCGACCCGGTGCTCCCCTTCGCCGACGCCGCGTTCGACGCCTGCGTCTGCACCGTCTCGGTCGACTACCTGACCGACCCGGTCGCGGTGTTCGCCGAGGTGGGACGGGTACTGGTGCCGGGCGGGGTGTTCGCCGCCACGTTCTCGAACCGCTGCTTCCCGACCAAGGCGGTCCGCGGGTGGCTCGCCTCCGACGACAGGACGCGGGTCGCGATCGTCGGGGAGTACTTCCGGCGCAGCGGCGCATTCGACACCCCGGTGGCCCGTGACTGCGGCGCGCCCGGGGATCCGCTGTACGCGGTGTGGGCCCGCACCCCTACCGGCTGACGAAGTCCAGCACCGCCCGGTCGAACTCCCGCGGACGCTCCATGTTCGGGTAGTGCGCGGTCCCACCGATCTCGCCGGAGCGGCCGTCCGGGACGGCGGCGACCGCGTCGGCGACGATCCGCCGGTGGTCGTCGGAATCGAGGGCGCCGACGAGACCGAGCAGCGGCACCGGGAACGCGCCGGCGCGCTCGGCGGCGTCGTCGAGGAAGCCGATCGGGCCCGGGGGCGCGGCCGGGTCCGCGGGCAGGTGGTGGGACAGCAGGTCGACCGCCATCAGCCGGATCTCGGCGAGGACGGCCGGGTCCACGTCGGCCTCCGTGCGGAACGGGCCGGGCACGAACTCCAGGAACACCCGGACCCAGCGCTCGGCGTCGAGGTCCAGGCGCGCCTGCTCCCAGCGCGCCATGGTGTCGACCGTCCACGGGTCGGTCCACACCGGCTCGCCCGCGCCGGCGCCGCACAGCACGACCCGGTCGACGAGGTCCGGGCGTTCCAGCGCGGTGTCGAACGCGACCCGCGCCCCCATCGACAGTCCGACGAGCGCGACCGGCCCGGCGTCGAGGTGCTCCAGCAGCGCGGCGAGGTCGGCGTGCGGCCGGTAGCCCTGCGGGCCGGGCGTCGACGACGCGCCGTGCCCGCGGGCGTCCGGCACCACGACCCGGTGCCGGGCGGACAGCGGACCGATCTGACGCGACCACATCCGTCCGTCGACGGCGCCCCCGTGCAGCAGCACCAGCGGCGGGCGCCCGTCCGGGTGCGGGCCGGTGTCGCGGTAGGCGATCCGGCCGTCCTCCACGGGCAGGAACGTCGGGACGGTGACCTGGGCGAGGGCGAGTGTCATGACAACCAAGGTGTCATCATTCGTGCACCATGACAACCCAGGTGTCATACTCGGATCGTGCCCGACATCGACGACACCGCCGAGAAGCTGGCCGAGGTCTACGTACTCGTGGGCCCCCTCTACCGGCGGGTGCTGCGCGAGGTCGAGGAGTCCGCGCCGGACAACCGGGTCTCGGCGGGCGTGCGCGCGGTGCTCGACCAGCTCCGACGGCACGGCCCGATGACCGTGCCCGGGATCGGGCGGTCGCAGTCGCTCAGCCGGCAGTTCGTGCAGCGGATGGTCGACGACGCGCTGGCCGCCGGGCTCGTCGAGCGGGCGGACAACCCGCGGCACCGGCGGTCCCCCCTGATCGTGCCGACGCCGGCCGGGCGCGCGGTGATCGACGAGGTCGTCGGGCGGGAGCACGCGCGGCTGCGCGCGGTCGCCGGACAGCTCGACCCCGCCGACGTCGACGCGACGCTGCGGGTACTCGCCGCGATGGTCGCCGACCTGACCGAGATCGAACCGGAGATCGAACCCGGGCATTGACCCCCTCGGCCCGGTGGCGCACGATCCGACCGAGATCGACCCCCCACCACTGGCGGTGCCCACGCATGTCCGACACGTTCACCTTCTCCGGCCGCGACGGCGCCGCCGTCACCGCCTACCGCTGGCTCCCCGCCGCCGCGGGCGACCCGGTGCGCGGGATCGTCCAGATCACCCACGGCATGGGCGAGCACGCCCTGCGCTACGTCGCCCTCGCCGACGCGCTGACCGCCCGCGGCTTCGCCGTCTACGCCCAGGACCACCGCGGTCACGGCGCCACCGCGGGCGGGCCCGAGAACTTCGGCGTCCTCGGCGACGACGGCTGGGAGCAGCTGGTCGGCGACATCGGGCTGCTGTCCGCGCACGCCCGCGCCGAGCACCCGGGCGCCCCGCTGGTGCTGCTCGGTCACAGCATGGGCTCGTTCGCCGTGCAGCAGTCCCTCGTCGCCGACGGGACGCCGCCGGACGCGGTCGTGCTGTCCGGCACCGCATTGCTCGATCTGATGGAGCAGGGCCTGGACCTGTCCGCGCCGCTGGACCTGTCGTCGTTCAATGCGCCGTTCGAGCAGCGCACCGGTTTCGAGTGGCTCAGCCGCGACCCCGCGCAGGTCGACGCCTACGTCGCCGACGCCCGCTGCGGCTTCGGCCTGGACCTGCCCGGCACGCAGGCGATGTTCGCCGCCGCCCGGCCGCTCGGCGAGGTCGCCACGCTGAAGCGGATCGCGGGCGGACTGCCGGTGTACGTCGTCGTCGGGGACGAGGACCCGGTCAACGCCGGGCTGGCCCTGGTGCGGCCGCTGACCGAGCGCTACGCCGAGGCCGGGCTGCACGACGTCACGCTGAAGGTCTGGCCGGGTGCCCGGCACGAGGTGTTCAACGAGACCAACCGCGAGGAGATCGTCGCGGACCTGCTGTCCTGGCTCGACCGTGTCGTCCCCGAGCAGCGGGGCGCCTGAGGTGCGCGTCGACACCACCGGCGGCTTCTCCGCCTCCCCGCTCGAGACCGAGGCGGCGGCCGTCGCCGCGGAGGCCGAGGGCTACGACGCCCTGTCGGTCCCCGAGACCTCGCACGACGCGTTCGTGTCGTTGGCGCTGGCCGCCCGGGCGACCAGCCGGATCCGGCTGCAGTCGGCGATCGCGGTCGCCTTCGCCCGCAACCCGATGACGCTGGCCTACCAGGCCAACGACGTGCAGCTGCTCTCCGGCGGCCGGTTCGACCTGGGGCTCGGCTCGCAGGTCCGCCCGCACATCGAGCGCCGGTTCGGGATGCCGTGGAGCCGCCCCGCGGCCCGGATGGAGGACTTCGTCTCCGCCCTGCGGGCGATCTTCGACGCCTGGGCCACCGGGGACCGGCTGCATCACCGCGGCGAGTTCTACTCCCACACCCTGATGACCGAGTTCTTCTCACCGGGGCCGAACCCGCACGGGATCCCGCCGGTGATGCTGGCCGCGGTCGGCGAGCGGATGACCGAGGTCGCGGGCCGGGTCACCGACGGCCTGCTGGCGCACTCGCTGACCTCGCCGTCGTACCTGGCGGAGGTGACGCTGCCCGCGCTGCGCCGGGGACGCGGCCGCGACGACCTCACCGGCTTCGACGTGTGCCTGCCGGTCTTCGCGGTCCTGGGCGCCGACGCCGGGGCCCGGGCCGTCGCCGAGGCCGGGGTGCGACGCCAGATCGCCTTCTACGCCTCCACCCCGCCGTACAGGCCGGTGCTGGAGCACCACGGCCGTGGCGCGCTCGCCGACGAGCTCAACGGACTGTCGCGCCGGCAGGCCTGGGACGAGATGACCGGCCTGGTCGACGACGACCTGCTGGCCCTGTTCGCCGTCGCGGGCGACCCGGCCGGGGTGGCGTCCGGGATCGCGGACCGCTACCGCGGCCTCGTCGACCGGGTCTCGCTCAACACCCCCTACGACGCCGACCCCGCCCTGGTGCTCGACGTCGCCACCCGGCTGCGCGCGGCGTGAGCACGCATCCGGAGATCCGGGAGGGGGTCCGCGCGGTCTGCTCCGGCTTCGGGGCGGAGTACTGGCGCACCTGCGACCGCGAGCACCGGTTCCCGCAGGAGTTCCACGACGCGATGGCCGCCGGCGGCTGGATCGGCATCGCCGTCCCCGAGGCCTACGGCGGCGGGGGCGCCGGGATCTCCGAGGCCGCCGCGGTGATGGAGGAGGTCGCCGCGTCCGGGGCGGCGATGAACGGGGCGTCGGCGATCCACCTGTCGGTCTTCGGGATGAACCCGGTCGTCCGGCACGGCTCGGAGGAGATGCGGCGGCGCTACCTGCCCCGGGTCGCCGACGGGTCGCTGCAGGTCGCGTTCGGCGTCACCGAGCCCGACGCGGGACTCGACACCACCGCGATCACCACGACCGCCCGCCGCGACGGCGACCGGTACCTGGTCCGCGGGCGCAAGGTGTGGACGTCGAAGGCGCCGTTCTGCGACAAGGTCCTGCTGCTGGTGCGCACCACCCCGCGCGCCGAGGTGACGAAGCGGACCGACGGGCTGTCGCTGCTGCTCGCCGACCTGCAGCGCCCCGAGGTCACGATCACCCCGATCGACAAGCTGGGCCGCAACGCGGTGGTGTCCTGCGAGGTCGTCTACGACGACCTGCCCGTCGACGCCGCCGACCTGGTCGGCGAGGAGGGCCGCGGCTTCCGGCTGGTCCTCGACGGGCTCAACCCGGAACGGATCCTGATCGCCGCCGAGGCGCTGGGCACCGGGCGGGCCGCGCTGGCCGCCGCCGTCGCCTACGCGAAGGAGCGCACCGTGTTCGGGCGGCCGATCGGCCAGAACCAGGGCATCGCGTTCCCGCTGGCCGAGGCGCACATGCGGCTCCGGGCGGCGTCGCTGGTGATCGCCGACGCCGCGGCCCGCTACGACGCGGGCGAGCCGTGCGGCGAGCAGGCCAACACCGCGAAGTTCCTGGCCGCCGAGGCCGCGTTCTTCGCCGCGGACCGGGCGGTGCAGACCCTCGGCGGGTTCGGCTACGCCACCGAGTACGACGTGAGCCGCTACTTCACCGAGGCCCGCCTGATGCGCCTGGCACCGCTGCCGCAGGAGATGGTGCTCAACCACGTCGCCGAGCACGTGCTCGGGCTGCCCCGCAGCTACTGACACACGACGGCGGCCGGTGACCCGCCCGGGTCACCGGCCGCCGTACGTGCCGCGGACTACCGCAGACCCAGCTTCTTGGAGCAGGCCGGCCACGCCTTCCAGCCCTGGGCGTCCAGGACGTTCTCGGCGACGCGGATCTGCTCGGACTTGCTGGCCTTGTGCGCCTTGCCCGACCCACCGAAGGCCTTCCAGGTGGACGGCGTGAACTGCAGGCCGCCGGAGAAGCCGTTGCCGGTGTTGGTGTTCCAGTTCCCGCTGGACTCGCACTGGGCGAGCTTGTCCCACGTCGAGGTCGCGACGGACTGCGTGGGGACCGCGACGGCGGCGGGGGCGACCGCGGCGGAGGTCTCGGGGGCGGCCGTCGCGGGCCCGGCGAGGGCGAGCGGAGCGCCGAACGCCAGGACACCGGCGACGAGAGTTCCGACGAAACGCCCACGGATGGACATGCGCGTGCTGCTCATTGTGTGATCACCTGAGGTCCGGACCCACGGCTTTCCGGGCGGGCCGGTCGCGCGGGGAGCGCTGTGCCGGTGTCGTCGCGAGGGGACTCGCGGCCCGCGGCCCCGTCTCGGTCCGTGCAGGTCGACTGGCCGGGGACCGCGGGACGGGGCCGTGGTGGCGTGGCGGTTCCGGCACTTCGGTGCATGCCCCGGCCCGTGTGGACCGGAGCGACCACGAAGGTCGCCGACCGGCCGAGATCAGGTCAAGCGGACGACCGGTGACGTATCACACGGAGATAACGACGGGATACGTCGTCGCAGCTCAGAAGCGCATTCTCACGATCACGGAACCGACAGCGAGCAGGCCGATGCTTTCGATCCGGAGATGTTCCACCGGCATCAGCGGCGCGGCGCGCCCTCGGCCCGGCGCAGGGTGAACACCGCGATCCGCACGACCATCGCGTCGAGCAGCAGACCGCCGAACGCCCACGCATCGAGCCAGGCGGTCCAGTTCCTCCCCTGCGCGACGGCGAGGAGCCCGGGCACGAGGAACAGCGCGACACCGAGCCCGCCGGCGACGGCACAGGCGAGCAGCGCCGCGCCGTCGGCCCGGCGCAGCAGCAGGAGCAGCGACACGACGGCGGCCGCGGCGACGAGCCCGTCCAGCCCGGCCAGGACCGGCCCCGTGGCGCCGAACGCGAGCCGGACGTGCACGGCGGCCGAGAGCACCAGCAGCACGGTCAGGATCCGGCGCCCGGTCACCGGGCCGCGGTCGTCGCTCATGGGTCCATCCTCGCCTACCGCACCCGCAGCACCAGGAGGCGGCAGTCGACCTGCTGCCCGGACCGGTAGGGCGCGACCTCGATCGAGACGGCCTCGAACACGTCGGCGGCGGCGAGCCGGTCGACCTCGGCACGGTAGCCACCGGACTCCCACACGTCGTCGAGGACGGTCGCGACCAGGTAGCCGCCCGGCCGCACGACCCGCGTGAACTCCGCCAGCGCCGAGGGCCCGACGTGGGCGTGGGTGAGCGTCCCGACGCAGACGACGACGTCGTAGGAGTCGTCGGGCAACTCCAGCGCGGCGGTGAGGTCGGCCTCGCGCAGGTCCCGGTAGGCGCCGGTGGCGCGGGCCCGCTCCAGCATCCCGGCCGACAGGTCGATCCCGTCGACGGTGGTCGCGCCGCGCTCGCGGAGCGCGACGCCGACCAGCCCGGTGCCGCACCCGGCGTCGAGGATCTCCCCGCCGGGGCCCGCGGCCGCGACGACGGCGTCCGCGGTGACCGCGGGCGCGACGTAGCCCTGGGCCTCGCCGGTGAGGTCGGCGTCGTAGGTGGGGGCCCACTCGTCGTAGAGGGCCCGGGCGTCGGCCGGGCCGCTCAGTGAGTAGGCGCGTTCCAGGTGGGGGTCGCCCCCGGTGCTCGTGGCCATCGCCCGATCATGGTGGACGGCCCGCGGGCTGTCATGCGCGCCCGAGCAACCCCCGGCGCGGCGGGTCGGCGGCGAGCAGCGAGAGCGCGCACAGCGCGCCCCAGCCGGCGGCGACCATGGTCGCCTTCTCCCGGGCGTCGCGGTCGGGGAGCTGCGAGCCCAGCACCACGAGGTCGACGATGTCGGCGCCGACCCGCACCGCGATGGCGGCCTTGAGCGGGGGGCCGGCCGGAGCCAGCGCCATGGCCAGGCCGGACGCGAGGTCCCGTCCGCCGACCGCCCGCGCGAGCAGCGTGGTCCCCGCGGACGGGGTCCGGCCGCCACCGGACAGCTTCGTCGGCGACAGCAGCACGTCCGGCTTCGCGGCGACGGCCGCGCCGTAGGCGGCGGTGGCGGCGCCCAGCAGGCGGGGGATCCAGGTCAGGTCACGACGGGGCATGTACCCGGTGTACCCGTTCCGCGCCGGTTCTCGCCCGCCCGCACGGACCGGCGACCGAGCGACCGGTGAGCGTGCCGAGCGTGAGCACCGCACCCCACGGCCCGATCACCCAGATCGGCCAGAAGTAGCCCCCGCCCCCGCCGAGCGCGACGGCGGCCCAGACCGTCAGGACGACCACCGCGGTCAGTGCCCACGGCCCCCAGGTCGCAGCCAGGACGGTCCGGCGGACCCGGCGCTCACGCTCCGGGTCGGCGGGTCGCGGCAGCCGGGGCAGGTCCGCCTCGACCGCGGCGAGCTCCGACGCCGTGCGCGCCGCGGTCACCTGCTCGCTGCGGGTGGAGAACTCGGCGAGGTCGAGCCGCCCGTCCCCCACGTGCCTGCCGAGCCGTTCCAGTGCGCGCTCCCGCTCGGCGTCACCGATGCGTACGTCCATCATGACCACCTCCTGATCGGATATCGAGACTATCCGCTATCCGTGCCGGGAGCACAAGTCAGAGCTCGTCGAGGAAGGCGAGCGCCGCCTCCGCCGAGGTGCGCCGCCAGGCGGCCAGCATCCGGTCGAACTCGTCGGCGCCGCCGTCCCCCGCCCGTCCGGCCCGGTCCTGCTCGGCCCGCAGCGCCGCGACGATCGGGGCCAGCTCGCGACGCTGGGCGTCGACCAGCGCGGTCGCATCCCGGCCGTGCCGGTGCAGCACCGCCAGCTTCAACAGGAACTCCGAGCGCAGGTCCCGCACGTGCGGGACCGGGGTGCCCAGCCAGGCGTCGACGTGGCCGCGGCCGGTGGGGGTCGCGGCGTAGAGGGTGCGGGGCGGACCGCCCTTCGTCTCGACGGCCTCGGCGGTGATCAGGCCGGCGTCGACCAGCCTGCCGATGGCCCGGTACACGACCGGGCGCGGGATCTGCCACACCCGGCCCAGCTCGCCGTCGGCGGCGGTGAGCGCGGCGACGGCGAAACCGTGCACCGGACGCTCGCCGGCCACGGCCAGCACCACCCATTCGGCGAGTCCCAGCCGCGGAAGCATCGGGCCAGCGTAGGGCCTCAGCGGTTGACGGCCGCCCCGTTGCCCTCCGCCCAGGAGAAGCCGCGGTCGTAGAGGAAGCGCAGCTCCGGATCGCTCTCCAGCACGAGCCGCTGCCCGTCCCCGGCCAGCTCGACCCGGCCGTCGGGCCGGACCGCCCAGGTGAGTTCGACAGTCCGGGCGGCGGGCTCGAACATCGGGGCGGCCCCGGACTGCGGCGGGTTCCACTCGACCCGGATCGTCCGGTCCCCCACGGGCCGCCACGTCCCCCGGACGAAGGTGCTGTCGGCGAGCCGGAGCGAGATCCCGGCGGACCCGGACTGCGGGTAGCCGGGGATCGGGATCGACGGGCCGACGTAGGTCCACTGCCCGACGGCGACGTGCTGCCAGCGCCGGTCGTCGGCGAGCCGCGCGGCCGGGGCGTCGGGTCCTCCACCACCCGGTACACCCCGGCGAGCGCGAGGTCACTGCGCTGGAGTGCGGGCTGGAACTGCTGGAACAGCACGCCCTGCGCGGCGACCAGGGCCAGCCCGAGCACCGGGACGAGCGAGCACCGGGACGAGCACCGGTGACCCGGCGGACCCGCGGCCACGGCAGCAGCCGCGGGACCCCTCGGTCGCCGCCGTCGGACGCCCGGCCAGGAACCGGACCACGCGCGGCAGCTCGGGGACCGCGACGAGCGCGAACCCGACCGTCAGGGCGAGGGCGAACTGCTTGACCGGCACGTCGTAGGTCATGTTCAGCAGGAAGACGGTGCCGAGCGCGACGGTCCCGAGCAGGCCGCCGATCCACGCCGTACGCCGGAACACCAGCAGCAGCACGACGACGAGCTCGGCGAACCCGGCGAGGAACTGGATCACCGGGGAGTAGGCCATGAGCCCCCACAGCAGGCCCATCGGACTCTTCTCACCGGTCATGGTCAGCGCGTCGGAGTAGTCGGCCCGGCCCATCTGGGACAGGTTCAGCTTGGACCAGACGTAGGCCTGC
>NZ_JAHLEK010000010.1:0-150015 GCF_020131375.1 Pseudonocardia sp. ICBG1034
TGCCACCCGAGAAACTCACTCCGATCACCGCGGCGTCGTCGCAGGCTCGGGCGACGGCACGGCCGAAGGCCGGGGCCAGGCCGGCCCCCGGCCGGCAGTGCCGGCCGGGGGCGCAGCCAACGAGGCGCCCTCCCACGGATAGAACTCGCCGTAGAGCACCGGCGGCGCAAACAGCAGGGCCACCGCGTCGAGGTCGACCGTGGGCTGGGCGCATCCGCGTAGCCAGGGGCCGACCTCGGTGGAGAACGCCTCGCTCATCGTTACCGCGCCCCGAACAGCAGAGCGCGAACCAGCGTGTAGACCCGCGACGGGGTGCTCACGGCGAGGTTGTCGCCGCGAATCCCGCGGCCGTGGGAACCATCTCCGGGAGAAGACTTCGCTGCCATGTTGACCTCCGTGCTCATCGTTTGCCGGCCCCGGTCGGGGTGGGCGCCACGTCCGGGACCGGTCCGGCTGACCGGTCGGGCGGACCAGCTCGCCCGAGCGGTGTGGGATCGGCCGCCAGGCCGACGAGCGCAGCGAGCTCGTCCCACCCGGGCGGCGCGGGTGCAGGCCGATCGGGCGCAGCGGCAAGGACCGGTCACAGTGGCCAAGCCCATCTCCGTCCCGGGGCGGGGATCGATGGTCACGTTGGGCTGGCTGCTGGGGTCTGGGTCGGTGCCGTGCGGACCGAGGAAGAGGCGCACATCAGCGACGGAGTTGCGCGCGGGGGTGCACCGTGCGGAGGGTCGGGGACCGGTCAGCAGCGGGTCCGGGACGCGTTCGGACAGTTCGTCGTGTGTGTGCCGCCCTTCGGGCATGCAGAGCACGACCTGCAGTGGGAGAACCAGTCCCCGCAGGACGGGCACCATCCGTACGACCGCGCCGCGTTGTCCCGCCCGGCGGAGGTAGCACTAGCGCTGTCGCTGGTGTCGGTGAGGACGGCGGCGGTGGGTATCACGGCTCTCCTAGGACGATCGGACGGGACGGGCTCGGGGTGGGCTGTCCGCGGGGTTCCTGCGGACGTCGTGCGCTGGCCCGGCCGGGCTGGCGCTTGTCGTCGGGTGACGGGGTGGGCTCGGCGGGCGCCGGGCCCACCCCGGTGGGTGATGGCACGACAGGTCAGCCGGACCAGCACCGCCGCGCTCGCGCCGAGTCCCCGACAGGCCCGGTCCGGGAGGGGCCGAGCTGTGTGATCACGGCCGAGTGATCAGCCAGTCTGCTCACCAGACCGGACCTGGCTCGTCAAACAGGGCCGCGAGGTCAGCCTCGGCAACGAGTGGTCCTTCCATACCAGCGGCCACGACGTCTTCCGTGCGGTCGATGAACTCGATGAGCTCGTGGCTGGGTAGGCCGATCTCGGCTGTTCCGCTGGGTGATCGGAGGGTGATGAGTGTCCAGTCGTGCCGCGATAGAGCGTGGGTACTGATCTGGACGTCGCGGGCAAGGTGCTGAGCGGCGTCGTCCACCTCGGACGACGCCCCGGTGAGCCCGGCCGAGAGCAGCTCCCGGCCGATGCACCAGGTCACGCTCGTGGTGTCACCGCAGGTCCGGAATCGCACCTCCAGCTCGAAGGGGCGGCTGCGGCGGTAGGTCATCTCGACGTGGACCGGCAGCTCACGAATGCCGGGCTCGGGGGCCAGCTGGAGCTGGTAGATGCGCCCGATGACCTGGGTACAGATCTTGTTGAGACCGACACCGCCGCGGTCGGGCTGAGTGTCGGTCATCGGGGCCCCTCCAACTGCTGCTCGCGGCGGATCTGGCGCCGCTCCCTCTCGGACGCGCCGCCCCAGATGCCGAATCGCTCGTCGTGCTCGATGGCGTAGGTGAGGCAGTCGTCCCGGACCTCGCAGCGATCACAGACGCGCTTCGCGTCCCGGCTGGATCCCCCCTTCTCGGGGAAGAAGGCGTCGGGGTCGGTCTGGGCGCACAGTCCGTGCTCCCGCCAGTCCGGCTCGGAGGGCGGGGGTTCGCTGAGGAGTGCCAGCAACAGGTGGTCGAAGTCCTCCGGGACGTAGGCGAGGCCCGGGCGCTGCGAGGAGGCCGTGGCGCTCCCCGGGCTGGGGGCGGACAGCTGAGACACTTCGTTCTCCGATCGATGAGGTCGGAGCGGCCCGGGCGGGATCTGTGGAAGGTGAGCGCTCGGGCCGCCTCGTGTGATGACGACGTCAATTAGCCAGTACAGTACCAAGTACCGTACCAATTAGCGAGTGGTGTCGGTGCGCCTTTCATCCGGTCTGGCTTTCAGTCCCGGCCGGTTCCCACTGCCCGTGAGCGATCTTGTGGGCGACGCCCATCTCGGCGAGCGCGCCGAGCGACTTGGACACGGCGGGTGCCTTGAGACCGGTCGCGGCGACGATCTCGCCAGTGCGGCGACAACCGGCCTGGAGCGCGCGTAGAACCTCCTGTTGGCTGGCGGGGAGCCCTTCGATGTCCGGGGCGGCCTGCGGGCCGTCGGGAGCCGGCGAGCTGGTCGGTCGTGGGCGCAGCGCGACGACGTTCTGCGCACTGAGCGCGGACGGGATCTGGAGTCCTTGCATGAACGCCGGCAGAGCGGCCTCAACGGCGTCGCCTACGGTCGTGGCAGGGACGTCGACGGGTTCGCCGGACTCCTTCCGGCGCCGCCAGGCGTGGAGCTTCTCGACCTGCGCGGCAAAGCGGGCGCCCGGGCTCTGCTCGATCGCGGGCTGGAAGTCGCGCATGGCCAGGGCGGTGTTCTCGTCGAGCGCGCATGACGGGAGAGCTGTGGCCCATTCCCCCAGGTCGGGAGCCCAGGCGACGCGGCCCATCGACAAGCGGCCACCGGCGATGGCGAAGCAGTAGCCACCTCCAGGAGGCAGAGACCCTGGGGTGACGGCCATCCCGCCGACCACCGCGTTCTCGCTGCGGTTCATGTTGCGGAAGGCGAACAGGTTGCGGGCCATCAGGTAGCCACGCAGCACGGTGCTGTTGCCGTAGTCGCCAGCGAGCAGGGACTGGGTCCCGACGACCACGGCGACGCCGTACTTGCGGCCGATCCGCACGACACGTTCGAGGCGCGGGATGAAATCCTGCGATGCGAGCCAGGCGTCGGTGCTGAGCCGCTGCAGCTCGTCGATGATCCACATCAGGCCGGGGATGGTGGTGCTGGGCAGCAGCTTACGCAGGGGGCTTTGCTGCGAGGGGTCGGTGATTCGAACCGGGCCGTCGGGGCCCTCGGTGAGGGTGGACTTGAGCAGGCTGCGGATCTCGAGGGCGGCCTCGATGGCTTCGAGCTGGGCGAGCACCTGGCGGGGCCCGGCCTCGGCCCAGTCGCTGATGTCGTTGAGTACGGGGCTGGACCCTCCGTCGGGGTCGCCGTCGCCGAACAGCAGGTGCCAGACAGCGCTCTGCTTGATACCGAGCCCGATCGCCTCGAGGCAGGCTGACTTTCCCGATCCTGGCTCACCGGTGACCAGGCCGTTGCGCACGCCGATGTCCTCGACGGCGTAGAACTGCATGTCGCCCTCGCCGTCTGCGAACGGGCCGAGGGGGATGACGCCGTTGTCGTAGCGCGGGCCTCGGTAGGGGATGCCGCCGGAGAGCAAGTCGCGCACGATGACGGTCAGGTAGGCCCAGGCTTCGTTGTCCTCGTGCGGTTCGATGATCAAGTTCTTCGCCGAGACGCCGAGCGCGCCAGCGATGCGGGGGCGGCGGCCGAACACGTCGTCGAAAGAGGCGTCGCCGGCCGGGGTGCGCACGGTCCAGCGGATGGCGCGGCTGAGATCGACGCGGTCGGTGAGCATGGATCCGGGCAGTGCCTTGCCGCGGCGGCTGACGCTCTCGGACCAGCGCTGGGCCAGCGTGTCGCCGTAGTCACCGCTGGTGGTCTCGTCGCTCGCCTCGGGCAGCTGGGGAGCGTTGAGGTCGACGTCGGGGATGCTGTGCTGCTTCATCCAGCTGGCCCAGGTCGCGGCAGCGCCTCCGGCGAGCAGCGCCGTCATCGTCCAGTTGGCGGGGCCGACGGCAGAGGCGGCGGTGATCCAGGCCGCGGTGCCTGCGCCCGCGGCCCAGGACTGCCGGCGCCAGAAGGCCGGGATGCGGCTGTGGAGCAGGGCGCGAGCACCGGCGATCGCTCCGAGGGAGGTGAGACCGATGCCGGTGGTCGTGGCCAGCTCGGCGCCGGGGCCGGCGGCGAGGCCGACGAGTTCGGTCAGACCCCAGCCGAGGTAGCCGGCGGCGGCCGTGGCGGAGGTCGCCAGGTAGGGGGCACGGCGGGCGGCGTTCTCAGCTCGGATGTGATCGTGGTGATCGCTGATCGCCGACCGCCGGGGCGTCTCCTTGCGCAGCACAGTGGTGGGCTGGCGCACGGCGAGCTCGGCGGAGGGAGTGGCCGGGCTGGTGTCCTCGTCGACCAGGCGCTGCAGGGCGCGGGCCAGGACCTCTGGGGTGAGGTTGGTGCCGGCGACGCTCTGCTGCCTGGGCATCGCAAGTCCCTTCGTCGTTGTGGTGCTGGAGTGCTTGTCGGAGTGCCACCGCTCCGCCGCGACGCGGGTGCCCAGCGACCGGGGTCAGTCCTGGGGGCGGGGCTGTCGGGCTAGGAGCGAGTGCCGATGTAGGTGCCGTTGACGGTTCCGGCGAGGGTGTCGTCGCTGAGCACCTGGTCCTGGGTGTTGAGGTGCCGGCCGAAGTGGGTCTTGGCCTCACCGGCGGAGCTGGTGAACAGCTGGGCGTTCTCGCGCATCTGCTCGAGCAGGCGGATGGGTTCGCCGCTGACGCCTGCCTGCGTCAGGGAGGCGACGGACTGATCGAGCTCGGTCAGAAGTCGCTGACCGACGTTCTGCATCTGCTCGCAGAAGTGGTTGGCACTGCCGGGATCGAGGGTCTCGCCGCTGGTCAGGTTCGGGTTGGCGCCGGTCATCGGGATGTCCTTCCGGATGGGGTGGATCGTGGCGGTGGACTGGTGTTCGGCCGCGGACCGCGGCTCGGGCTCGGTGTCGGGCTCGGTGTGGATGGCTTCGGGCTGCTGGGTGTGGTCGGGTTCGTGCTGGTTGGGCTTTTCGGGGTCCTCCGGGGGGCCGTCGGTCGGGGTCTCCTCGACCGGTGCGGGTTTGGTGTGGTCGGTGGGCGGGGCTGGGGTCGGCTCGGCGTCGATGACGACCGGGTCGGCGTTGTCCGTGCGATGGGGTGGGCGTTGGGCGGTGGTCGGCCGCGGTCGCCAGTGCGGGTCGGTTGTGTCGCCGAATCGCTGGCGGAGGTTGCGGGCCAGGCGCTGTCGCAGCAGGTCGCCGTCGGCGTGGCGCTGGTGGCGTTCACGGCGTCGCTCGGTGGCGTAGCCCCAGGCGTCGGACCACCACTCCCCCATCGCTGCCCGGGCGGGCCCGGGCGAGCGAGGGCCGCGGGGATGGGCGATGCGATCGGCGATGCGTTGGGCCAGTGCGTCGCCGACGCTGGGGCCGGTGCGGCGGGTTTCCCGGGCCATCCGGCGCTCGTGGGCGCGTTCGGCGCGGCGCTGGCGGTCGCGCAGGCGCGGTGGTTCGGTGCCGCGGGCGGTGGCGATGAGCTCGGTGCCTGCGTAGCGGGCGAGTCCCCAGGTGATGAGCGCGACCAGCACGAGCGTTTCCATCGTCGATCACCCCACGAACCACTGCTGGGCGATGGATCCGGCGTTGCCCATGCCGGTGGCGACCAGGCGGTAGAGGCCGTAGAGGATCGGCACCCCACTGGCGAGACCGATGGTCGGCGCCGCGAGCGCGAGCCAGGGATGGATGCGGTTGGGCCTGGCCGTCTTCGGGAAGATCCCCTTGATCACGACCTCGAGGGTCATCACGATGGCGATCCCGCCGAGGATGACCGCGCCGCCGAAGCCGAGCAGGCGGGTCGCCAGGGGGGTGGCGTTGGCCGCTACGCCGTAGGCCTGGGCGATGAGCGCGCCGATGAGGCCGCCGAGGCCGGTCCCGGCAATTAGGAAGAGCAGGCTCGTGGTCTTGCGCATGTCGTCGTGGTAGTAGAGCCAGAGGCCGAACAGCAGGGCCAGTGCGGCGATGCTGCCGGTGCCGGCGAAGGCTGCAGCGTTCATGTCGGACTCCTCAGTTGATCCAGCAGAAGGGCGGCCAGTAGGGCCAGGTCAGGAACTCGGGTATGAGCAGGCGGACAACCGGGATCTGGTCGAGCGCGGTCGCGACGTTCAGCAGTAGGAAGGCGACCGTCCAGAGGCGACCCGGGGTCCGGGCGGCCCAGGCGATCAGGGCGCCGATGACCAGGACGGGCGCCTGGATGCACCAGACGTGGACGACCGCGGCGCGGCGCAGCGGGCCGGTCCGGGTGGTCGTCCAGGCGCCCTGACGGGCCAGGGCGAGGCTCTGCTTCAGGCTGGCCGGCTGCTCGTGCACGAAACGCAGCTCGGCCGCCGCGGTGGTGACCGCGTGCAGGGCTCCCTGGCGCCGATCGGGCACGGTTGGCCACCCGGCACGCGGTCGGTCGACCTCGACCTCCGGCTCGCCGTCCGGGTTCGCGGCCGGGGTGGCCGCAGTGACACGCGGGCTGGGCAGGGCCGGGGTCTCCTGTTGGCCCGAGTCGGGCGCCGCGGTGTCGAGGGCGGCGTCGTGCTCGCTCATGCGGTGTCCTTCCTCGGGCTGAGGGGCTCTCGTGCCTGCATGCGCAGAAGGTGGTCGCCCGCTTCGATGAGCTGGCCAATCACGGCGGCGACGAGTTCGGCGGCGGCGTCAGGCCGGGGGTGGCGCCGGCTGGCGGCACCTCGGAAGTAGTCGAAGGCGCACACGGCTCGTTCGATGTCGGTGGTGGTCTTGGCGAATCGGGTGGCGAGCGCGGCGCGGCGGCGGTCCGGGCGGGAGCGACGCAGCGTGGGTGGCAACTCGCCGGCCGCGGCCGCGTTGCTTCTGCGGTGCCCGCTCATCCCAGGCACCGCAGGTCGTAGAGCGGCAGGCCGGTCTCGGCGACGGCGATCTCGGCGAGGTAGGCATGGCGGGCCAGGCCGCCGATCCGGTCGGCGAGCTCGAGCACGTGCGCCCAGATCTGGTGCGGGTCGTCGACGGGGGCGTCGATCGGCTCGCTGGTCCGGTGGCGTTCGGAGCCTGTGACCAGCGTGATTGTGATCCGGTCGGACATGAGGTGCGCTCCTGGAGATCGGAGGGGTCCCCTCCCCGGCGCCTGGGGGTGCGGCGCCGGGGAGAGGACTTGCGGCGGTAGCGCCCCGGGCCGGCGGCCCGGGCGCATGGTTGGCGCTACCGCGGGTCGAGGGTTTGCTGGACGAGCTCGTAGGCGTCGCCGGCGAGCTGGGAGCGGACCTTGCCCACGCCGAACCGCTTGCGGATCGCCTCTCGCGACGGTGCTCCAGAGGCAGAGAGTGGAATCTGCTGGTCGTCGATCGCGCGACGGGTCCGCTCGTAGAGCACGACGGTGTCGGCGGTCTGGTCGGTCAGCCGCGAGGGCTGCAGCTCCTCGTAGAGCTCGGCGAAGATCGGCCGGAACACCGAGTGCAGCAGATGCTGAACGACCACCGCCGCAACGACCAGCAGTGACGGCAGGGTGTGGGCCATAGTCGACCCCGCGTCGAAGCCGTAACGCAGACCCCACGGGACGACCGTCAACACCAGCGAGGCCAGCGCGAGGCCGCCGTCGAGGACGTAGAGGCCTCGGGGGACCTGCCGGCTGTTCTGTACTGCGGTGAAGCCGATCAGGAGGCTGACGACCAGCAGCACCGACGCCATCGGCTCGATCAGGTAACCCACCCACGGCCCGTCCATGCCGACGACACCGTCGTGCACGGTCGCCGACATGAATACCACTCCGAAACCGATGAGGGTTGGAGGTACGCAGGACAGCGCGACGTAGCGGCGATAGGTCGCGGCGAGGCGCCGGTTGGGGTTGAGCAGGCGTTCCTTGCTGGTCCGTGCCCTGCCGACCCAGCGAGCTTCCTGCCTGTCGCGTCGGGTGCCGGCGACCTCGGCGAGCGCGGTCCGGCGCCGCTCGGCCCGCCGGGCACTGCGGATCCGCTCGGTGACCTTGCGGTCAGCTCGCCGCTCTCGCTCGGACAGTGCTTCGTGCAGGGCCGGGTCGTCCTGGAGGGCGACGAGGCCTCGAGCCTGGTGAACCTGGCGAGCCAGCGCCCGGACCTCGTCGGTGTCGGCGACGCTTTCTTCGACCGGGTCGTCCTCACGCGTGGTGCCGGAGGGGATGAGCTCGCTCCCCCACTGCTCGGCCGAGAGAGTGGACGGCGGCGTCGGACGGTGGCCGTTGCTGGTCGGGGCGCTCATCGGATCCCCGCTCGTCGTGCCGCGCGACGCCGCAGCAGCGCGTTCCGCTCGTCCTCGCTGAGTCCACCCACGACGCCGTGGGTGAATGCGCCGGGCCGAGCCAGCGCCTCGGCCCGGCAGGCCTGGAGCACCGGGCAGTGACGGCAGATGGTCTTGGCCTCGGCGATCTGCTGCAGGGCCGGCCCAGCGGTGCCGACGGGGAAGAACAGCTCGATCACGTCGGTATCGGCACACGGCAGACGGCCGGGCACCGCCTGAGAGTCGACGCTTCTGGGTACGGTCTTCATGGGCGCCTGGCTTCCTCGTGATGGGGGATCAGTCCGGTTGTCTGCTCAGATGCCTCGGCGGTCGCACCCGCCGGGGCATCTCTACTTCCAGACTAGTCCGTGACTAGTCGCGAGTCTAGCCCGAGGTTTCCGCGACTAACTCTGCGCGCACAGAAATGGCCCGCGCCCAGCTAATTTGCTGATCGCGGGCCTTAGTCTTCGTGCGACTAGCCTGGAGTGCTCAAGGAGAGGTCGGCGCGGAGGCGGTCGAGCAGGGCGAGTAGAGCGGGTCCGTGCTCTGCGGACCGCTGTTGCTCGGCGAGGAACTGCTCGTAGAGCTTGACGTCGGCTGGATCGGTCACTTCCTGCTCGGCGGTGAGTGTCTCGATCTCGACGGTCGTGGGTGCGTCGTCGTAGCGCAGGAGTACGAAGGAGTGCAGGGGGCGGACCTCGGCACGCTCCTGCGTCTCGCGGGAGAGCACACCGATGCGCACGTTGGGGAGGCTGGCCAGCGCGGCGATGCGGTCGAGCTGAGCGAGCATCACGGAGGCTGGGCCGGGACGCCATCGCAGCGCGGTCTCGGTCATGACCAGGTCGAACTGCTTGGACTCGTCGAACAGGACTGTCTGACGGTTCATCAGCGACAGCACCGAGGCGGGGATCTCCGCGGCGGGGAGCAGGCTGTGGATCTCGCGCAGTCTGCGCGCGTAGTCCGGGGTCTGCAACAGCCCGGGAACGACCTCGGACTGATACACCCCGATCCCGCTGGTCGTTGCGTCACGCCGAGCCCTGGCGTCCTGCTGGCTGGGCCCGTCGGGGCGGTTACTGTTGCGCCACGGCCGTACCCGGGTCCCCGCCTCCTGGGCGAGTGCGCGCAGCTCTGCACGGACGTCCTCGTCGGCGTGGACCGTGTCGAGCCACTGCTCGATGTCGGCAAGTACGAGGGCGGAGTGGCCGTTCTCCATCTTGGAGGTCTTGCTCTGCGACCAGCCGAGCTGCTCACCCAGGGCCGCAGCCGAGAGCCCGGCGGCCTGGCGGAGCTCCTTCAAGCGCGCCGCCAGGCGCTGGTGCTGTGGGTGGATGTCGGCGTGGGTCAAGGGGGTTAGCTCGCAGCGCGCTCAGGGGTCTCGGCACCCGATCGTGGGGCCGGGACCAGCCGGTAGTCGTCGAACGGGACGGACAGCTCGACCGCGCGCCGACGGATGGCGATGTAGGGGGCGGGATCGCTGGCTTGAGAGACGCCGAGGAAGTTCCCTTCGTCATCGAAGTGCTGCAGCACCACGATCCGCTCGTCGAACATCCAGAAGTCCTGCCGAGTCCAGGCGTCGTCGCCCGTGCTGAGCCAGTGTCGGTCCAGAATGCGGACTTCCTCGCCGGCGCGGATGTTCTCCCGGGGGTAGCAGAGCAGCTGGAACCGTGTGTAGTCGGTGACCGGGTGGCCGAGCAGCCGGACCCGGCCGAAGTACTTGCCCCGGCCGACCTGGGCGTGGACGTTGGCCAGCCAGTCGTCGTTGTCGACCGTGCGCGCGGGGAACGGCTTGTCGGCGAGGAAGGCGTCGAAGTCCGGGTCCTCGCCGGGGATTGCGTAGACGTCGCGGCATTCCAGCCGGAACGCGGAGTGCTCGTAGGTGCGGTAGAGCTCGTCCAGGTCTTCGGGGGTCATACGGCCTCCCTCGTCGCTTCGTCGACGGCCGTGAGCACGTCGCTCACCAGGATCTCGTGGGCGCGTTCTCCCTTGGGGCACACCAGCGTCGTCGGGGTGCCGGACACCACGAACCACTCCCCCGCCGCTCGGATGGTCTCGGACCGCGGCGCCGGCACGGCACCGACGGACAGGCCGTGCATCTGCAGTTCGCGCGCGGCGCGTTCGACGATGTCGCGCGGCACCCGCACCGTCCGAGCGGACGCGATGTAGCCCTGCACGATCACCGCCCCCCGCTCGGTCAGCCATGCGGTCGGACAGTTGCCGTTGCGGCACTCCATCGTCCCGGCGAGCAGCTGCATGCTCATGAGTTCGCCTTCCCGTTGAGCCGCGATCCTAGTACCTCGAAGACTAAGTGCGACTAGTCGGGCTGGCAACGGTGTCGGACAGAACGGGTCCGAGCCCGTCGGCGAGCTTAGAAGGCGTGGAAATTTTCTGGCCTCGCACGCGCACGCGTACGTCGCGTTGTCCGGGCCCGCCACCGCAGTAAGAGGTCGCGAGGAAATTTCCCGGCGCCCTGGGGAGCGGCTCGGTGCTCGGTGTGTGTGCAACGGACGCGCCGCCGCCGCGGACCGCCTCGTCGGCGACGTCGACCGCGAGCGCGCCTGGCCGCTTTCCGCCGTGGCACGGTCTGCTCGTTGCTCGGCGGTCTACTCCCGGACCTCGTGCAGCTCCTGAGGCAAACGGACCCACGCCGGCCGGTCTCGGTATGGCCGGATGCCGCGGCTGTGGCGAGTGAGGGATGTCGAGTGCCCACGACGCAGGCGACAGCGCGCGCCCCGGCTCTCAAGTCCTGGGGGGCACTGAGCGCGAGCACAGGTGCTTCCTACGCTCGTTGCCACCGCGCCCCGGCCCCGCCAGGGCGCGGGGGTCAGCCGGGCGAGGGCGTCTCGATCCTGGGGCGGGTCGCGGGACTCACGGGCTCGACGGGCCGCGCCGAGCTCGCCTCTGGGAATCACGGTCCGCAAGGTTCTCCGGGTGTGGGCGCCGGGTCTTCACGACCTCCAGGGCCGGCGCCACCCCCACAGCTCGCCCCGCCACCTTCGCCGAGGGTCGGTGGACGAAGACCACCGCCGTCCCGCTCGAGCCGGGAGTTTCTCTGAGACCTAGCCCGGCGCGCGGAGTGACGCCCACGCGACACACGCGTACGCGCGAGGCCGGCCGTCGGGCAGCCACGTGCTCGGTCACCCCGCCCCCAGGTTGCGACGCTCCCGCATCGATAAGACCGGGGCCACAGGCCCACCACTTCCGAGTCGTTGAGCGCCTCGAGCCGCGCCGGATCGTCAAACGGTGCTCTGGAGCACCGGACGAGGCGATACTCGGCTCCGACCGCCTGGCACGCACTCGAAGTGGCTCGCCACCACGACGCTGACCAGCGCATATCCTGCAGGTCGTCTACTCGGTAGCGCCCGCAGACAGCGCCGAACTCGCATATCGGGCATAGCTCACTCTCAGTGGGGCTGACTGAGCTGTCGTTGCCGACTCCTCCCGCTGCCACCGGAGAATACGTAGTCGCTGGTCAGCCGCACATTGAGTCCGGACCTGATAGTAGAACTTCGCCTCGGCGATCAGGTCCGCGCGGCGACCCCGCAACCGAGGGCGTTCCAGCTGGTCAGAGGTCGTCTGTAGGGACTCGAACGGATCTCTCGCCACCGAGGACGCAACCGCAATGACACGCCGGGCGCGCGGGGCCGGGATAGCTGCGCCCGAACGCGGTGACCACGCCTCGCGGCGATGCGCGACACCACCTCGTCAACCGATGATTCTCGGTCCCTCGCACCAAAGCCGTCCCTTCGGCCCCACGGCCGGGGCCAGCGTCAGAGATGCGCTGGTCCGGCTGGGTCTATCCGGCCGAAGGACGCTGGCGTGACGGCGCCTGCTGCACCGGCGCGGACACTCTCAGCCGGGGCCTCACCCGGCAGCTTGGACACGTAGTAGCCCACCTCCGCGGAGGACACACTCACTGCAAGTGCTCAGTCAGAGCGCCGACATCGGTACAGTTCTCGGTACCGGGCCGAGGTGAGGAGGGCAGGGATGCGCGAGAGTTCGCTGGTCGCCAGGCCAGACGAGCGCGGACATGAGGTCCTGGTCGCCTACCGGCCGGTGCACTTCACGTTGGGCGACACCGCGCGCGCAATGAACGCCGTCGTGGACCCGCACTTGCGGAAGGTCTCCTCCCGCGCTCGTGTTGGGCGCAGCCGAGTCCGGGATGTCCTGCGCCAGATCGCGACCGACGGCTGGCCCGAAGGGTTCGCGGCCGACCCCGATCGGGTCGATTACTGGCGAAAGTGGCTGGTCGCGCAGGGTGTATTCCAGGCCGACGACTGAAGCCGCCGTCGCTGCGTGAGCGATAACCGGGTTATCGGTCCCCGCTCCCCCGCTGCAGCGTCGTTGGGTGGTCGCCGTCTCGCGCGGCCTCGGCGCGCGTTGCTGGCGAGAAGCTTCTTCGGCGCCCTCGAACCCAAGCAGCGCTCCCGGTCCGGTAGCGCCAACATCGATAGGTCGCAGCTCCCAAATCGACGGCGCGCTGACGGCGATAACCCGGTTATCGCGCGGCCCTGACTCGGAACCGCACACGCCGGGGGATGACCGCGGAGCACGGACCCACAGCTGGCATCATCTGCTCTGACTTATCCGAAGTAGCGGCCCAACTCCGGGCCGTGAAGTCCACGGAGAGGTGGCCATCTTGGCCAGAGTTCATGCTGTGTGCTGCCAGAAGGGCGGCGTCGGCAAGACCACGATCACCGTCAACCTCGCTGCTGTCGTCGACCAGGTGCTCGGAGGAGACGATCCATCCGTCCTGGTCGTAGGCACCGACCCGCAGCGATCCATGGACTGGTGGGCAAGCAGGGTCGGCGATGACATCCCATTCGCCTACACCGAGACCGACAGCCCCAGTGATCTGGAGAGGTTGCGAGACGCCGACTTCTCGCACGTGTTCGTGGACACCCCGGGCAGCCTGGAGAATGAGCACATTCTCCGGTCGGTCCTGAAGAGCGCCGACGACGCGATCGTCCCGATCACGACAGAGCCGCTCACCTTCGTACCTGCCGACACGACCATCACCCAGGTCATCGAGCCCCTGGGAGTCCCCTACACCGTGGTCGTGAATCTCTGGGATCCACGCGACGGCCGGGTCGATCTCGACGACACCCTGACCTTCGCCCGCAAGAAGAACTGGCCGCTCGCGAACTCGGTCATTCGTCGTTACAAGATCCACAGTCGGGCGGCAGCAGAGGGTGTCGTCTGCACCCAGTACGCCAAGAGCCGTGTGGCCTTGGAGGCCCAGCAGGACATCCTGCGGCTGGCGCTCGAACTCGGCTACGGGCGCACCCGATGAGCGAGGCGGCCGCGAGCAGCGCGGACTCCGCAGTCGGGTCGTCGACGAAGAAGCGCAAGCGCGGGCGGGTGTCCTTCGGCTCCGACGTCTTCGCCGCGCAGGCCTCGCTCCAGACAACACCGGATCCCGGCGTGTCCCAGCGCCGCATCCCGCTTTCCGACCTGGCCCACAATCCGCGCAACCCTCGCTACGGGTACGACGACGACCCCGCGATTCAGGAGCTCGCCGACAGCCTCCGGGAGCACGGGCAGCTGCAGCCAGCGACGGTGGTCGCTCGGGATGTCTACCTCGCTCACTACCCGGAGGATGCGGATCAGATCGGGAGCGCGGCGTGGGTGGTCCTCATCGGAAACCGCCGGCTCGCGGGGGCCCGCTTGGCGGAGCTGCCTCACCTCGTCGCCTCGATCGAGGACCGACTCGGGGGAGCGGACCCGATGCTGGCAGAAGCCACGCTGGTCGAGAACATCCACCGTCAAGACCTTCCCCCGCTGCTGGAGGCCCGCGAGCTTCAAGGTCTCGTGGAACGACATGGCTCGCAGCGCACGGCGGCGAAGCGGGTGGCGAAGACTCAGGCCTGGGTTTCGCAGCGGCTGTCGCTGCTCAAGCTCACCCCTGACCTGCAGGAGAAACTCCGCATCGGCGAGATATCGGTGAAGGAAGCTCGAACCGTGGCCTCGGCATCGCCGGAAGAACAGGCGGAGAAGCTGGAGGCGTTGCGTGGTCAGTCGACGGAGGGGGAGCGCGCTCGACCTTCCAGCACTGAGTCGCCGGACCAGCCCGCGAACGACTCGCCTTCTCCCGCTCCAGCGGCGGACCAGCCCGATCGGGATGCGGCGGTCGACGTCGACAAGATCGCGCGCCGCCTGCGTCGACAGCTCGACGACGACGGACTGCAGGCTCTGATCGATGCACTGACAGCGCTCCGACACTGAGGTGATAACCCGGTTATCGTCGCGCCGTACGCGGTGGAGCGATAACCGGGTTATCACCATCGGCCGAGCCTCAGCCGTGGGCGAGGTCGGAGAACCTGCTGTAGTGCAGCTGGTGGGCGACGGTGATCGTCGTGGTCGGGCCGTTACGGTGCTTGGCCAGGATCAGGTCGGCCTCACCGGCGCGTGGATCGTCCTGCTCGAACGCGTCGGGGCGGTGCAGCAGCACCACCATGTCCGCGTCCTGCTCGATCGAGCCGGACTCACGCAGGTCGGACAGCATCGGCCGCTTGTCGGTGCGCTGCTCGGGACCACGGTTCAGCTGGCTCATCGCCACCACCGGGACCTCGAGCTCCTTGGCCAGCAGCTTGATCTGCCGGGAGAACTCCGAGACCTCCTGCTGACGGGACTCGACCTTGCGGCCCGAGGTCATCAGCTGCAGGTAGTCCAGGATGATCAGCTTCAGGTCGTAGCGCTGCTTCATCCGGCGCGCCTTGGCCCGGATCTCCATCAGCGTCAGGTTCGGCGAGTCGTCGATGTAGAGCGGCGCCTCGGAGATCTCCGACATCCGCCGCGCCATCCGCGTCCAGTCCTCGTCCGACATCCGGCCGGCGCGCATGTCGGCCAGCCGGATCCGGGCCTCGGCGGACAGCAGGCGCATGACGATCTCGGACTTGCTCATCTCCAGCGAGAAGAACGCGCTGGTCATGCCGTTCTTGATGGAGCAGGAGCGGGCGAAGTCCAGACCCAGGGTCGACTTGCCCAGACCCGGCCGGGCCGCGACGACGACCATCTGGCCCGGGTGCAGACCGTTGGTGACCTGGTCGAGGTCGGCGAAGCCGGTCGGCACACCCGTGGACTGGCCGCCCCGGGAGGCGATCGCGTCGATCTCGTCCATCGTGGGCTGGAGGAGCTCCTCCAGCACCGTGTAGTCCTCGGTGGTGGTGCGCTCGGTGACCTCGTAGACCGCGGCCTGGGCCCGGTCCACCGCGTCGTCGACGTCGCCGCCGTCGGCACCGTGGTAGCCGAGCTGCACGATCCGGGTGCCGGCCTCGACCAGCCGCCGCAGGACCGCCTTCTCGCCGACGATCTCGGCGTAGTACGCCGCGTTCGCCGCGGTGGGCACGGTCGCGATGAGGGTGTGCAGGTAGGGCGCGCCGCCGAGGCGGACGAGCTCACCGCGCCGCTGCAGCTCCGCCGAGACCGTCACCGCGTCCGCGGGCTCGCCACGGCTGTAGAGGTCCAGGATCGTCTCGTAGACGGTCTGGTGGGCGGGCCGGTAGAAGTCCTCCGGCTGCAGGACCTCCACGACGTCGGCGATCGCGTCCTTGCTCAACAGCATGCCGCCGAGCACCGACTGCTCGGCCGTGAGGTCCTGCGGGGGCTGACGGTCGAACGTGTCAGGTGGTGCGCCGGTGTCGCCACTCTTGTCATAACGCGCGGACATGGCAGTCATCGGAGCCTCCGGTGAGCGCGTGGGAGAGGCCGGGAGGTGCGTTCGGCCCGTGCCCGGGCGAGCGCGCGCTCGTGAGCGGTTCGCCCTTCATCGAGGGCGTCGCTCTCGTGGTTGCGCGGTGAGCTGGTGTCCGGCGAGGCGCTTGAGGCGGGCCCGCCCCCGTGACCATCCGCCGGATCGAGCAGCGGGGGAGTGGCTGTGCGGCGGCTGCGCCCTTCGTCGAGTGCGCGGCTGATCCGGCGGTAGTAGCGCTTGCTGCTTTCGACTGTGGCGACCTCGGCGGCGGGGCGGACAGCGTTGCGGCGGGCGGTGAACTCGGCGGCCCACTGACGGACAATCGCAGAACGGGCGGCGCGGTGGTCGTCGCTGCTGATCTGCAGGTCGGTGGGGGACAGGTCGGTGGCGCCGTAGGGCAGTCGTTGGGCGGCGGCGTGGCCGCGGACGAGGGCGGCCGAGCGGCGCTGGCGGGAGTCGACTGTGGGTGAGACGAGCGGGCCGTGTCCGTCGCGCCACCAGCTCAGGCGATGGCGTAGCCAGCCGTCGGGCCTGCGCAACTGGCTGGCTGGGCAGCGGTGGGCAGGGATGGCGCGGCCGTCCTGGCGGGGCCGGTACTCGAGGGCGTAGCGCAGGTCGTTGTTAGTCCAGCCGGCTTCCCACCAGCCCCGCACGATGGCGCGAATCCAGCGAGGTGTGAGTCGCCGTAGTGCGGGGTCAGATCGCAGCTCGGTGGCGGCAGCCAGCATCTCCGCTCTGGTCACTGGCACCCGGTTCCCGAAGTAGCCGCCCTGCTGTTCGTCTTGGCCCGGCCCGGTAGGGCCGTAATAACCCGGGAAAGGGGGCTTGACCTGGGGATTGTGGATGCGCGTGCTCGCGCGCGTAGGAACCACAGATTTCGTCTTAGAAGGATTATTAGGTGAGTGGGTTGGGGTCCAAGTTGTGTCCTGTCTGCTCTCTGCAGCAGCCACGAATGGCCCGGGTGCTACGGCCGGAGGCAGCGTCGGGATGGCCCTGTCTGTGGCCTCCACAGCTGGAACACGCAGCTGGTAGACCGCTGCCCGATTCCCGCTCAGATGTTGCAGGGCCATGGGTCGATACTGCGGAGTGGACCCTCCCTCGACGCGTAGCAGCCAGCCCTGGCGCTGCAGCTCGGCGAGCCAGGCAGCAGTCGAGCTTCGACGCCAGCCGCTGGACCGCTGGAGACGGTCCCAGGTCGGCCAGCTGGTGTGGGTGTCCCAGTCGGCTCGCCGAGCTAGCTCGGCGAGCAGGCCACGGAGCCGGCTGGCAGCGTCACGTCGGACCTGCTGATACCAAGAGGAGGACAGCAGCCCTCGATACCAATCCAGCGCCGTACGGGGGATCAGGGACTCAGCTAAACCCAGGGACCCGGGCTCCTGTAGCTCGCCGGAGGAGCCGGATCCGTTGAACTCTGCGGGGGACGCCTCGCCACCGCTGGCGAACCAGCACCTGCCGCAGACCACCGAGCGCAGCGGAGTATCCCGCTCAGTCCCGGAGCGCCGTCGGCAACTTATGCACAGCTGGGGGGCTGGAATGGCGACGCCATCCCAGCCCGTCGAGGTGACCGAGGAGACCACCTGGTCGAACAACGCGCGTTGCTCGACGAGGAGAGGTGTTGGGGAGGAGTTGTGCGAGGTAGGACCGGTAAACGAGTACCCGGCAACGACAGGTCGGCGTCGCAGAGACGCCACTGAGGTGCCGCTGGCAGTCGGGCACGACGAAGTCGTCCCGTGTCTGTCATGGTCGCCGCCCGGTCCAGGGTGTATCCTGGACACGCGAAAGCGCCCCTTCTTCGCAGGTGGGGGATTGGCCCCGGTTCGCCAGGGCTACGGCGTCAGGCGGGTGCATGACCGACTGGCGCGAGAGCGATAGCGAGGCGGCCCCCTGGCCGGGGGGCCGCCTCGATCTCGTTACGAGGCCTTGTCTAGAGGCAGCTCCAACTCGTTCTGCGTCGCTCGCTCGCGCGGGGACAAGCAGTAGTCGGGGATCGCGAACCCGAGAGCTTCGCCGAACACCTTCGTGACAGCGTCGCCTACGGCGATCCCGTCACGACGAGCGATGGCCTCGGCGGCCTCGCGCATCGGACGGGGGAGACGGACGTGAGTCGCGACTCGGTCTCCTCGATGCGGTTGCGGCATGGGGACTTTCTACCCGATCAGAGCAGTCAGAGGGAACGCGACGCGCCGAATCCGATTCCGGTTTGCTGTCGATGACCGCCGGTCTGGCGGACTGGGTTTGGAAGGGGTCGTCGATGTTCCGAAGTTCAGCGGACGTCGCCTTGTCGGCGAACCCAGTGGGCTAGCAACGGGCCGGGTACGTCGGCGTGCACGACGGGGACGCCCTCGAGTTCATGCAGGTCCGGTAGCAGGTCCGTAGGCAGGATCCACGTGACGTCGTCGGCGAGGTTGTGGCGGCGGAGGCGCGAGAGGACTGGGCGGCCCGCGCATAACGAGCGGGCCGCGACCTGGGGGTCGGTTTCCGTGCTCATGACATCAGTGTGAGCGGTCGGGACATGATGGTTGCGGCGGCGCGCGGGCAAATCTGCCCCCCGGTGCGGGTGGGGTCGGCGATCACGCAGCTTGGGTCGCACTGAGCGTTGGTGCAGGTCACTGCGTGGTACCGGCGCTGCATCCAGCTCATTGGCGCAGCGTGACACGGTGCACCGACACTTTCGCTTTGGCTGGTCGAGCGCTCGTTGCGGTTCAGTAGCCGCTGTCGTAGCCGGAGGGCCGGTCTTGATCAGGTCGGTTCTGCAAGGGGTCGACCTGTGTGCCGGTGTCTCGCCGCGGGGGCCGAGTGGCAGGTGCCGCTGGTGTGCGCGTCTGCTCCTGCGTATCGGCGGCGACGCCGCGGCGGGCAGCGTCGACGGCGCTCCTGAGGTGCTGCATCGCTGTCTGGAAGCTGGGCGGCTCATGAGGTGCCGGCCCATCGTGGTGGGCGCTGCCGGCGTCGACGTGGTCGGGGAGGGAGTGGTCCGGGGTTGTGGGGAGCAGTGCGATCCAGTGCTGCGCGGGTTCGGCGGGGTCCAGGCCGGCGACAACGAGCTGGTCATAGACCTGGGAGAGCAGGGCACGGTCGCGGCGCCGGACGAACGCATCGAGCACCTCGCTGAGGCCCGGGTCGCGCTGGGGAGCCTTCGTGATCCAGGCGCGGATGTCGTCGGCGAACGCGGCGATGGCGTGCGTGCGTTCTGGCTGGGTCTGCTGGGCCGGTGCTCCTGTCCAGCGGGGCCGGGCTTGCACGGCGGCGTCGTGCACGGCGAGTAGTGCCGCTACCTTGACCGCTTCTCGTACGCGGGCGTCGCGGTAGGGCGGGGTGATGAGCGCGGGGTTGTATCCCCGCAGCGGCGCCGGCTGGCGGCGTTGCGGTCCCTGGACCGGGCCGGTGGTGTCGATGGCGGCGGGGCTGGTGTCGGGGCCGTGCAGGGTGTGCTCGATCGCGGCAACGGCTTCTGCCGCGCCGAGGGTCAGCTCCGGTTCGGCGGGGAGCTCGGCCAGGGGGTAGCCACGCCAGCGTGTGTCGGCGGGCAGGTGCAGCGCATAGCCGGTCTTGTTGCCGGGGTGCGGGTCGTCGGGGTGGGTGCCATGGATGGCGTAGCGGCCGTGGACCTCCACGTCGGGGTAGGCGGCGGTGTAGAGCTCCTGGATGGTGCCCTTGAACGAGTTGTCGACGAAGGTGAGCACCCCGCCCGCGGTGGGGACGCCTGCGTCGTCGAGGTAGTCAGACAGGGCCTGGAACGCACCTACGGTGGTGGCGGGATCGATCCGGTCCCGGACCCGGAAGGCCTCCACAGCGTGGAAGCGGGCGCCGGTCCGGTCTTCGAGGTCGGTCAGGGCGGCGTCGACCACGGCGCGGGACAGCACGATCTCGACCGTGTGGGTTTCGGCGAAGTCGGGGTCCAGGCCCCGCACGGCGGTGGCGTAGGGATGCCCGTCGCGGCCGAGGAACACGATCCGAGCGCCGCGCTCGTCGACGTCGCGGTGCAGGTCACGCAGCATCTCGGCAGAGACCGCGGTGACGAACTGGGCGTGGTGGGTATGGAACACCCGGTAGGCGCGGGCGATCGCGTCGCGCTCCGCCTCGGTGTGCAGCCCGTAGGCGTGTGCGATCGCCGCCACGCTGTCCGGGCCGCCGGGTGTGCCGGGGCGTGGGGTGCTCAGGCCGGCCGCCGCACCCCGGCCCCGGACACCACACCAGCACCGGCCCGGGCCCCGGCGCCGCTCAGGTCGACGGTGCCCGCCGCGGCCGGGGTGGCCGGGTCGAGGGCGTGTTCGAGCCAAGCCATGAACGCCGGGTAGTCCGCGCTGCGGCTGACCCGCAGCCCCGTACCCGCCGCCCCACCCGCGTCGCTGGCGTCGGGGATGCTCCAGCGGCCGATGTCGTCCATCGCGATGCGCGCGGTCGCGCTGCGCACGAACGGCAGCCCGAGCGCGGCGGACAGGGTCAGCGCGTCGTGCTGCAGCGTCGAGTCGTGGTGGTCGCGGTACCAGCGCTGCAGGTGCCCCTCCAACAACACCGCCCACGACTCGGCACGGCCGGCAAGACGGCGGTGCAGCGGGTGGGTGGCGTGCACGGCGATCTGGTCGGTGAAGGTGGTGTCGGACAGGACGAACCGCGGCTTGGCCAGGCGCCCGTCGGCGACCGCGGCCAGCACCCGGCGGGCGGCGTCGACGTCGAGACGAATGTTGTGCTCGGCCCGTTCGGGGCGACGGTAGTGGATCGCCCCGCCCATCTGGGTCACCTGCAACCGGCCGGCGATCTCGGGGAGGTGATCACACACCTCGGCCAGGTTCGACAGCGGCGCCATCCCGACCCACCGGATCGGGCCATCGCACCGGCCGGCGAGCTCGGCGACCGCAGCCAGCACAGCATCCCGGCCGCCCGGCGCCGGGGCGACGGTGGCCGGAATGAGGTCCTCGACGCAGAAGTAGTCGGTGTGTCCGGTCGTCGCGCCGGCAGCGACCGCGATGTCGCCGCGGCCGACGACATCAAGCAGGTACCGGGCGAACCGGGCCCGCTGCCCGTATCCCCGCCCAGCAGGGTGGGGGGCGCGGTGGTCGGGGCCGGTCTCGTCGGCGGTGATCACCAGCGCGAGTTCGCGACTGTGGCGGGCGGCCGCGACCAGGGCGAGGGCGTCATCGGCGTCGCCACCGATGTCGGTGTCGATGACCATCGGCGCGCCCACCGCGGGAGCGCGGAGCTCGGCGGTCTGCAGCTGGGTCGCGGTGTCGGCGAGCGTGGTCTGGGGCAGCCGACGCCCCAGCGCGATCATGGCCTCGCGGTGCTCACGCACCTGCTCGGCCGACAGGTCGTCCTCCGGGCCGTTCATCGGTGCCACCTCCCCCGATCTAGGTCCAGTCTAGCGGCTCAGTACTGCCGAAACCGGCTCACAACGCGGCTGTCTGTCGGCATGGTTGTCAGGGGTCGGTGGACACTGAGACCTACGTCGATCAGCTGAGATCCCTTGGCTGATCGGCGCGGATCTTTGCCCGGCCCGGCGATGAGGAGGTTGTCGTGCGAGCACCGATCATGACCACGCAGCGAACGACGCCAGGGAGCCCGGAACGCCTGCCGACGCCGGGCGAGCAGGAACCCGGCTACCTGGGAGCTCGTAGCCGGCTGCCGGCGCGGAGCCCACACCGGTGGAGGCTGCGCGATGAGGCCGTGCTCAGTTACGGGCTGCTCGGCTGGGAATCGGTGCTTCACGCTCGGATCTATGTCCCGGAGGTTGCAGATGGGACCGGCATGGCGGGTGGCACCGAGCCGGGAACTGAGCCGGTGGCCTTGCTTGCGCAGTTCGGGGATCACCGCGGGATGTCGATCTCCAATTCGATCGCCGAGGCTGCTGCTGCGGCGCAAGCGCGCTTCTTCCCTGACGGGGCGATGATCCGGTTTGCGCTGTTGGTTCCTTACCGCTCTCCGTGGGTGACACCTACCTGGGGTTTGCCCATGTTCGCTCGCGAGGTGGGCTTCGACAGCCGGCTTCGTCGTTCTCAGTGGTGGCAGCATCGCCAGGAACGGCGTGTGCGCCGGGATCGGCAGCGGACGCGTCCGGCAGTGACTGAGGTCAGCCCGGAGGGCGTCACTCGTCACGAGCTTCCTGGAGCCGCTCCTTCTACGAACCCGTGGGAGTTCCACGGGGCGCGCCATCGCCCGGATCTCGGCCTGGAACTTCCTCGCGATGAGCGGAGTGCCTTGTCGGATGACGACCGCGTCGCTGTCGGACCGTCTCGCTGGGTACGCCCAGCCACGGTGCGGATCCCGGCGTTGCTCGGCGAGACTCGTGTCGCGACGTGGCCTGAGGAGCTCTACACCGCCGAGCTGATCGGCGGCCCCGAGGCGGGCGCCCTCGCTGAGTCACGTCATGCCGCGATCAAGGCGAAGTATGAGGCCATCAACGCGCTGACCGATCCCCGCCCGGATCGCTATTGGGAACTCGAGTAGCTCGCGTGCGTCAGACGTGATGAGACCCCCGCTGCGGGGGTGCTGCAGCGGGGGTCTCGGTTGCGCGCCGTGTCGTTGTGCGTCGTGTCGTTGTGCGTGGCTACCCCGATTTTCGGCGCGCAAGGGGGACGGGGGTCAGCCCCTCGGTGTCAGATCCTCGCCGCCGAGTCCGACCAGCGTGGCCGGCAGCGGTGGGCGGCCTGCGGGGTCAGCTGCGACAGGGTCGGATGGGTTCCGGCCGTACATCGCGGTCCAGGGGGTCCGGTACTGCACCGCGTGTTCGCCGTGGCCGTCGGTGGGGTGCCAGGTCGACACCGAGACCACCAGCGCCCCGCAGCTGCTGCAGGCACCGATCGCGGCCGACATGCGTTCGCCCGGGCGTAGCGGCTCGGCGAGGTGGCTCCACTCGATCGGCTCGAGGTCAGCCGGGTCTGCTCCGCTCGGCGCGATCGGGCCGGAGCCGATCAGGCCGTGGACCTGCGCGCCGGGGTGAGTGCAAGTGCTCATCGGGGTGCTCCTCGTCGTGGTGTCTTTCCCCGAGCCAGGGAGGTCGTTCCCCGGCGTTCCTGGGCGGTCTGGCGGGCAGGCCGCCCGTGGCCGGCTCCCCGGCCCGTGTTGTCGGGATGGGTCCTGCCTTGGTTGTGCTGATGTCCGCACGGTTCTACTTGGCTTCGGGTCGTCGGTGCAGCTCAGGTGCGGCGCCACCACCAGGGGAGTGACGGGTCGGCGGTGGGATTGTTCAGGGTCTTGTCCAGGAACCGGGCGTCGAGCTGGGCGATCTGGCGGCGGAGCGATGCGCGACGATGCCGAGGTAGGGCGTGCAGGGCCTGCTCGAGGACGTCTCGGCTGAACGGGCCGATGAACTGGACCCAGTCGTTGTTCTCTCGCTGGAGCGTGGAACGTGGCTTGAGGGTGACGCGACGCCACGAGAGAAGATCGGTGCGGACGCTGCCCGAGGTGAGCCGTGGTCGGTCGAGTCGGTCGAGCGCCCGGCTGGTCGAGAGCGAGACACCGCGTATCGCAGTCGGGCGCGGCTGTCGCTGGTTTCTCGCCCGTACCTGGGCTGGGCGCCTACGCGGCATGGACCTTACGGATCGGAGCCATGCCTCCAGCCTCCCAGGATCCGGCAGTCGGGAAGAAGGTCAGGGGGGTCCGCCCTGTTCAGGGCCGTCTCCCGCGGGCGGATCTGCCTCGTTTCGGTCGTCGTGGGCGGCGCACCTGGTCACTTCCACCTGTGCGGCTGAGACACGCGATAATCTTCCGTTATCTGACCTATCTCGCGATCGCGGGCGCAGGTCCATGTCCAGGGAAGGGGCCCGGATGAGCGTGGATAAGACCACCGACGCCCACCCGGGCACCGACATGGGCCCCGTTGCGGACGCCGCGGCCGAGCCCGGGACCGAGCTCGACACCCCGCTGGACACCGCGGTGCTGCCCGACGGCGTCGCGGCCGCGGCCGCTCGTGCCGCGTCGCTGGCCGCGCTGGCCGCCCGCGCCGACGCCCACGCCACCGCCGCGCGGGCACCGCGCACCCGCGCCGCCTACGCGGGGGACTGGGCACACTTCCGCCGCTGGTGTGCCGCAGCGGGGCTACCGGCGTTGCCGGCGGCGGTGGACACCGTGCGGCTCTACCTGGCCGACCTCGAGGCCACCCGCACCGCGGACGGAGAGGCGGTGTTCTCCCCGGCCACGATGGGCCGGCGCCTGGCCGCGATCGCCGCCGCCCACCACGATGCCGGCCACCCGTCCCCGACCCGCGACCCGACCGTCGGTGCGGTCCTGACCGGTATCAAGCGGTCCCGCGCCCACTCCACCCATCAGATGCGTCCGCTCCTGCTGGACGACCTGCGCACCGTGCTCGCGGACACGGGGTTCGGGACGTGGCCGGCCGGGTTGATCGGTGTCCGCGATGCCGCCGCGCTGCTGATCGGGTTCACCGGTGCGCTGCGGCGCAGCGAGCTCGCCGCCCTCACCGTCGCCGACGTGGCCTTCCACCCGGTCGACGGGCTGCACGTGCACATCGCCCGGTCCAAGACCGACCAGACCGGGCGTGGCGCTACCGTGGTGTTGCCCTACGGCGCCCGGGCGGGCACCTGCCCGCCGTGCGCGGTGCTGCGCTGGGTGGGGTTGCTCGCCGCCGCCCCGCACGGTCGCCCAGCTTTGATGCGCGCCGTCCTGGCCACCCCGCCCTGGCCCGAGCTGGGCCACCTGTTCCCGCACCCCGGCCCCACCGACGACAGCGCTGGTGACGCACGCGCCTCCACGCCCGTCGACGCCGGCGCCGCGGGAACTCACGGGCCGGCGGCCCGGTCGTTCCGGGCCCCGGCACCCACGCTGGCCGGGCACACACCGCTGCTGCGGGCGATCCGCCGCGGCGGCACCCTCGCCGACACCCCGATGACCGGCGATGCCCTGCATGCCATGGTCCGTCGTCGCGCCGAGGCCGCGGGCCTGCCGGGCCCGATGGGCTTCCACTCACTGCGCGCCGGGTTCGTCACCACCGCCCGGCGCAACGGCGCCGACCACCGCTCGGTGCGCCGCCAGACCCGCCACACCAGCGACGCCATGATCGAGACCTACGACCGCGACCACGCCCCGCTCGTGGGCAATGCCGTGACCCGACTGGGCTTGTGAGCACTCAGCCCAGTGGCGAGCTGCTCCACAGGCCCCGCCCAGGACCGGGGCCGGAGTCCGCCGTGGGGCGCTCGGAACTCGCGGTCGGGGGTGCGCGCGGTGGGTGGGTACGCGGTCGTCGTGGACCCACGCCGGTCCGGGTCAGTCGGCGTCGCGGATGAACAGTACGGCGTCGAGTTCGTCGAGCAGATCGTGCCTGGATGATCCTGATCCTGGCGTTCGCCATGTCTCCGATCGGCCTCGTGATCGCGCTCGTGGTCGGCCTGGTCGCCGCCGCGCCGATCTACGCCTGGAACAACTTCGAGGGTTCCGGAACACCGTCACCGCGGTCTCGGACGCCATCGTTTCCGCAGGTGGTGCCGCGCTCGACTGGGTCATGAGCCTGCCGGACATGATCAGCTCCGCTCTGCCCGCGGCGGGCTCGTGGTTCGCCGGGCTGGGCCAGACCGCCCTGGACGCCGTGACAGCCGTGGGCACCTGGCTGGCCGGCCTCCCGAGCATGGTCCTGGGCTGGCTGGCGTCGCTGGGCTCCATGATCGCCACCGGAACGGGTTGAAGGCGAAGACCCAGGCCGTCCTGGACTACATCGAAGAACTGGGCCGCCGGGTCGCGGACGGCTTCGAAGCTGCCGTGGGGATCACGTCGCCGTCGATGGCGTTCCGCGGCTTCGGTGTCAACCTGGGGCAGGGCCTCATCGTCGGTCTGGACCGCGTCGGGCACGAACAGCACGCCGGCAATCCACGGCAGACCCAGCATCACGGCGAGGGCGGCGGTAGAGGGGAGCAGGCGCAGCACCACGGTCCACCGTCGGGACGACGCTCGCCGCTCGGACCATCGGCGTGCTCGGGCGACGCCGAGCGCGCCCAGTATCGCTGCGAGCAAGGAGGCTCCGGCCAGGACTCCGTCGACGATCTGCCGCACGGGCGGCGGCGGGCCGACGGGCGCGCCGGCAGCCGTGGCGTAAAGCCGTCGGGCCATCTCGTAGGTGTCGTCCGACATCGACGCGGTCTCAGTTGCCACCGCGACCCCGATGCCGGTGCGGGGATCGATGATCTGCGCCGAGCTGCGGGTCAGCATGCTGCCGGTGTGCCCGAGCACCGAATGATCGGCGGTGGCATCGTCGACGATCCAGCCCATGGCGTAGGTCCGTCGAGGGTCGCCGGGGACATGAGTCGAGTCGAGGTCGGGCGCGGACAGCAGCGGAGCACCGTCACCGTTCTGAAAAGCAAGCCAGCGGCCCATGTCGCGAGCGGTGGACACGACCCCCGCGGCGCCTCCCGAGGACAGCAGCGAGGCAGGCCAAGTGCGGGGGCCCACACCCCCAGCACCGACACCGCCCCGGGCTGGGCGTCGGTACGCACCCCCACGTGCGTGTCGACCATGCCCAGCGGCGCGAAGACTTCCCGCCGCAGAATCTCGGGGAACGGCGCACCGCCGGCCACTTCCAGCAAGCGCGCGATGACCTCGTAGTTGGCGTTGGTGTAGGCGAACCGAGCACCCGGACCGGTCGCCAGCGTCGCGCTGTGCAGGCGCGCGACCGCACCGGCCGGGTCCCACGCATTGTCGATGGCCTCGGCGTGAGCGGTCGCATCGGTGAGGCCGGAGGTCTGAGTGAGCAGGTGGCGCGGCGTGATGAGCGCACCGCGCGGGTCTGCTGTGCGGAACTCCGACAGCTGGGCGGTCACCGGGCGGTCGAGGGCGATCTGGCCCCGGGCGGCGAGGCGCACGGCGGCGACAGCAGTGAACGATTTGCTCAGTGACGCGAGGCTGAGCGGGGTCGTGGCGGTCATGGGTGCGCCGGCGTGATCGACGCCGCGGCCGCCGGCATAGAGCAGGGAGGTACCGCGGGTCACCGTGACGGCGAATCCTGGCAGACCGCTGTGTGCGGCCTCCTCATCGACCTGAGCCGCGATATCGGCCACGGGCGGGGAGGCTGCCGCAGCAGACGGCATGGTCAGTAGGAGCAGCAGGACCGGGAGAACCAGCAGGAGCGGTCGGTGGGGCACGGCAGCGAAGGTCGCAGTTCCTACCCGAGCGCCGGATCGGTCGACCGGCTGGAGGAGTGGCTAGCCTGACGCGGACCCGGACGCAGGCCGTCCCACACCCCGGCGGCCTGCAACGCCCGCAACCGACGCCAGGCGGTGTGCCCGGACCCGGCCCCGAGTTGCTCGGGCAGATCGCGCCAGCGGCAGCCAGTGTTGAGCACGAACAGGATGCCCTCCAGCGCAGCCCGATCGTCGATCGGTGGCCGCCCACCCGGGCCTCGCCCCGGCGGGCGCGGCGGGATCAACGGCTTGAGCAGCTCCCACAACCGATCATCGACCAACCGCTGCTGCCTCGACTTCGCCATGGCCATCGATCAGGCTTGGCTCGGCCACCCTCGCTCCGAAACAACACACCACGAGTTCTGAGACCAAGGTCTTGGAGACTCGCAGCTCGAGAACGATCGATTGCCGACATGTGACGGCTCAGCCCGGTAGCCGGGTCGGCGTCTCGCTGACCGCGGTCGGCGCGCGAAATGTTGACGGCGTGGCAGGCGGCAGCTCTACTGCGGCACGTGACGGTGGGCTGTTCGTCAGCTGCATCGAGTCGAGGCGTCGATTGGCCGGGGTCCCGGTTCCGGGGTCAGTTCGAGCGCTGGGACGAAGCCCGGGGTGGTGGCGGGCCAGCTCGGGCGGCCGGGACCGTTCGGGTCGCCGGTGCGGGCGAACGCGGCCCAGTAATCGATCATCTGATCGGCCAGGTGTTGCTGGCCCGGTGCCAGCGGAGACGGTTGGCCGGCCAGGGGCAGGGTGTAGACGACGTCGGAGCCGTGGACGGCGGCCGGGCGGGGCACCGTCTCACCTGTCGGGGTGGGTGCTTCGGGGTCGGAGAACAGGTAGGTCCAGACCGGTGCGGTGCGGGCGTAGTCGCGGTTGGTCGACACGGTCGGGCATATCCAGTCGTTGTCGCTGTAGACGCGGGCGAGTGCTCGCACGGGGTCCGGGAATTGGTCGAGCGGGTAGCGTCGGGCGACCTGGTCGACGTCCGGGCCGAAGCTGCGCGACAGCGCGGAACGATAGGTCTGCGCGGTCGCTGCGGGGTAGGCGCTCAGGACGTTGCCCAGGTGCTCGTCGGAGGTGTTGCCGGAGAGCACTGGCACCTCTGTTGCCCAGTCGGCGCGCGGCTTCTCGCCCGGGTCGCGGGGCAGCACCGCTCCGCCGACGGCGAGCGTGGTGAAGGCTGGGCCTAGAGCGACAAGGTCGTCCACCGGCTGCGCCCGGAGACAGCCCAGGACGGTAGCCGGGTCGGTGCAGCCGACGGAAGCGGCGACCGAGCGGGAGTAGGCGTCGGTGGCCTCCACGCTGTTCCACGTGGACACCGCGGGCAGGGTCGGGCTCAGGGCTCCGGCGGGGTGGCGCATTCGGCAGGATCCGCTGGCGATGATGGCCCGTGCGAACAGGCCGTCGGTTGCCGGAGAGGCCAGTAGCGAGCACGTGCTCAGAGCGCCCGCGGACTCACCGGCCAGGGTCACGTTGTCCGGGTCGGCGCCGAACGCGGTGGCGTTGTCGCGGACCCATCGCAGGGCCGCGATCTGGTCCTGGAGGCCGACGTTGTGCTCGGGCATCTCGGGCAGGCTCAGCCCACCGAAGATCCCCAGCCGGTAGTTGACCGTCACCACGACCAGGTCGCCCCGGCTGGCCAGCGAGGAAGCGTCGTAGTCCGAGCCACTGCCGAACACGAACCCACCGCCGTGCAGCCACACGAGTACCGGGCGCAGGCCCGGACTTGCAACGGCGGGCGCGGTCACGTTCACCGACAGGCAGTCCTCCGCGGGTACCTGCCCCGGGAGCAGGGTCGCGGTGGCCTGCGGGCAGACCGGGCCGGGCCGGGTCGCATCCCGGACACCTGACCACGGCGCGGGCTGACTGGGTGGGGCGAACCGCAGGTCACCGGTCGGAGCTGCGGCGTATGGAATACCAGAGAACCGCACCACCGGACCGTCCTCCCGTCCCTGCACCGGACCGCCGGAGGTCGACACGACCTCGTCGGCACCGCCCACGCCGGGAACCGGTCCTGCGGTCCCGGACGAGCAGCCGGCAACCGCCGCCGCAACCACGACGACGACCGCGGCCACATGGATCGCCGGAGCGCGGCTCCCGCACCGGGGCCCGTTTCGCCTCACGACGTAGAACCGTGCGCTCGGGCCCTGGCCTGACCCCACCACGCCAGCGCGATCCCGACCAGCACGACTACCACGTCGGCAATCAACCACCCGGTGAAACCGCCCGGGATCCAGCCGACCAGGCCGCTATCGGAGTTGTCGACCAGTAGCCGGATCGCTCCCTGCGCTCCGAGGACCAGCAGCGCGACACCCAGGACCTGCACGATCACGTACTTACCCACGTCATCCCCCCTCGTTTATGATGCGATCGAACCATAAACTGGCTGGACGGTGTGGATCAACCAGCACGAACGGGGGTATCGGCGGAAGATGCCGAAGCGCGTCAACCATGAGGAACGACGCCGACAGATCGCCGAAGCGGTGTGGCGACTGGCAAGCACGACCGGGCTGGAGGACGTGACGTTGCGTCAGGTCGCGGCCGAGGCGGGCGTGTCGATGCGACTAGTCCAGTACTACTTCGGCGACCGTCATGCCTTGCTGGTCGCGGCGCTGCGGATCCTCGGTGAGCACAGCTCGGCAACGGCTACCGAGCGGCTCTCTCGGGCCACCGACCAGTCGCCCCGGGCCCTGCTGCGCGGCGTGCTGCTCGAACTGCTGCCCCTCGACCAGGACCGCCGGACCCGCCATCTCGTGCACATCGCCTACTTCGTGCGCAGCCTGGGCGATGGTGACCTCGCCGCGCAGTTCCGGGACGCCCCACCTGAGCTCGAACGATTGGTCGCCTCTCTGCTCGCCGGTGCACGTGGTCGACCCGACGACGAGATCGCCCCGCATCTACCCGACGCCGACGCCCTCGTGGCCCTCTGCGATGGGCTGGCCACCAAGATGTTGCTCGGTCAGCGCGACACCACTGACGTCCTCGCGATCCTGGACCGTCAACTCGATCTGACGGTCGACGCCGGCCCATACACTCCCGCCTGAGACCTGCCACTCCCGTGCGCCTGCCGCCGCAGCCCGGCGCACCCTGCCCGCGCCGACGACAGGAGCAGTCCGGGGCGCGCGATCGGACCGTCGGGCAAAGTTGCCGACTGTCGCGCACATACTTCGATCCTGGTGGCGTTCCCTCGGATGGTGTAAGTCGCTCACGGGGGTCACTGCAGGTCAAATCGTGCCGTGACGAGTGCGGGACGGGTCACTGTTTCGTCGCCGGGCGGAGGCGTGAGCCAGGCGGGTCCGACGACGGTGGACCAGATGTCCAGCCCCCTGAGGATCGGGGCCGTACCGGGCAGAGCGAACGACGCTCTCTGCGCGATCACGTGGCGCGGGGCACGGTGGTCCGGAGTCGCCGCACACCCGACGGCTCATGAATGCGGGTACTGCGGCAGCTCGATGCCGCCGGCGGCGGCCCCAAATGACGTCGGCTTCCGAGGCCTTCCCGCTGGGGCCCGCGTCCGCCTCGTCGGCGCTGTCGGGCCTGACGACGCCTTGGTCGCGCTCGACGTACGAGCGCATCAGGCGCTCGTATCCAGCGAACCCCACTGTCGGGTTCCACCCGCCGGCGGCGAGCTCACCGGCCAGCACGTAGGCGCCGACTAGTGCCAGCCCGGTGCCCTGGCCCGACATCGGCGACGGGCAGAAGGCCGCGTCACCCACCAACGCGCACCGTTCCGACGACCAGGCCGGCATGACGACGCAGCCGGCGGGACGTAGCTCGGGGTGTGCATGCCCGCAGCGTCCCGACTGCCCTTCGGCGGGTCGGCGGTCAGCGGTCGGGCCCGGCCCCGAGGGGCGCGGTCGACCCGCCATGGACCGCTGGGACCGGTCGCCTCGTCGACCAGGTGCGCGCGGAACAGGCGGTTGCGGAACGTGGTGGTGAAGCCGCCGACGAACAGGGTCCACCGGTCATCGACGAGGTGGACGTTCGGGTCACCGACACCGAGAAGCCCTCGCGGCATCGGACCGTCAAGCATGTCCCACAGCACAATCGGCGCGGGGCTGCCCTGCGATCGCCACAGATCGGGCTGATCGGCGTCCGTGGGGGCGACCTCCTGGCCGGAGACGCGCGGCAGCGCGCTGACTCCCCTGCGGATCAGGTAGGTCGGTTCCCAGAAACTACCGCGGTGTCCGGTTCGGCAACAACCGGCTCACACGATGCCTACGTTCCTGCGGCCCTTACGTCCCGATCGCTCACGATGCCCCTCCGCGGCTGGTCCAGCTACTCGCTCAGCAGGTGCTTGAGCAGGTCACTGATGCCCGGCACCGCAAAGAGCACCTCGGCGCCGTCCAGGTCCGGCGGCAGCGTCCGGGCAGGTCCCGGCAGGAGTGTGCGCACAGCGCCGGCCTCGGTCGCGATCAGGCCGCCGGCCGCGACGTCCTATGGGTGCAGGGTCTCGGTGTGCGCATCCAGGCGTCCGGCGGCAAGCCAAGCGAGGTCGAGAGCGGGCGAGGACGCCCGGCGGATGTCCTGGCAGTGCGTGATCAGCCGGCGGATGCGTTCGACGAGCGCGTCGATGTCGGGGCGGACGTGCGGGAACCCGGTGCTGACGATCGCGTCGGCGAGCGAGCCCCGGTCGGTCACCCCGATCGGGGCTCCGTCCAGAGCGGCTCCCCGCCCGAGGATCGCGGTGAACGTCTCGTCCAGCAGGGGAGCGTGCACCACGCCAGCCTGGACGACGCCGTCGATGGCAAAGGCGATCGAGACGGCGACGTAGCGGTGCCCGCGTGCGAAGTTCGCCGTCCCATCGATCGGGTCGACGATCCACAACGGTCCCTCGCCGACGACGGGCAGGTCACCGGACTCCTCGCTCAACACTGGGACGCTTGGGATGCAGCTGCCGAGTACGCCCCGGATGATCCGGTCCGAGCGCAGGTCGGAGTCCGTGACCGGCTCGACGCCGTCCTTCATCCGCAGTACCGGCCCGCCGTCCGCCTGCGCCGCGCGGGCGATCTCCCGCCCGGCGGTCCGCGCAGCTGACACGGCGCAGTCGAGCACCGCGTGCAGGTCGTAGTTACCCATAGTCGTCCACAGTGCAGCACAGCGCAGATCTAGTCCCACCGGAACGTTCGTGGTGTCGAGCGCAGGGTTGCGGAGTCGGGTGACTCAGGTGGAGCAACGGATCCACGAGTTCGTAGCAGTACGACCGGCGAGAAGGCATGACGACAGCGATCCGGGAGCCCGCCCAATCGCGCTCAGGGGCTCCCTAGTCCAGATCTGGTCCGGGCTACTGGTCACGAGGGAGTCTGACCCGGTGCAGGGCGGAACTGCCACCGGCCAACGGGAGCGCGGACGCTCGGTTGTTCTCGGCCGGGTCCATCCCGGTCCAGCGCAGCTCGTATCCCGCGTAGTGGACGAGCTGGGCCAGGAACGTCCGCTGGATGCGCCCGTTGCCCTCCCGGAACCTATCTGCACGGAGAAGACAGTCTTCGCCGGTGCGACGAGGAGCCGCGCGTCATGGACTAGTCTTCGGGTGACTGTGATCATCCGCTGCATCGCTGATCGAAGTACTGTTCACCGCGTGATATCAGGGTCGGCTGCCCATGGGCAGAGCGCGTATTCGCTCCGCATGGAGTGGGGTCTCGCCGGAGCCGCTGCTGTGGTTTCGGACTGCGATATCGCCGTAGTCGTCGACGTCCTGAGCTTCACCACGACGTTGACCGTGGCCGCCGATCGAGGCGTCGTCGTCTATCCGCTGCCCTGGCGAAAGGATTCGGCCGTCACTTTCGCTGCTGCCCGTGCTGCGACTCTCGCGGTTGGCAGATCGGAAGCCCGAGCAGGTCAGGTCAGCTTGTCGCCGGCCAGCATCCGGAACGCTCAATCGTTAGAGCGTCTCGTACTTCCGTCTCCTAACGGGTCTTCGATCAGCTTCGAGCTCGCTAGGTCGCAGGCAGACGTGCTCGGTTGCAGCCTGCACAACCGCGCCGCTGTGGCAAGTTGGGTCCAGGCACGGTAGCCAGCGTCTCCGGGGACCGGTGTGAGCGGTGGGTCAGGCCGGGGCGGTGCCACCCGCCAGCGCAGAATCTCCGACGCGCGCGAGGCCGTGCCGGGCGTCCTCGGCTGCGGATCAGCTGGGGCCGGTGGTCTTGATGTCCTCCCTACCGGCTGCGGCCGTCGGCGAGGTTCCGATCTCAACGGGCGCTGTGGGGTATCCGAGGCTGCGCATCTTCTCGATCATGGGGTCTGGTTCCCCACGTAGCTCGGCGGCGTAGCGCTCGACGCCGGCGCGGAACCAGATCGCGACCCCCTCGCGGACACGCGGGGGGAAGCTGTCGCGGGAGGTGTGGCGGTAGGCCATGGCTCGTTTCACGCCGAGGATGTGGCAGACCTCGTCGATGCCGACAACGTCGGGGAAGCGGTCGATGGCCAGGCGACGATCGACCTCGTCGAGTGTGAGGACTTCCAGGGCGACGGTGCGGACGCGGCCGCGGTTTTCCGGGGTCGTCAGGGGGACGACGCGTTCGAGACCCTCACGAGCGGCGGCCTCCAGAACGCGTGCGAAGTCGGCGAGGCCGCTGCCCATGGCGCGATTGGTGGTGGTGGGGATGACCCAGCCGAGGCGGCCGATCGGCTCACCGCGAATGGGGGCCGTGGTCATCGCGACCCCGTCGTTGCCGATCCTTGCGGCCACGGCCTGGCCGATCTCGTGGACATCGGTATCGGCCGGGATCGGCGGGTCGATGGCCAGAGTGATCGACAGAGAGAGGAGCCGGTCGGCGGGGGAGGAGTCCACGCTCCCGACCCTACGACTCTAATAGACAATTGTCTACTGTCGTATGTGTGTGGTGAGCGGCTCGCCAGGACAGCCGTGGCGGAGCTGCTACCGCATGTAGTTACTTCTGATGATCGGCGCGGTTCCCGACGCCGATCGACTCGGCGACGGTGATCCGAGCTCGACCCGGTGCCCGGCCTGCTGCCCCGCAAGGTCGCCCGCGGCACCGCCGACATGACCACCGGCCCGGCCATGACCCGCGAGCAGGCCCGCGCCGCACTCGAGCACGGCATCGAGGTCGCCCGCGACCTGGTCGCCGCCGGGAACCGCTGCCTGCTCACCGGGGACATGGGCATCCCGGCGTCGGGGAGGAAACGCCCTTCCGGCGATCGCGGATATGCCGGACGTGACTACTCCGTACGGCCCCAACAGCCCGCAGAACCCGCCCCCTACCGGCCTGGACCCGCTGGCCAGCCCCAGTACGGGCAGCCCCAGCAGTGGGGGCCCGCCGCAGCAGCAGTGGGCCGCCACCCCGCCCCCGCCGCCGGAGCCGCCGAAGAAGAAGGGCGGGAAGCTACGCTGGGTCGTCGCGGTCGTCGGCCTGCTCGTCCTGGTCGGCATGATCAACGGCGGCAAGGACGAACCCGCTGACACCACCGCAGCCGCGGCCCCTGCCGCTGCCGCACCGGCCTCCGCGGCGCCGGCGCAGGCCGAGGCGGTCCCGGCCGCCGAAGAGAACGCCGACGGCTACGGGAAGAAGACCGCCTCGTTCGGCGAAGAGGTCAACGCGGGCGGCATGATCGTCACCGCTCAAGCTCCAAAGGAACTCTCCCAGCCCTACCTCGGTACCCAGGCATGCGCCACGGTCACGCTCCGGAACGAGGCCGACTCCCAGAAGTCGTTCTCCCCGTTCGACTGGAAGTTCCGCACCAAGGACGGGGTCGAGGTGACGGCGAACATCCCGTTCAACGCCGACAAGGCGCTCAACACCGGGCAGCTCACCCCAGGCGGGAAGGTCTCCGGCCAGGTCTGCGCCGACACCCAGACCACCGGCGTCACCACCGTGGTCTACAACCCCGGCTTCGGGATCATGCACGAGATCACCTTCCAGTGATTCCCTGAACTCCATACCACTCACCGACCGGTGCCCGGTCGGGGTCACCTGAGTAGTCACGCACCAGACCTCCGACCGGGCACCCCCGCAAGAAGGCCACGACCCCGCACTTCACCCGAAATGCGGGGTCGTGGTCGTCCCGCGCGGCGACGGAGCACAGCCATGTCGTGCCAGAACCCTGGAAGCTGGGATGAGGGCGGTATGAGGACATCGGGACGATGTGTGCGTCGGAAGCGGGCCGCTGCTCGACGGGGAGCTGCACGGCAGCTCTTGTTGACCAAGGTCAAGTATGGCGTTCCGTCATCACCGGCTCACGCCCGTCAGAACAGGGGCGGCCACCGGTAGGCAGACCCGACCGGGCCGCAGCCTCGTCGGGAGTGTCACCCAGCGTGCGCCACCGACCTTCCCGGCCGTCGCCGCTACCGGTGGGAGAGGCGTCCTTAGAGCGAGTCATGCCGGGCTCCCTCCGCTGGGCTGGGCGGGGGTGGGCGGCGACTCGTCTCGGTGTGCGTGCGGGGTGGCCCGCACCGCCATGTCGTCGTTACAGGCCTGGATGAGCCAGGGCCCCCAGTCCTGAGTACGCAAGGGCTCGGCGTTTTCGACCCGGTCGCAGCGGTGCTCGCTGGTGGAGCAGTAGCCGGCGCGGGCGGCTTGTTTGGTGTCGATCATGGCGTAGGCGGTCGGGACCCAACGGGTGTGCCAGTCCGCGACCAGGACCGGGGAGCCGTCGGGGCCGTAGGCGTGGACGTGGGTCTGGTGGAGCCAGGACAGGGTTTCGCGGCCCCAGTGGTGCATGGGCCAGCAGGGCGGGATCTGGCGGCAGGTCGGGGCGAGAGTGGGGATGGCGATGGTGTCCATCCAGCGGGCCAGCTCGTCCCACGCGGCTACAGCCTCCTGGGCGGACAGTCGCGCCCACACCACTGGCCCGGCCTCGCCGCGGTCGGGCGGGCCTGGGGCGGTCGCGGCCGCGAGTTCGTCGATCTGGGGTGCGAGCTCTGCCAAGACCGCGGCCTGCTCCCGGCTGTATTGATCGAGCTCGCCGAGTCTGCGCTCGGTGTAGGAGTGGCGTTCGTCGTGAGCGCGCAGTGTGGCGCGCAGAGCGGCCACCGCTTCGAACAGCTCCTCGATCCGAGGATCACCCGCCTGCGGGCCGGTCATGACCGTCGCCCTCGGTGCGCGGTGGGGTCCTCTACCGCGGTCCACACCGCCTCGGGCCCGGCCATGGTGATCATGAGGCGCGGGGTGGGGCGAGCGGTGACCGTACTGGGTGCGGTTCTGGTCATGGCTGCCTTCCTGTACTGGGGGTGTGCGAAGAGTGGCCGGCGAGGGCGTAGGGATCTCACGGGTTTCCCTCGAGCAGCGCGATGATCCGGTCGTTGAGCGCGTCGGCGTCGTCGGCGATGCTGTCGAGGAGGGTGAGGACCTGTTCCAGACTGGGTGTTTCTCGCCCCGCGGTCGCCTGCAGGGGGGCGGCCGCAGCCGGTGTTCGCGGGTGCGGAGTCGGCGCGTCGTGCTCGCAGGGCTGTGATGCGCGGGCGGCGGTGAGTGCGAGCCGGGTACGGATGGTGCGCGCGGTGATGGGGCGGTAGTCGTCGTGCCAGCCGTAGCGGTCGATGGCCGGCAGGAGTGTGGCGGCGGCGCACCACCGCTGCGGTCCCTGGCACTGGTGACGGTGCGGGCCGGTGGCGGTCGGGGCGTGGGCGCGGGTGAGGTCCATGCGGGCCGATCCGCGGCCCAGCCCGTCGAGGACGCCGAGGAGCTCCAGCCAGCGCACGACGGCACACGTCGGGCAGCGCCGTGGGTCGAGGTCGACAAGCACAGGCTGCGTCCCGACCCGCACGCCCTCGTCGTCGACGGTGACCGCGGCGGGCACCAGCTCCCGCACCCGTGCCCGCGGCAGGTCCAGGACCACGGTGGCGACGACGAGGAAGGCATCACGGCGGCCATGGAGCCCGTGGGGCCAGCCGCGGGTCGCACAGGCAGCGATCATCTCCCCCGGATCAGGGACGCCCACGCGAGCAGCCCGCGGCCGCGGCCGCGGAAGCGCGGCGGGCCCGGTCTCGGGGCGAGGGAGCAGATACCCGGTCTGGCGGTGAGCGGCGGCGATCGCGCGCACCCGCCGCGCCTGGGTGGCCGGGCGGGCCGGCACTGCAGCGAAGAACCCGACCAGCGTAGGCACCGTGGTCGGCAGAGCTGGTTGCCCGATCGCGGCGGCGTAGTCGCAGAACAACGCCCACTCCCGCCCGTAGCCGGCACCTGCGGCGTCCCGGGGCGGTGATGCGGCAGGCCCCGGACCCGCACGATCGGTCACCGCTCGATTTGCCGGGTCACTCATGGTTCAGGACCCGGTCCAGCGCCTCCCGGCCGGCCGGTCCCCAGGCCGGTTTGCCGCCGGGTAGGCCGCGCTCGCCGTTCTGGCCCATCAGCATCAGGAACAAGCTCTTGAGCAGCGCCAGCCCCCGAGCACGCCGCATCGTCGCCTCGTCGACCGCTCGGTAGGCGAAGAAGAAGTGCTCGGCCATACCCGCTGGGAGCAGCACCCAGGCGGCCGCGAGATCCACCGCGGGGTCGCCGGCGAACAGGGCCCCGAAATCGACCACCCCGGTCAGCGTCCCGTCCGCGATGACGACGTTCGCGGGGTGCAAGTCGCCGTGCACCCACACCCGCGGCCCGGCCCACCCGGGCGTGGCGACGGCGTCCTCCCAGACCGCACGAGCTCCGGCGGTATCGACATCGAACGCGGCTGTGTCGATCGAGCCCAGGAAGTGCTCGAAGCCTCCGGTGCTGTCGCGGGGGTGGGCACCGAGGCCAATGCCGTCCTCGGGTGCGTCGTCGGGTGCCGGACTGTGCAGGGCCTGGAGGAACGCGGCGAGGGTGTCAGCAGCGTGCTCGGGCCGGGCGATCACCCCCTGGTCCAGCGGGCAACCGGGCACCCAGGTCATGACGGTCCAGAGCTTCCCGAAGCGCTCACACGGCGTGCCGGTGCGGACCGGGACGGGGATCGGTAACGGCAGTCGCGGCGCGAGCTGGGGTAGCCAACGCCGTTCCTTGAGTTGCGGCTCCGGGGTGGTGTCCATGCGTTGGATCCGCACCGCGAGCGTGTCCCCGAGGCGCCACATCTGGTTGCCCCAGCCGCCCTCGACCTCACCGAGAGGTAGACCTGCCAGGTCGGGATGCTGGTCCTGCAGCAGCTCGCGGACCAGGCCCTCGGTGATCTCCGGCTCGGTCTGCGACACGCAACAGACCGTAGCGGGGCATGCCGACACCGAGACCACACCAGGCCAGCCCGCGCACTGCCCGGACTTCACCCGCACCCTCGCTCAGCACACTTAGTGAACAGGCGCCGTGAAGCGATCGTGTCGGGCCGCGGGCACGAGTGCGGTCGCGGGCACGAGCGCTCGGCGGCAGCGCGCGACTCGGCCGGCCGCGGCCGAGCGCTGTAGCTGCACTGGAACCGCGGGCATCGCGTGAACCGGTTGTTGCCGAACCGGACACCGCGGTAGTTTCTGGGAACCGACCTACCTGATCCGCAGGGGAGTCAGCGCGCTGCCGCGCGTCTCCGGCCAGGAGGTCGCCCCCACGGACGCCGATCAGCCCGATCTGTGGCGATCGCAGGGCAGCCCCGCGCCGATTGTGCTGTGGGACATGCTTGACGGTCCGATGCCGCGAGGGCTTCTCGGTGTCGGTGACCCGAACGTCCACCTCGTCGATGACCGGTGGACCCTGTTCGTCGGCGGCTTCACCACCACGTTCCGCAACCGCCTGTTCCGCGCGCACCTGGTCGACGAGGCGACCGGTCCCAGCGGTCCATGGCGGGTCGACCGCGCCCCTCGGGGCCGGGCCCGACCGCTGACCGCCGACCCGCCGAAGGGCAGTCGGGACGCTGCGGGCATGCACACCCCGAGCTACGTCCCGCCGGCTGCGGGCAACGGCGCTCGGATCTATTACTCGGGCCGCGCGAACGCCAAGCTTTACGGGCCCGGGAGCAGCTACGCGATCGGCGTGCTGGAGCACACCGACGGCCAGTGGCAGCGGCGCGGAAAGCCGGTGCTGGAGGGCAGCGCCCCGCGGTGGAGCGTGCTCGAACCGCGCGTCATTCACTCCAGGGGTCGCTACCGGATGTGGTATCAGGCCAACCCGCACGAGATCGGTCCCGGCGAGCACCCCGACTACGAGCTGCAATGCGTCGAGAGCGAGGACGGCCTGACCGGTTGGACGCCGCCGCGCGTGTTCGCCGGACTGGACGAGGGCTTCTTCGACATCGCGATCGCGCCGCGCGGCGACAGGTGGGTGATGCTGCTCGCACGCGGGTCCGACCTGCACAACACGGGCGGCTTCCCGTCCCCGGCGCTGTGCGAGAGGACCGTGATGTCAGACCCCGTCATCGTGGCAGGAACCGCCCTGTCTCGTCAGCTGCAGTCGGAATTGCAGAGCGCACGCGATGCCCGCCGAAGCGAGTGGGTCGAGCGGGAGAACGAGGCCCTGACCGCCCTGCGGGTCCTGGCCACCTACCTCGCCTATCATCCGGGAAGCGCCACCGCCCGAGCCATCACGACAACGCTGGCCCGCAGTATCGCTAATCCGGGGGAAGACATGTCTCCCGGAGAGCATCCACTACCCTCGTCGCCGAGCATCAATACAGCAGAGGGTGACACGGTGGCGCGAATTGAAACGGTACAGCTGATCGACGACCTCGACGGCGCGACCGCTGATGAGACCGTCGCTTTCACCCTCGACGGGAAGCAGTTCGAGATCGACCTCAATGCGGCCAACGCAGCGACGCTCCGGGACAAGCTCGCCCCGTTCGTTTCCGCCGCGCGAACCGCAGGAGGCAACCGGCGCGCACAACGTCGCGACGCTGCCACGGCGGCGGGCTCGACCGAGGCCCGGCGCCACAACCAAGCGGTGCGTGTGTGGGCTCGGGAGAACGGATACTCCGTCTCCGCGCGGGGCCGTATTCCTGCCGAGGTCGTCGAGGCCTACCGCGACCACGACTCGAACACCTCGCCGTCCGCGCCGGAGAAGGCCGCGCCGACGAAGCGGCCACAGCCCGCCCAGTTCAGCGGATAGTCCCGCGCGCCGGCCTACATCGACGGCGCCCGGGGCGATCGGTGGTGGTTACACCGAGCCGATGATCGGCAACAGAGTCCGGCGAGGGCGACCGCTTCGACGGCGAGCGGTCCGTCGCGGCCGTCGGTCAGGCGTGCGGCCGTGGCAGTGCCGACGTCGTGCACGGCGACCGAGGTCGCGTCGAGGTGCAGCAGACGGCGGCGGGGGTGGTGCCACGCGTTCGGCGGGGACAGCAGATGAGCCCACGAGGCCGTCGCAGAGACCGCTCCGTCGGTGTCGATCGCGGCGGCGAACGGGTGGCACCGGTCGACGACGACCGCGTTCCCACCGATTGCACGCGCAGCGCCGACCGCGAGTTCCGAGCGCCCCGCAGCAGATCCCGTCCTCATCACCCGAGACCGTGGTGATCGATCAGCGCCTGCTGGTCGGGATGGACCGTGTCGGCCCACGGCAGTGGCAGACGGGCGTCCCCGGCCAGGTCCGCTTGTTCGTGGAGATCGGAGACGGACAGCCGCTGCGAGGGGTCGAAGCCGTAGGTCTGCGGTGTCCTGACCGTTCGCAACGCGATGGTGTCCGGCTCGACGTCGACGGCGACGAGCTTGACCCCGGCCACCCCGACGTCGCAGATGAACCCGGCCCAGCCCCAAGCGTAGCGGCGGTGGGACAGGACCTTTTCCCGTCCGTCGACCTCGCACGGGATGGTGGGCCATTCCCGCCACCTCTGGGAGGACTCGTAGACGTGGTCGACCTGGGCTTTGTTGAAGCCCTCGGGTAACTCGACGGCGGTTCGGTCTGGGCGCATGCGCTCGGACAACGTGAAGAGGCTGCCGAAGGCGAGCTCCTCGCCCAGCTCGATTCCGCCGGGTCGGTAGGTGTTCGTGCCCACGGAGATGTGGGCACGGCCGTTCTCGACCCGGTGCCCCAGCCAGAGAGTGGTCATCGGGTAGCCGAGCGCGCCTTCGTAGAACTCGACCCAGGTCGGGCCCGTCCACGGGAAGCCCCCGAAGAACGGGAAGTCGATCGGAGGGTGGCCGCGATCGTGGGGTGGAGCAGGTCCCATCGTCTGAGTCTGACAGCTGAGACCACAGGACCGCGATCGCCGGCGGGCCGGCACCGCTACTCCTCAGGTGACGCCAGCCGCGCACTCGACGCGGTCGCGAAGTGGCTGACCTGCCCGCACTGCGCCAGCCCGTTGAACCGCGCCAGCCGCACCATGCGGTGCCCGTCCGGGCATGCGTTCGACATCGCCCGGACCGGGCATCTGTCACTGCTGCCCGGGCGCCGGCGCCACCGCGGCGACACCGCAGCGATGGTCGACGACCGCGAGGCCTTTCTGACCGGCGACCATTACCGGCCGCTGCGCTCCACCATCACCGCTCTCATCTGCTGTGGACCTGGCTGATCATGCCGCTGCCGGTGTACGGCACGCTCTGGGTCCTGATCATCGGGTTCGTCGCGGTCCAGATGCCGCAGGGCTTCCGTGGCATCGCGGCCTCGATCCGGTCCACCGACCGTGACCTGGAGGACAGCGCCGTGATGCTGGGCGCCCGCCGCAGCCGGGCCGTCGCAGTGATCACTCTGCCGCTGCTGCGCGTCGCGGTCCTGTCCACGTTCCTGCTGCTGCTCATGCTCAGCATGCGGGAGCTGACCGTCCCGCTGTTCCCCTACACCACCGACACCGAGATCCTCTCGATCGCCATCTACGACCAGTTCGAGAACGGCGGCGCCCTGCGCGAGGCCTCGGCGACCGCGCTCGTCTACTGCGCGATCATGTTCCTGCTCAGCTACCTGCCCCGCCGGTTCGGCGCGGGCTCCGTAGGCAACGGTGCCTGACACGACTGCGCCCCGGGGACGGTCCCGCCGGCTGCGCACCCTGACCCTGCTCACACTCGCAACCGTGGCCACGCTCCTGGTGTCGGCCTGCGGAGGTGCCGTCGAGAACACCCCCGCGGCGCGGGGCGACCTGGCGTTCGGGGACGAGATCCTCGTCGATTTCGCGTCGGGGAAGCTCCGGCGCGGCGGGTCAGGGCTCGGCGCACAGCCGTAGTTGTCCACCCGGGGTGGACACGGCAGTCCTTCCGGGGCGTACCCTCGTCGGTGTGGTCCCGTCCATGAAGCTCCGCGACGTCGAGCGGGCCCTCCTCACTCACGACTGCCGCGTGCTGTCCGAGGCCGGACCGCACAACAAGTGGGGCTGCCCCTGCGGCGCCCACACCACGCCGGTCCCCCGGCATCGCACCATCTCGCCCGGGGTGGTGCGCAGCATCGGCAAGCGCATGGCGTGCCTGCCGGAAGGGTGGTTGCAGTGAGGTACTTCGTGACCGCGCGCCGGTGGGAGCGCGGATGGGAACTCCACATCGCCGACGAGCACGGCGCCGAGGTCGGGGTGACGCAGTCTCGGACCCTCGGTGGGGCGGAGGCGATGGTGCGGGATTATCTCGCGCTCGACGACCGCGACGGTGACGCCCCGGTCGAGATCCGGCCGGTGTTCGACTCGGCGGTGCAGGAGCGCATCACCGCGGCCCGTGCCCGGACCCGGGCCGCGCAGCTGGAGCAGGAGGCCGCGGCGAAGGAGTCCCGCGCCGCCGTCGCGCTGCTCGACGACCTCGGGCTGTCCGGGACGGAGATCGCTCGCGTCCTTCAGCTGTCCCGGTCCCGAGTGTCGGACCTGCGGAAGGCGTCCCGGTGACGTGGGAAGAGGATAGCCGGTTGGTGGCCAGCGTCTTGAGCGACCGAGCCCGCCAGAAGAACCCGATCAGCAGCAGGGCGCGGTCGCGGGCGCCAGCCAGTTCCGGCTCTGATGGGCGGGTGCGGAAGTCGCGGGTGATGGCGGTGGCTGCGACTAGGTCGAACAGCTGTGGGGGCATCAGCGGCGGCGCCTGATCGGGTGGGGCGCCATGGACGCGCCGGATGCCCTCCCAGACCGTGGTGACCCGGGCCGGGCTGGTCGGGTCGGGTAGGTCCTGCAGGGCGTGGAAGAACCGGACCGCGGCCATGCGCCGGCTCATGGTGGAGACCTTCGCTCCGGCTCGAGCCAGGGCGGTCAGGTACCCGCTGACCGCGGCCGGTGGGGCGGGTGCAGGCGCATGGTGTGCGCCGGCGCACCAGTCGCAGAACTCGTCCCAGTCGGCGCGGTAGGCCTCGATGGTCGCCGCGGCCTTCGAGGCTTGGCCGTAGGCGGCCTCCTCGACCGAGAGCGGGCCGCCGTCGAGGTCGGTGACGGGCACCAGCCCGGCGGCCGCGGCCGCGGCGGTGAGCTCGCGGGACTGGCCATTGGACACGATCAGCCACGGTAGCGGACCGGTCCGGCTTCACCTGGGACCCGCGCCGCGACGACGCAGTGTGCGGCGGTGGCGGCGCTGACTGGCGGTCTCCGAGGTCTCCTCCGGGCCCGGGCAAGGGCCCCTGGGCGCGGGGCGACGACCGTGCAGTGTCCGGCCAGTTCGGCGTGTGCCGGACTACCCGCCATCGCGGCGAGGCAGGTACCGGCGGTAGGACTCGGCGAGCAGCTCGTTCCGCTCCCGGTGCCCGCCGGACCGGGCCTTGGCCCTCAGCCAGGCGGGAGTGAGCAGGGTGAGGACGAGGCAGATCAGTGGAGGCCAGGTTTGTCACCACCGCCCGCCGTAACGGCGCCGACCGCCGCTCGGTACGCCGCCAGACCCGCCACACCAGCGACTCCATGATCGAAACCTACGACCACGCCCCACTCGCTGATAACGCCGTGACCCGGCTCGGGTTGTGAGCCCCGTAGCAGGGCCGTAGCCGCGGGGATCCTGGGTTAGCCTTCTTCTCCAGGCGGCTGCGCCGACCCGCATCCGACCCCCCCCCGTTCCTCTGGTCAGCCCGGTGTATAGATGCGCCATGCTCGAGCTTCTGCCGCCGGTGTACAGCCCCCAACGACGGTAGGCCATAGAGAATGACCCGGCGCTGAGCGGTGCAATACCCCCTGGCGCACGCCAGCCTGGACGGCCCGAGGCCCCACCATCGCAGCAGAGCGCAGAAGCCCCCGGCTACGGCCGGGAGTGGGCGTAGCCGACGGCGCACGCGATGACGACACAATGCTTAGGCGCTACCCTGCCTGCTGCGTGACCGAGGCGCCTGGCTGCGCGCGACTGACCATCACAGCCGGTCCGCCGCAATAATCGACGACGACGAGGTGTCGACCATGGTTCTGGTACCCCTTGCCCGGTTCCCACGATATGCCTCCAGTTGCCGACGCGGACCTGCTGAAGCGGATGCAGGTGACGAGCGTCGTGGAGCGTGAGGGGCTCGCGGATCAGGTGCCGGAGGATTGCATCGTCTTCGACACCGTGACCGAGCGCGCGGCCTCCCCCCTCGCACCAGGCGACTACCTCGCCGTCGGGCTACGGATCCTCGACGAGAACGGAAGCAATCGCGCCCTGTCGGTACGACGGGTGTGCAACGAGCTGGGTAGTACTACCGGTTCTTTCTACCACCATTTCCCGACATGGTCGGCCTACCTCCGGGCGGTGGTCATGCGATGGGTGGAGACGCACCACAACGCGATACAACAGCTCGCCGGAGCCAACCCGCCGGACCCCGCCAGGGTCATCCAGGTACTGCTCTCCCACCCACCTGCGCTGGAGCGCGCGATCCGATGCTGGCCGGGCGAGATCACAGTCGCAGCAGTCGCGGCAGTCGACCTGATGTGGCAGGACGTCATCGTTCGCGCAGCCCATGGCGAAGACGACACCCCTGCGACGGCTGACGCCGTCCGGGCCGCGACCGTCGTGCGGGCCGTTGCGATGGGACTGGCATCGACAGGGACGTTCTCGTGCGACCGGCGCGACCTGGTCTCCTTACTCGCCCGGCATGTGGAGATTGTGACCGGTCATGGTCGTCTACGGTCGCATTGACGGCCCCGCATCCGGCGAGCGGCCTCGACCAATTAGCGCAGCTGACCTTAATTGAGCCAAGATTTACTGTGCCGATCTAGATATCTAGATTCAGCGGCAGCCACGTAGCTGGATCATTTAGACTCCGACGATCTTGTTCTGCGTCTCGCACTCTAGCTGCGCCGCGGCGGGCCGCCGGGTCAAATGACGAGCTGCTGACCCACATCTTCCCGGCCCCGCTCGGAGAGCGTGAACTTTTTCGGCGTGGTCTGGTACAACCCCCGCCGACGCCACAGCAGCATCGGCCACCTCGCCCCCGCCGACTACGAATGACTTCACGCCATCGCCGCTACCGCGGCATGATCAGCACACGGATCGTGTCCGGGGAACCGGGTCAGGCTCCCGAGCGACCAGCGGGTGATGGTCGCGTCGTCAGCCCGAGGGCTGTTGGTGTTCCGATGTAGCGGTCCACGATGGTCGCAATGAGAGCGGCGGCCTCCTCGTTGGGGTGGAGCGGGAGGACGATGTGGCTGATGGCCAGTCGTGTGGCGGTCTCGGCGGCGTGGCGTGCGGTGGCCGGGTCGACGTCGGGGCGTGCGGTCAGGATCGCTCCGGCGAGTCGTTGGCGGGCGACGTTGATGACCGGTCCGGCGTCGCTGGTCAGCAGGGGTAGCAGTTCGTCGCGGCTCTCGGCAGTGAGGACAGCCTTGAGCAGCGGGTCGGCTGCGGCTGTCTTGAGGGTGTAGAGAACGGCCGCGCGCCATTGCCCGACGATGTCGTCCGCCCGCGTCAGAGCATCCTCGACACCGGCGAGGAACTGCTCGGTGAGCCGGAGGACGAGCGCTTGGGCGAGTCCGTGCTTGTTGGTGAACGCGTTGTAGAGGGTCTGGCGGCTGACGCCCACGCGGGCGGCGACGGTCTGCATCTGCAGGCCGTCCCATCCGTGAGCGGCCACTTCCTCGGCGGCGACGGAGAGGGCAGCCTCGATGGTCTGACGTCGTCCGCTGTCATCCGCAGCCCTCATGGCTCTGGAGTGTACTGATCTCCCTCAGAACTGGACACATCGTATCTGTACGTCTTGACACCTGGCGGCGCTGCGCCCATCGTGCGCTCATGGCTGATGTCCGCTGGTGGGCCGTTCGAGTCCTGGACCCTGGGTACTGCGCCGCCGAAGGCCGGGTCGCCCGATGAGCTCGGCCGCTGGGGCAGCAGGAGAGGCCGACGTCGCGTTGGAGCAGGGACTGCTTGAGACCTTACTCAGCGATTCCCGCTTCCCTCACCTCACCGTCGCAGGAGCGCCGCAGTGGCGGCGCGCCCTGTCCTTCCGCGGACTCGACCAACTTCCGCTGCGCCCGGGACGTGAAGATCCCGGGTGCGGGTCGCCCGCCTCGCCCACGGCGGTGCTGCGGTGACCGCGACGCTCGCCCACGCCGTGTGGGACACCGAGGAGCGCCGTGAGCTGCGGGCCCTGGTCCGCCGCTTTACCGAGCGGGAGATCCTGCCCTCCCTCGCGGCGTGGGAGGACGCCGGTGCGATGCCGCGCTCGCTGCACGCGCGGGCTGGAGCGCTGGGGCTCCTGGCGCTGGGATTCCCCGAGGCGGTCGGCGGCGAGGGCGTGCACCTCGACTCGGCGATCGCTACTGAGGAGCTGATTCTCGCGGGCGGCTCAAGCGGGGTGGTCGCGGGCCTGTTCACCCATGGGATCGCCTGCCCGCACATCGCCTCGTTCGGTACGCCGGAGCTCGCCGATCGCTTTGTTCGTCCCGCCCTGCTCGGCGAGCTGATCGGCTCGCTGGGCATTACTGAGCCGGGCACCGGGTCCGACGTCGCAGGCATCACCACTCGCGCGGTACGCGACGGCGAGAACTACGTGGTGACCGGCGCGAAGACCTTCATCACCTCCGGTACCCGCGCAGATTTCGTTACGACGGCGGTGCGCACGGGTGGCCCCGGCCACCGCGGGATCTCACTGCTGGTGATCGAGACCGACCGCCTCGGGGTGCACCGCACCGCGCTGCGCAAGATGGGCTGGCACTGCTCGGACACCGCGACGATCTCCCTGGACGAGGTGCGGGTGCCGGTGTCGAACCTGGTGGGCCCGGAGGGCAGCGGGTTCCGGCAAATCATGGAGCGCTTCGGCTCGGAGCGGCTCTCGCTCGCGGTCCAGGCAGCCGCGACCGCGCAGCGCTGCGTGGACCTGACGATCGCGTGGGCAAGGCAGCGGGAAACGTTCGGTGCGCCGCTGGCGACCCGGCAGGTCGTCCGACACCGGATCGCCCAGATGGCGCGGCGGGCGACGGTGGCGCGGGTCTACGTGCGGGACGTGTTCGTGCGCTGGGAAGCCGGAGAGGACGTCGTCATCGAACTGGCGATGGCAAAGAACCAGGCGGTCGAGGCCTGTGACTGGGTGGTCAACGAGGCCGTCCAGCTCCACGGCGGCGCCGGCTACTTGCATGGCGTCGAGGTGGAGCGGCACTACCGAGACGCCCGCATCCTCGGCATCGGCGGCGGGACGAACGAGATCATGGACGAGGTCGTCGCGTCGCGACTGGGACTGGATGGCTGATGGTCGCCTTCACCGAGGAGTACACCGCGTTTCGGAGGTCCGTGCGGACATTTGTCGAGCGGGAGATCGACCCGTACGTCGACGCCTGGGAACGCGACGGCAGGTTGCCCACCCACTAGCCGTTCGGCAAGCGCGGCGCACTGGGCTGGTTGGGCCTGGAGTACGACAAGGCCTACGCCGGGCAAGGCGCCGACCACCTGTTCACTGTGGTCCTCTCCGAGGAGATCGGGCGCCCGCTTCCTCCGCGACATGCGGATCATCGACACGATGAACGGCATATAGGGGTCCACCGACGCGCCTATCGGGCCTCCCGGCCACGTCACACCCACGAGCAAAAGTGGACGTACGAGGCTCTCATGTCTTGACATGAGAAGCCTTACCGTCCAATATTCCGCTCAGTGGACGTGATGTCGACCGAGGTTCGTGCGACGAAGGAGTCAGCGATGACCGACCATGTCACCCGCTCAGCCAGCGGCAACCCCGACCGTTCCTACGACGACGTGGACATCTCCTCCCGAGCGTTCTGGTCGACCTCGGCCGACGTGCGGGAGAAGACGTTCGCACTGCTGCGCGAGCGAGGCACGGTTACCTGGCATCCGCCGTTCCAGGAGCAGCTACTCGAGGACGAGCACGACTTCGGCTTCTGGGCGGTCACCCGTTACGACGACCTCGTGGAGGTGACCAAGCGGCACCAGGACTTCCTGTCCGGGCCCGGCATCCTCATGGAGAACCTTCCGGCCGAGTTCGTCGAAGCCGGCCAGTCCATCATCGGGATGGACCCGCCCCGACACACCAAGCTGCGGCGCCTGGTAGCAGCCGCCTTCACCCCCAAGCAGATGCGCCGGATCAACGACCGCATCCAGGCCAACGCCGTGAAGGTCGTCGACAACCTGATCGCCGCGTTAGAGCGCGACGGCGGCCGGACCGACTTTGTCGCTGAGTGCGCCGAGCTGCTGCCGATGCACAACATCAACGACATCATGGGTGTGCCGGACGGCCAGCGACAAGAAGCCGCCCACCACATGAAGGTCGGGACCAGCTGGAACGACCCCGAGCTCGTCGGCGAGACCCGTGAAGAGGTCTTCACCGCGCTGTTCCAGGCGATGACCTACATGCACACCCTGGCCGCGGAGCTGACCGGCCAGCGCCGGGAACACCCCACCGACGACCTGATCACAGCTCTCGCACAGGCCGAGATCGACGGTGAGCAGCTAACCGACCACGAGATTGGCGCCTTCTTCGTCCTGCTCACCATCGCCGGCAACGACACAACCCGGCAGTCCACCAGCCACGGCCTCCTGGGGTTGACCGAGTTCCCCGAGCAGCGCTCGTGGCTGTTGGCCGACATCGAGGGACGGATGCCCGACGCGGTCGAAGAGATGGTGCGGTGGGCGACCCCAATCATGACGTTCCGGCGAACTGCGGCCCGGGACTGCGAGCTGGCCGGCCAGAAGATCACCGCGGGCGACAAAGTGGTCATGTTCTACAGCTCGGCCAACCGGGACGAGACACGCATTGAGCGCCCCCACGACTTCGATCTCTCCCGCCACCCGAACCCGCACATCAGTTTCGGCGGCGGCGGCATCCACCACTGCCTAGGCAACCAGCTCGCACGCTTCCAGCTCAAGGCGCTTTTCACGGAGCTGCTCACTCGCATGCCCGACCTCGTCGTCGGGGAACCCGAGCTCACGCCTGGCAACTTCTTCAACGTCGTCAAGCGCTTGCCCTGCTGGCGCCAGGGCTGATCTTTTCGGGTGTCCCTTCGGGCGAAGCTCTACACCATGGTCCGCGCAAACTGAGCGAGCTCATCACTCGGGGGAGTGCGCCTCGAAAGCATCAACGAGGGTTGTAAGGAAGTCCGAGAAGGCCGAATCATCTACGAACTTACCCGGTGCCGAGACGAGAACCGGCGAGAGAAGGACACAATGCTCGAAGTTCGGGTCGACTACAACCGCTGCACTGGGCACGGACTCTGCGAGCTGGAAGCCGAGGACGTGTTCGAGGTCGGCAGCGACGGCGTCGTGCACCTGCAGACCGATCAACCTGCTGAGGAGCACCGCGAGCAAATCAGATCGGCGGCGGCGGTGTGCCCCACCGCCGCGCTGACTCTGCTTGAGTGATCCCATCGCATATCACGGGCACACTTCGACGGAGGCCATGAATGGCACGCTCAGCGGCTGGAACCGATCGCGACGACGAGTGCGCGCCGGCCTCGGGGTCTCGAGAACTGACTCCGCACAGCGATCAGTGCCTGGGCTGTGGCCCCGCTAACCCGGCTGGGCTCGCGATGCGTGTTTTCCGCAAGGATGACGCCGTCCATTCCGACGTCGTCTTCACAGCCCGGCACGTCGGCGCGCCCGGTCTCGCACACGGTGGAGTGGTCGCAACCGCCTGCGACGACCTGTTCGGCTTCCTGCTCTACGTAGTCGGCGAGCCAGCCGTCACCGGATCGCTGCAGGTCGACTATCACTCCCCTGCCGTCCTCGGCACGACCTACAGCATCTGGGCCCGGCTCGAGCGGCGCGACGGCCGACGACTACACATGCACGCGACCGGCACGGACCCCAGCGGTCGGCTCTGCTTCGAGGCCAGCGCTGTGTTCATCGTGGTCCCGCTCGCCCACTTCCATCGCTATGGCTCCCCGGAGGCCATCAGCCACGTCTTCGCTAACCCCTCGACCATCCCAGCTGCGGACACCGACGAACCCGAACTCGTGAAAGGCCAGCCTCTTCCATGACAACGACGACAGACGGGCACGGCTGGATCGGAGTCGAGGACTACCCACATCGTATGGCCGGGCACTGCGGCTCCGGTGCGCTCCGCGACCTGCTCGAGTGGGCCGGTCTGTCCTGGGGCGGCAAACCGCTCAGCGAGGGCACCGTTTTCGGGCTCGGCGGATGCCTCAGCTTCAACTACCTACGCGGACCAGGGCTTGGCACCCCGTTCTACCTCGTCGGCCGTGGCAGCGGTCTGACCGAATCGCTGTCCACACGCCTCGGCATCGCTGGGTTCGCCCATGACACCGACGACCCAGACGAGGGTCGCGCTTGGCTGGACCGCGAGCTCAACGCCGGCCGCCCCCTTCTGTGTTGGGCCGACATGAGCGAGCTTCCCTACCTCCGGGTCCGCATGCAGATGAGCCGCCACGACATCGTCGTCACTGGGTACGAACCTAACCGCCAACAGGTTCGTGTTATCGATAACGACCGTGCCGAACCGCAGGTTATCCCCGCCGCGGCCTTGGCCGCCGCCCGCAGCTCCACAGGCTTCCCCACCCCGACCAGGCACACCTGCTACCCGCTGCGCTTCCCCGACTCCCTGCCCGACCAACGCACCGCCGCCGCGAGCGCTTGCGCGCAATCCGCACAGTCCATGACTGCCCCCACCGACGGCAACATCATCACCGTCCCCGGGGCGCCAGCTGCTGGCCACGGTCTCGGCGGCGTCGCCACCTTCCTCGCCGACCTCGAGGCATGGCCCGACGTCCTCGACCGTACCGGGGAGACCCCCGAGCACGACCTGCACGCCGCCCTGAGCACCCTCGCGGTGTTCATCGAGAAGGCTGGAACCGGCGGCGGCCTATTCCGCCGCCTCCAAGCACAGTTCCTCGCCGAACTCACCGACATCGACGCGCGCGCCCACCCCGCCGCCGTTATCTACGAGGAACTCGCCGGTACCTGGTCAGAGATCGCCGCCCGAGCCGTCGACAAGACGGCGGGTCCCCCGGCCACTCGCTGGCGCAACGTCCAAGACCGCGCCCGCCGCCTGCCACAACTTGAGACCGACGGCGCACATCACCTCCAGGACCTCGCCCGCGTCCTCGCCTCCTGAGGGCTGACCGGCCGCCGCTCGCCGGCCGGACCCCCCTTGGTGCGGTGCCAGGTGGAGGTCACCGACCTTCTGATGATTGGCCATCACGGGCCTGGACGGACAGAGTCGGGTTTCAGGGAATCGGCCGTTCGAGGCGAGATAGGGCGCGCGCAGAAAGGTGCTCATGGGCATCGACTCCGACTAGTTCCACCGCACGAGGGCGCTCGTTGTTCGGCTCAGCTTCAGACAGCGTCGCTCGGTGCCAGGCCCGACTCTTGAAAACAAGTCCGCTGCTCTATCCAGTCTCGGTGATTACTGGGGCGTCGCCCATTCTGGAGGCGGTCGCTACAAATATCCTCCCAGTGCATCGAGCGCATCCGTCCATCTGTTCGCGGTCCAGTTGAAGTCATCGCATGACGTATCGCCGAAGGAGCTCGCATGACCACCCTCACCAACTACGCTCGACGCGCCGTCCGCGAACGAATGTCCTCAGCACTGCTCGCTCCTCTACCTACTGAGATCGATCGGCGCCTGCTCGACCAGGTACGCCATGCGTCGGGCACGCCCCTCGCTGCGCCACCGCCAGGCTCAGGCCTCTTGCCCGTTCTCGGCGATCAGGGCCTGCCTGGGCTCGGCCGCACACTCGAGTACATCCGCTTCGGCTCCGAATTCACTCGTGCGCGATTCGAGCGGTACGGCCCGGTCTCCTGGACCGGGTTCCTAGGTGAGCGCGTCGTCCAGGTCGCTGGACCGGAGGCGACGCACGCTGTACTCACGAACGCCGACAAGGCCTTCTCGCAGGCGGGCTGGCGCTTCTTAATCGACAATTTCTTTCACCGCGGACTGATGCTCCTAGATTTCGATGAGCACCGCTTTCACCGCCGAGTGATGCAGGAAGCCTTCACCGCCGAACGCCTGCGGGGTTACACCGACGAAACCGTTGCCTGCGTCCGGGAGACCGTGCCGACGTGGCGACAAGATGCACCCATCCGCCTCTACCCTGCCCTAAAAAGCCTCACGCTTGATGTCGCCACCCGAGTATTCATGAATGAACGGCCCGGACCGGAAGCCGAGGAGGTCAACAAAGCCTTCGTGGACTGTGTCCGTGCGGCCAGCAGCATCGTGAAATGGGACCTCCCAGGCACACGTTGGCACGCCGGCCTTCGTGGTCGTCGCGTTCTCGAACGGTACTTCCAGGCGAACATCGCCGCCAAACGGGCCAGTAACGGGGCCGACTTGTTCTCAGCGCTATGTCAGGCTCGAACACCGGACGGCGAGACCTTCTCTGATGACGACGTCATCAATCACATGATCTTTCTCATGATGGCCGCCCACGATACATCGACCATCACAAGCTCTGCCGCCGCCTACCTACTCGGCGCGAACCCGGAGTGGCAGGAGCAAGCGCGCGCCGAATCGATTGCGCTCGGAGACGCCCCGCCCGACCGCGCAGCCCTGGAATCGCTGGACACGCTGAACCGCGTGATCAAGGAATCCCTGCGACTTATCGCGCCGGTGCCGGTGGTGATGCGCCGCACCGTGGCGGACACCGCCGTCTGCGGACACCACATACCGGCGGGGCAACTGATCATGGTTGCCGGAGCCGTCAACCATTTCGATCCGTCGTGCTGGAGCGAGCCGGACACGTTCGACCCCGACCGCTTCGCGGAGCCCCGACGCGAAGACAAGAACCACCGAGACGCGTGGATCCCCTTCGGCGGCGGAGTGCACAAGTGCATCGGCATGCTCTTCGGCAGCCTCGAGGTAACCGCCATCATGCACGAGATGCTGCGCGCCCACCGTTGGAGCGTCGACCCCGCGTACCGCCCGCGCTGGGACAACACCTCCCTACCGGTCCCGGCCGACGGACTACTCATGCACCTTCGCCCTCTGCACTGATCACCTCACCTGTCAACCGACCGGCACATGGACGAGCTGCGGTGACTGGGACTGTCCGGTCTTGGATGTAACGGGTCCGACACGCCAAGCGCAGCTCGGCGGGAGGAACAGCTATGACCAGCACGATCGAACTTGTGCCCGACCGCATTGATCAGCGACAACTCGCCCAGCAGCTCGTGGAAGCGGCTCGCGCCGACGGCGTGGAGCTCGTCGGCCGGGCGCGTTGCTCGCCGGGCTGACCAAGGCGGTGCTGGAGACCGCGCTCGAGGCCGAGATGAGCGAGCACCTGGGCTACGAGCCTCACGACCGGGCCAGACACGACAGCGGCAACTCCCGCAACGGCACCCGCGCCAAGACCGCGCTGACCGAGATCGGCCCGGTACGAATCGAGGTCCTGCGCGACCGCGACGCCAGCTTCGACCCGGTCAGGACCCGGGCCACGCACGCCTCCACCACACCGGCCCCGACCAGCAGGAACCACGCTAGCGCGTGATCATCGGCAGCCGACCCCGGCCCCGGACTGGGTCCCCGCACCCCGGACACGCCAGGCAACAACACCAGAGTGCGATAGCTACTCACTTTTCCTTGGTGTCGCGCCCCTTAACGGCACCCCGTCTTGCGGCAACGGTTGGAGCGGTAGCGATGCCGCGGCCAGGACAACACCCGGGCCTCCCACCACTCCGCCGACGACCACTCATCACGGCAGCTCAGCGGCAACCTGTCTCGGTCCCGACGCCACGCCGGGCCCCGTCCAGCTCAACCTGGGGCAGTTGATCTAGCGGGAGTGGAGAGACTCAGTTTGCGCCATCAGGGCTGAGGTCGGGCACGGTGTTCCCGCGATAGATGGCGTGGGCGACCGTCAGGACCAGGACCGCGAGCACGACCAGCTGGACCGTGACCAGGAGCGTCTCATCGTGGCTCTCCCTCGAGTGGCCGGGTGCACGGTGGTGCACCTGTAGGTCTAGCAGATGGGTACGACCGTCACGCCGACCTCGAGCTGTGTCCAGGCGGTGTCGGCGGTGATCGCGGGTCCGGTGAGGCGGGTGGCCAGGGCCAGGCAGCACCGGTCGCCGAGCGAGAGTCCGGCGGTGCGGGTGGCCGGCCACAGGGTGGCGTCGGTGGCGGTGACCGGTTCGATGCCGATCCCCAGGGTGCCTAGCTGGCGCAGGGTGCGGTCGGCGTCGACGCCGCGCTGGGACAGCTTCTGGTAGACGGGTTGCTGTTAAGGAGCGCGACACCAAGGAGAAGTGAGTGGTTATCGCTCCTCTGCGTGATCGGCTGCGTGTCCAGTGAGCGGATCTGCGCTGGGGGCCCGGGATCGGGCACCGGTGATCACGCGCTAGCGTGGTTCCTGCTGGTCGGGGCCGGTGTGGTGGAGGCGTGTGTGGCCCGGGTCTTGGAGCTCGACGAGTTGGTCGAGCACTTCACGTTGCTGGCTGATGAGACGGCGTTGTTGCGCAACAAGGCCGGGGCGACTCGGCTGGGGTTCGCGCTGATGCTGAAGTTCTTCGTGCGCGCGGGCCGGTTCCCGGCGGGGCGTTCGGAGTTCGGTGACGAGGTGGTCCAGTTCGTCTTCGGCCAGGTCGGGGTGCCGGCTTCGGAGCTGGGTTACTACGACTAGTCGAGCCGGACGGCTCGGGTGCATCGGGCCGAGGTGCGCCGGGTGCTGGGGTTTCGGGAGTGCTCGGTGGAGGACTCCGAGAAGCTGATCGACTGGCTGATCGCGCACGTGGCGCGGGCCGAGCGGCGCCCAGAGCTGGTGCGGGAGGTGCTGCTGGGGCGCTGCCGCGACGAACGGATCGAGCCGCCGACACCGGATCGGGTGGGGCGGATCGTGTCGGTCGCGCTGTACCGGGCCGAGGAGACGCTGTTCGACCGGATCGCCGGACGGCTCGCCGCCCCGCAGTCCACGCGAGTTCGCGAGCTCGTCGACGCCGCCGTGGACACCGCGGTGGACGAGGGCGACGCAGCGGCCGTGGTGGAGCTCGACCAGGACGCCGTCGACGACGCAGACGACGCCGGCGCAGCCGGTGATGCGGGCACGGTGACCAGGTCGGACGCGGCGGGTGCGGGTCCGGAGCTGCTGGGATCCGCAGCGAGCAGGGCGCGGTGAGCTTAGAGAGCATGCTCACCGAGATCGACAAGCTGACCGCGGTCCGCCAGGGCCGTGTCGGGTGGGGAGCAGACGCTGCGGGAGCTGGTCCACGAGTACAAGACCAAGGGGCCGGTGTATCAGCACACGGTGCGCACGACGTTGCGCGCCTCGTACACCAACCACCACCGGCGTGGCCTGATCCGGCTGCTCGACGTGCTGGAGTTCCGGTCGTCGAACACCCACCGCCCGGTGCTGGACGCGTTGGAGCTGATCGGGCGGCACGCCGCGTCGGGAAACCGCTCCTACTACCCCCTCGATGAGGACGTCCCGTTCCATCCGGGGCTGGGCGGGAACTGGGAGCCGCTGGTGTGGCGCAGCGACACCCGCGGCCGGCGCCGCGTGGTGCGCAGCGCGTACGAGATCGCGACGTTCCAGGCGTTGCGCGAGCGGTTGCGCTGCAAGGACGTCTGGGTGACCGGGGCGCAGCGGTGGCGCAATCCGGACGCCGAGCTGCTGCCGCGGATCAAGCAGATCAACCGCGTGAAGCTCTACCGCGCTGGCCCCGGACAGACCGACCGCCACCCGAAGCTCGCCCCGGCGATGACCCGCCCGGTCCGCTGGCTCCGGCACCGGATCTGTCCGATCCCGAACAGCGCGATCCGTCCTGAGCAGAGGTTCACACCGGGGAGTCCGACCGTTCCCCCACCGAGGTGAGATGGACGAGTTGCTGGAGCTCGGCGGTCATCGCCTCGCGCAGAAGATGGTAACGATCTGACAGTGCGTAGCGGGGTGACTTGCGGTCGGGGTAGGTCCAGACCGGGCTGTGGCGATGCGCGGGAGGCTCCCACTCGTAACGTGGATGCACGTGTGCGTGAAGATGCTCGAATGAGTTTCCGAGTATCTCGTAGTTGATTCTTCGGTATCCACTGTCGAACCGCTGGCACACGTTCGCCACGGCCTCACCGAGGATGGACATGTCCATCGGGAAATCGGCGCGTTCGACCCTGTCGAGATCACTGAGATGATTGGCCGTGCCTGCATAGAGCAACAGGCTGTAGCCGGGAAGGTGCTGCGTGTCTCCGATGACCGCCCAGCCCGTCGACATACGGATCATGACCGTCGGGTTCTCGCCTCGCTCGGCGGCCGCGATTCTCTCGTACATCCGTCCCCCTTCATGAGGGTTCACCGTTTCGCGCGGATCAGCTTCCACTCTGCCTGCAGTTCCCCGATGCGCAAGGATGCTGACACCCAGCACCGCCGCGCCGGTCCGAGCTCGCGCCAGCTCGAGGTATGCCGGCCGTCGCTATCGACCGACGGAACCGTCGATCTGTTCGCGCAGGATGTCGGCGTGGCCGGCGTGGCGGGCGGTCTCGGTGATCATGTGCTGCAGGATCCAGCGCGCTGTGGCTCTGAGCTCACCGCCCGGCGGCCGCACCTGCACCCGGTCGAGGTCGTCCCAGCAGTCGAGGATCGTCTCGGCTTCGGTGATGGCGTTCCGGTAGTCGGCGATCATGGCGCTGATCGGACGCCCCGCTGGGGGCGCCGACACCGCCGCCCAATCGTCGACGGTCAGGCCGCAGAACCAGAACCGCTCAGACGCTGCGAGGTGAGTGACGATCCAGGCAATGCTGGTTCCAGAGGGAACCCCGGCCCGGCCGCCCGCATCGTCGGAGACATCCAGTGCCTTCCGGATCACTCCGTCCCGCATGTACCCCAGGAACTCCTTCAACGTCGCCAGCTCACCAGCGCCACCGAGAACCTCTGCCGCCTGGTCTCCGGCATCTGCGGCCCAGCTCCGGGTGTCGCCGTCGGCCGGGTCATCCGCGGGGTCGCTCACGCAACGAGTCTGCCTCTACCGGCCAAACATGAGCATCACCCCACTTACTCCTCGATCTCGCCTCGCAGTCCAGGACCCGAAAGCCCCTGACGGTGAGCAGACGCGAGATCAGATGTGGTCGCCCGCGTCCGTCCGGGTCTCCGCGGTCCGGGCGAGTTCGTGCAGGTGGCGGGCGAGTGCGCGGACGTAGTCGCGCAGCTGTTGCTCGTCGAGCTCGTCAGCAGCGCTGAGCAGGCCGTCGCCCAGCCACTGGAATCCCGCCGATGTCGCGAGGTTCGCCGGTACCCGCCCCGGAACGCGCGGTTCGGGGTCGAGGTCAGGCTGGTGTGGCCGCAGCGGGAGAAGTGCGAGCGCGGCGCGGCGCTCGTCGATCAGGCGGCGGGCGATGATCAGCCACACCGTGCGGTAGCCGGGCAGTTCGGTCCCGTGCCCGTCCCACGGGACGAGCTCGGCGGTCTGCTCGCCGGCCTGCTGGTGGAGTTCGGCAACGAAGGCATCGCCTCCGAGAGCCAGGGCGTCCGCGATGAGCGCGTCCTGTTCGTCGGGGGCGTAGTTCATCTCGCGGACCGTAGACCTGCCGCGGGACGGGTCCGCCGCTGCGTCGTCTCGTCGGGGCTCATGTCGCCGAACAGTAGATCTACAAAAATGGATCGACTAGCCTTCTCTGTACCGAAGAATGGATGCAGATGATGCCTGCTTACGGGCGGCGGCGCCGAGTGTCGTCGATCGGTGTTCTGGTGGGGGCTCTCGCGGTCGTCGCGGCCGCGCTGCCCGCAGAGACGACCGGCTCGATGGTGACCCGCACCGCGGGGATCAACGGCGAGAGCCGTCCGGTGTCCGCGGCGGCAGTGGCCCGAGTGGCGGGTCCGCTTGATGACCTGGGTGCCCCGGATCCGCTGATGTCGGACTCCGGTGAGCGGATCACCAGTGCGCGGGCCTGGGAGCAGCAGCGCCCGGAGCTGCTGGCGGCGTTCGAGGAGAACGTCTACGGCACGTCGCTGCCCGCGCCGACGAAAACGACGTTCTCCGAGGCCGGCGGAGGGGGCGGCTCAGCGAAGAAGATCACCATCACGGTGACCGGCCCGGAGGGCGACGCGAGTTTCACGCTGCGGCTGTTCACCCCCTCGTCGGGCACGCCTAAGGGCACGTTCCTGCTGATCGACCACCGCGGCTCGGTCGGGGACGATCCCGGCTCGGGCGGCTACGCGCCCGCGGCGACGATCACCGGCGCCGGGTACGCCCTGGCCGCGGTCAACGCCGAGGAGATCGCCCCCGACGACGCGAGTTCCTACCGCAACGGCGTGATCGACGCCTTCTACCCGGCCGGGCAGGACCTGCCCGCCGACGCCGGGCGCACGATCAGCGCGTGGGCGTGGGGCGCGAGCAGGGCGATGGACTACCTGCAGACCGATCCGGACATCGACCCGAGCAAGGTCGCGGTGATCGGGCACTCCCGGGGTGGGAAGGCCGCGCTGTGGGCCGGCGCCCAGGACCCGCGGTTCCCGGTGGTCATCTCCAACAACTCCGGCTCCACCGGGGCGAAGCTCGCCCGCCGCGACTCGGCGGGGGAGTCGATCTCGGCGATCAACTCCCAGTTCCCGCACTGGTTCCCTGAGACCTACAAGCGCTACGACAGCAACGCCGACGCTCTGCCGGTGGACCAGAACGAGCTGCTCGCGCTGATCGCGCCCGGCCGGGTCGTGGTCGCCTCGGCCGCGGAGGACGGCAACGCCGACCCCCAGGGCGAGTTCCTGTCCTATCTCGGTGCCGCCCCGGTCTACGAGCTCTACGGTCTCGGTGACACCGGGCTGTCCTCGACCAGCTGGCCACCGGCCACCGGCGAGGGCTTCCGCGGGCCGGGCATGAGCTATCACCTGCGATCCGGGGGGCACGGCCTTGAAGACGCCGACTGGGACATCTACCTCGGCAGCGACCTGTTCACCCGCTAGACCACCGCGACGTCGCAGCGCCGCGGCGGTGGCGCTCGTGGTCGCGGCCGTGCTGGCGGGCTGCACCGCGGCGCCCCCCGCCGATCCCGGCCGTGCGGCGGTCCCACCTCTCATCAGGCAGGCGTTCGACCCGCCGACCGCGTTCGGGCCACCCGAGCTCACCCTTGGCCGCGACACCGCCATCCCCGTCCCGCAGGTCCTCGACGGCATCCACGGCTGGTCGCTGGCAGAGGGCGGCCTGACCCGCACCGACCTCACCACCGGCGACATGCTCACCGGTGGTCTCCCCCGGTCGCCCTTGTTCGCGGGGCTCGATGTGTCCCGCCCGACCGCGATCGGCGCCCCGGACGTCCTGCGCGCCCCGGTGCTCGCCGATCTGCCCGCCGGGCGACGCGTGCTCGCCGCGTGGCCAGTCGAACAACCCGGCCAGGGCACCACCCCGGCGCGGCGGGGCATCGAGCTGGTCTCGGCCGACCCACAGACCGCCCAGACCCTCACCACGACCACCGTGCCGCTTCCCGACACCTGGCTCGAGGCCTCGCTCACCGGGTTCACCGTCTACGTCGCCGGCGTGGTCGGCACGACCGCGATCGTCAGCGCCGCGGCCACCGACACCGCGCTCACCGCCGCGGTCGACCTGACCTCGGGCAGGCTGGTGTGGTCGGTTCCCGACGTCGCCGCGCAGCTGCTCACCGACGACACCGTCGTGGTCAGGTTCCGTGACCTCGCGAAGAACGAACTACGCGGCCTGGCTCTGGCCGACGGCCGCCCCCGCTGGGCTGGGGTCGCCGGCAGCACCGTCTGGCCGGTCGGGGCGTCGCAGGCGCTGGTGAACCTGCGCACGGTGGAGAACGCCTGGGGCGGCAGCCAGGTCATCGACACCGCCACGGGCCGCCCAGCCGACAGCCCGCTCAACGGGCAACCGGGCTGGTCCTGCCGCTCCGACGAGCAGGACCTGACGATCTGCTCGCTGGCCCCCTACACCGGAACCGACGCCGTTCTCGCCTTCGACGACGACGGCACCGAGCTGTGGCGGATCACCCGCGACTCCGGACGGGCCATCCCGACGGTCACCGCGGCCTGGCACGGGATGATCTACGGCTACACCGACGCCGGGCCGCTGGTGCTCGACGGTCGTACCGGCCAGGACAAGGCCGTTACCGCGTCGACGGCTCCGCTGCTGGTCAACGAGTACTTCGCTGTGGGAGCCGCGAGTCCACCAAGCCCGGAACGGCGACCGAACTACTGAGCCCCGGGGCCGCAGGCCGCGAGCCCCACAGCCGGATGAGGGGTGTCAAGAACGCCACGCTCGACCTCTAGCTCTGCTCGTCACCAAGATCGTGCTGCGAGTACACAACACCCTGAACGATAACCCGATGAGGCCGATGTAAGCAATTGAGGTCGTTGAGCGGGTTGCCGGCCACGATCAGCAGATCGGCCGCCAACCCGACTCTGAGGTCCCCTGTCTTGTGACCGATTCCGAGAGCTTCGGCAGCTCCCGTTGTGACCATGTCGATGATATCGCCACGAGCGAAGCCCAGCTCTTCATATAGCTCCATGCTCAGTTTAAGCTGGTCAAACTTGGTCCCGGGCACTCCCGAGTCTGTTCCAATCAGAATTCGAACATCATTCTCCGCCATCCAGGTGAGCTGACTGCCGAACTTGTACTCTGGAGTTGTGACGTACTTGGCAATGTCGCGCCAAACGGCCGGAGTCGTGTCGCCAGCGACCGTTTTCTGCTGAGCCATCTTTCGAACGGCCGCTTCATTCTGGTCTCTCTGACCGGGGCCCGACCGCCATCCGCAATGCTCGATGGTAGATACACCTGCATCAATGCACCGAACGATCGGCTCGGTACCGTGAGCGTGAGCCGCCACTCGCAGCCCGTATCGGGAAGCATGCTCAACGGCGACCCCAATTAGCTCAGTGGAGTATTGTGCGTCGAACGGGGTAGGCCCCTCTGACGTCACATACCCCCCACCCGCCATGATCTTGATTAGGTCTACATCGTCGGCTGAACGGTCGATTGCAGACCGAATCTCCGCCGCCGAGTCTGCGATCCCGCCTAGATACCAGCAGTGTCCACCTGTGATCGTGATCGGGGTCCCCGCGGAGAGCACCGTAGGTCGCACGCGGTCAGCGTCTGCAGTCGAGTCTCGGAACCTCGCTACGTATCCACCGGCGTCACCGAGGTCTCGGACTGTGGTGCAGCCGGCTCGCAGGCAGCTCCGTGCGTTGGTTCGGATCAGGGCTCGTACGTCGTCGGGCGCGCCAGAGCACAACGTGTCGAACGACGACTTGCTGCAATCGCCACCGAGATGGACATGGCTGTTGATGAGCCCGGGCATAATGCTGTGCCCAGCAAAACGCGAGACGGTCGCCTCGGGATCTGCAGCGATGAGCTCGTTCGCGCTGCCGATCGCGTCGATCCGCCCCTGCGAGACACGCACCGCATCCCCAACTCCGAAATGCTCTCGCCCTCGCGAGATGAGCCGATCCGCTACCAAAATTTGCGCCATCTTGGCACTCACCTTACTGGTTCCTCGCTCTATACTGACTGATTGGATAGCACCTGTGGAACATGGCCCCTCTGAAGCCAGCCCGACACCTCCATAAGGGGCCTGGTCGCGCCAGTCCGTGCCCTCTCAGGCAGATCACTAGGCATCTTCCCGAACTGATCGACAACGACCGTCACATCGTCGCGACCATCTGCGGTGAAGCCAGCGAAAACGTTGTAAAGTCGCGCGTACCCATCGCTGCAGCGCTGCTCACGCAGCTCACATGAAAGTCGAGACGGGAAAATCCAAGCACGTCCTCGCGTTTCGCTGGTTCCTCGACTGCCGACGGGTGCATCTGGCCGAACCAGTTCTGGGTAGAGCGATCGAACGACTCGGTCTAGAGGCGCGAGCCGCACATAGGAGTACATCTGCGCTCCACGGTGCAGAAGTAGCCTTTAAGTCGGCGACGGCGCCGGGGTAGAACACCGCTAGGAGCATTGCCAACACGGAGACCCGGATCGCAACCAAGCCTCCGGACCACATGTTGATAGACACAGAGCCGGAGCCAAACAGGACTTGCGCATAGTACGAAACGCGCGCACCCAGCAGGATGAGGTAGACAACGCAGCCGACGGCGAGTGAAACTGCAACAACAAGGAGGTCCCAAGCTCGTTCCTTGTAGAGGCTAACGCTGTCCCGGGAAGCCCAAAATACCTGCGTAATGCAGGCGTACACGAGGTACACACTTACCGACACGAAGAACACCAGAACCGCCGGGTCCTGGATATCACGACTCGTGAAGCTCAGCTCGAACGGCGCCATGACAAACATCGGCACGATCAGGATGACCAGCACCGTAGCAGTTAGCGCCACAATTTCGACGTACCGGCGCTGTCGCGGCCTGTATTCGGCGATGTTGCGAAGGTAGAACAGCTGCATCGACGCAAAAGCGCCGACGATCACAAGATTGCGCACAATGCCAGCTACGTGAGATCCTAGTACTTCGTCAACCCAATTAGAGAAATCCGGACGGTTGAGTAGAACCATCACGCCGAGGCCTGCGCTGAAAAGGACGGACACCCAGGGATCTGGTGAGCGGGGTGCTCTCAATGCATGAATAAGTCTCCACACGAACACGACTCCGCATGCCACTGCCAGAAAGTACGACACCTCCCTCACACTCCCTGTCCGCCGAGAGCTCGACCTAGAGCTCCACCTGTTCGCCCTAGGTCGTCCCACGCCGCGCGGATGGGTAGCTTCGACCAGCTCGACAAAAACGCGCCGAGCGTCTCGGCTTCCCATTCAGATCGCTGACCGTAGTGCGACCCAACTGGGCCATCGTCCTGATTGACTAGGAGAGATCCGCACAGCAGTGGCGTGTCGGTCGCGCCAACGACGAGATGGCCAAGCAGAATGTGCGCGATCTCGTGGTAGATCGTGTAGTTCTGACGTTCTTCCGACAGATCAGTAAGGTATGTAATGAGATACTTATCCGGAAACGGTATAACGCAGCCGAATGACCGGACGGAAGGAAGGCTCCTGCCGACCAACTCGATCGGGTGACCGACACGGCTCGACAGACGCGCACACAGCTCGGCGGGCGGAGGGGTACGGCGATACCCCAAGTCGCGCAGGAGCTCCCGCGCCTTGCTACGGAGTTGACGCTCGTTCATCGAGTTCCTGTCCCCGTCCAGCCGTCCTGCTACGCCTGATGCGTGATCTTAGCGCTCCGACCCGATTTCGTGGGCGCGCGGGGCGACGCTGCTTGTCACGTCGACGAGGAGTTCCAGCGCGGCGACCCGGTCGAACTCACGCATATATGCTCTACACATACGAAACGCAGAAACGCCCATCTTGTCCAGCTGCGCCAGCAGTAGGTGAGCCTCGGACTCAAACCGGGGCTGTGTCAAATCAAAATAGCTCGCAGGTTCGCCGAGATAGCGCAGCACCACATCTAGCTCATGTTCGGATGGTGTCACGTTCACCGTCTCTGAACTGAGGAGCGACGATAAAATGCGCTCCGCGTCATGCAGTTCTTTGCCAGCGCTAAGGCAGGCGGTGAGGTGTGAGCCGAGCGTGACCCAACACGGTGGACCATCGCCCTCCGTGGGTACGCGAACCAGTGCGAGTAATCGGCGCAAACGGGTCTCGACACCATCCGGCTCTTCTCCCGAAGGTGCCGTTCGGGCGGTCATCCCAGTATCATCCCGACGTACAGGCGGCCACTAGATTCGATATCTCCTTACTTATCGGGAGTGCTTCGGCCGGGCGGATTTCCGTCTTTTCCCGTGGTCTGCTCGTACACGATCTGAGTGATAAAATTTGCGACCGCGTGGCGTTGCTCAGGGTCCAGACCAGCGACCCTTGCCGCGATGTCTGTCACCTGTGCCTCACGGAGGGCACGCCGTAGGCGAATTTCGGCCATGACGTCACGGACAGCGTCGGGATCGCCGTGTAAGAAGCCGACTCGGACTGCAAAGAATCGCGCCAAACCATCGATAACCCGCATGGTGGGGTTCGTCTTGATGCCACGTCGCAACTCCGAAAGATGCGATGCTGAAAGTTCGTATCCTCGCTGGCGCAGCCAGCTGATCACCTCTTTCCCGGTGTACTCCGGGCGGTCGCCATGCTCAGGTGCTATCGACGCGAACAGGTAGTTGATGCGTTCAGCCAACGAACCGAGCGCAGGACTCTCCTCGTGAGACTCGGACATCCGCGTCCCCCCTTCTCCTCTGGCCTGCTGCGCAGCGTAGCCGGTGAGACGTCACCCGCCAGAGTCATCGTCGCCTCGGACGCTCATCGCTCCGCGTGCTAGCGAATCTTGCCGCAACGATGCTTCGCTGATATGCATGACAGGTGCTGCTCTCTGACCTCGCTTCACCGGCAGCGGCGCTGTCATCATCGCTGCTGCTCAGATGCGGTGCATCTCCAGCACCAAAGCAGGTTCAGGGCGCACCGAAGTCAGCTCCGCCAGGCCGTTTGCATGGACTCGACACCACGCTCGTCAGACATCCTTCGCTCACACGAATCGATCTTCACCTACATGCTGAGTTCTGCCTGACCATCGCACCGACCTGCGGGAGTTTTCCGATCCTGACCGAGCCCGAGACGAGGTGCACGATGCCGGACGAGGCCCTGCCCGTTCCCCTGCACGCCAGCGAATGGGAGCAAGGCGCCGGGTCGACCGCCGCGGCGCTTCCTGCGGGTGCGGCCGCGCCCGCTGACGAAGCGCGAGGTGCCGAGGCCCGGGATACCGGGCGTCGGCGAGAGCACCGCGCACCGTCGCATCGATCGCAAAGTCCTGCGCCACGGCACCTTGACCCCCCGCGCCGCGAGTCTCCTCTCGGACTGGCATCTCCTGTCGCTCGGCCGGCCCTAGAGCAGAACGGAGGCATGGCCCAGCTGATCAACAGGTTAGAGAGTGAGCTGACAGTGCTGTCCAGCGCAGCCATCCACGCGCTGACCTCAGTCCAGCAGGCGGTCGATGCGACCGATACCGCCGAGCCTAGGGACGAGAGCACGCAACGGTGGCTGACTGTCGCCGCGGAGGCACTCGACCTGGCGATCGTCGCCCATCAGGCGATGCAACGCGTCGCGGCCGTTCAGGAGGAGCGGTGAGCCTGTTCGCTGTTCTGCATCTGCCGCAGGTCGTCGACGATCCGGGCGAGGGACCGGCGAGTCTCGGGGCGCAGCTCGCTGATGCCGCTGATCAGTGCGGCGAGGTCGGGGTCACGCAGCTTGGCGAGCAGCTCGTGTTCGTTGTCGGTGAGGGCGGGATGGGGGTCGTCGAGCAGGTAGGAGACCGAGACCTTGAAGTAGGTGGCCAGGGCTTCGATGGTGCTGCGGCGTGGGTTGGTATTGCGTCCTCGCATCATCGTGTTCAGCGTGGCGCGCGAGACCTGTCCGCCCGTAGCTTCGATCCCCTCGACGATTTCGTCGAGGTAGAGAGCGCGGGTGCTACCGGGCGGGCGAGCGAGGTGGTTCAGCTTCTCGGCCAGCGTCCGCGGCGCGCCGCTGAGGCGAGGCTCGTCTGGCACCAGTCACCTCCGTACGAACACGCCGCCTCCGTGGGTGTGGCACGAGGCGCTGTGACGCTAGCTGCGCCCAGCGCCAGATCCCAGCCGGGGTGCCCACCCGCGGGTTAGGGACCCGGGTCTCGCACACGATCGGTTGACCAGCCGTCGCTCTGCGCGGATAGTGACGTCCCGTCGTCTTGTATTCAAGATGCGTGAATCTATCAGATCTAGTTTTATGGAGGGAGTGTTTGTCATGGCGCCTACGTCTCGACGGCACCGCGCAGGGCGGTGGGCGTGATGCCGATCCGGTCCCGTCCCGCACCGTCCTCCAGCGCGCCGTGGCGTACCGCCCCCGGTTTGGGCTCCGACGGAAGCGCTGCCCCCGTCGGCCGGTCATCGAGCACCGCCCTCGACGAGCGGAACAAGTCTGAGAGTCACGACAGCGACGAGGCGGTCCGCGCGCCTGCTCCTGCTCTGTTCAGACCCCCGCCGCGCGCTCACGAGCACGAGCCCGCGCGGACCGCTCTCGCTCCGGCTGCCGTCGGTGACCTCGACGAGGACGCGCCGGCGCGAGAGAAGGAGATGGAGCCCCCGCCTGCTGAGCAGTCCCGCAACGGCGACAGCGATGCCACCGTTCCTGGACTCGCCGGTGCGCTCGCGCGGCCCCAGGTGCGACTCAACGCCGATCTCCCCCGTGAGCAGGTCGTCCCACCTTGCCGTGGTCGGGCCACAGCAGCCGAGACAGCCGTGACGCGCTACACCGCTGGTCAGGACTCCTTCTTCCGTTCGGTGCGGTCGCTGGAGCCGATCTCGGACCTGGAGGCGGCCAGCTTCGCCGGGCGGTTCGCCACTGATTTCCAGTCCTTTGATGAGGACGACCCGAGTCGTCGGGCAGAGGTGTTGCGGCCTCTGCTCGCTGCCCCCCAGGCGTGCACCTGGGGGTGGTCGGGGGCGGGCAGGCAGCGCGCCGACTCACCACTGCCGGGCCGGCTCTACCGGCCCAGCGACACGGTGGTGTTCGTCGAGGTGATCGTGCGGATCACCACGTACGCGCGCGCCTGCCCGCCGCCCGAGACCCCGCGCCACGCCGGGTCCGCAGAGGCGGAGGTGCCCGGGCTGCTCGGCCCGTCGTGCGCCCCGCCCGAGGCGGACCCGGCGTGGACGGCGGTCGAGGCGAACTGGGTCCGGATGACGGTCCCGATCACCCGCGACGACGACGGCCACCTGGTCGTCGACCCGCACCTGCGCCCCACCGATTCCTCCTGACCCCCACCACGAGGTAGCTGCTGATGTCCTCCCCCACGTCCTCACCGAACGGCACCAACAACACCCCTGCCGCCCCGTCCTGGCTGGACGCGGGCGCGGCGTGGGCCGCCCCGGCCACCGGATACGACGGGGCCCAGGTCCCCGCGACCAAGCCCCCGGCCACGCAGGCGAGCGCGGCGACCACCTCGCCAACCACCCCGCCGTCCCGCCCCGCGCCTGCGCCGGAGCGCTTCCGCGACGAGCCACCGCTGACGGACGCGGCGCCCGCTGCCGAAGCGGCCCGGCCGGCGCCACCGTCTGCGCCGGCGGCGGCGCCGTCGCCGGCGGCCCCCGCGTCCCTCCCCGCTCATCAGGGTGCGGGTCCCTCGGAGGATCCGCAGGCGTTCCGCCCGGCGTGGGACGAGCAGACCGGCGTGCTGTCGGGCGTGGTCCGCGAACGGCGGGCCCGTCCGCAGCAGGGATGGCGCCACGTCGCCTACCAGCTGACCGGCGGCCGCTGGAACCCCGGACTGTCCGAGGCCGAGGCCCGGCTGCGCGACCAGCTCCAGAAGATCCGCACCCCGCTGCCCGGCCCGCACAGCGTCGTCGTCGGCTCGATCAAGGGCGGGATCGGCAAGACCACCGTGTCCGCGCTGCTCGGGCTCGCGCTCGCCGAGTACCGCGGGGACCGGGTCATCGCTATGGACGCCAATCCCGACGCCGGCACCCTCGGCGACCGCCTCGTCGGCGAGACCCTGGCTGCGAAGACCACCGTGCGCGACCTGCTCTACGCCCTGGACGAGATCCGCGCCCACACCGACCTGGCCGGTTACACCCATCTCGCCGGGCGCCTGCAGGTCCTCACCAGCGAACAGGAACCGGAGCTGTCGGAGACGTTCTCCGCGGCCGACTACGAGGCCGCGCTGCGGCTGCTGGCCCGCTACTACAACGCGATCATCACCGACTCCGGAACCGGAATCGTGCACTCGGCGATGCAGGGCAGCCTGCGCCACGCCGACTCGCTGGTCATCGTCGGCGCCCCGACCAACGACGGCGCCTCCCGCGCCGCTCGCACCTTCCGCTGGCTCGCCGCCAACGGATACCGCCACCTCACCGAGGACGCGGTCGTGGTGCTGTCCTACGACCGCCACAGCCCCGACATCGACGACCGCGTCATCCGCGACTTCTTCGCCGAACGCTGCCGCGCGGTGATCGTCCTTCCCCCGGACCCGCACCTGCAGGCCGGCGGCATCATCGACTTCGACGCCCTCACCCCCGCCGCGCGCGACGCCGCGCTCGAGCTCGCCGCCACCGTCGCCGAGGGCTTCCAGGGCCGCCGCACCCAGGGACTGGCCAGCCACGGATTCCGCGGCACCGGTGGCCCCCGGTGATCAGTCCGCACCTGCTGGTGGGCGCCGCGCTGGCGCTTACCACCACCCTCACCGCCTCAGGGCTCGTGCCCGCCGCGGCGCCGGAGGGCGGCGTCGAGTGTGGATGGCGGATCACCGCGGTGCACGTGCTCGCCGAGCTCACCGGGGACACGTCCCCGCGTGCGGAGAAGCTGCGCCGCGCACTGCTCGACGTGGGCGCGAACAAGCCCGGGTTCATCCCGGCCGAGTGCTATGAGCCCGGTGCCGGGGACTCTGGCGGGTCGGCCTCGGGCGGGAACGGCTCCGGCGGGGCCGGCGAGGCCGGGGACGACGGCGGTGGCACAGGCACTCCCCCCGGATCCGGGAATGGCTCCGGGACCGGCGGCGGCTCGGGATCCGGCAGCGGCTCCGGATCGGGCAGCGGCTCCGGATCGGGCGGTGCAGGCGGTCAGTGCAAGACGACCGCAGCGGCCACGCTCGGCTGGGGCAAGCCGAAGGTCGCCGACGAGTTCGAGGGGAGCTCGGTCTCCGGGGACTGGAACATGTACGACGGCCCCGGCCATGGCGGCAACGGACGACGTACCCCCGACGCGATCTCGGTGTCGAACGGGCAGCTGACCATCACCGGGTCGGAGAACGGCGACGCCGGCGGAATGGCCTGGTCGCCCAACAGCCAGCAGTACGGCCGCTGGGAGGGCTGCGCCCAGTCCCCCGCTCCCGCTGCGTCGAGCCTGCACACCCTCTTCCTCCTCTGGCCGACCGCGGAGAACTGGCCCGAGGGCGGCGAGGTCGACTTCATGGAGATCTCCGACGGGACCCGGCAGAAGGTCGAGGGCTTCCTGCACTACGGCTCGGACAACTCCCAGACCCAGGGCTCGGTCGAGATCGACGCCACCGAGTGGCACGCCTTCGCCGTCGAGTGGACCCCCGACAAGATCACCTACCTCGTCGACGGCAAGCCGTGGTTCACCGACGACGACAAGTCCCACAATCCGCCCGGGCCGATGCACCTGACCATCCAGCTCGACTACTTCGGCGGCGACGCCTCAGGCGGCGCAGCGATGCACGTCGACTGGGTCCGCCAGTACGAGCTCACCGGCGGCAGCGGCAACGAGGTGGGCGCCGGGGTCGACGTCTCTGCGGGTGAGGACGGCGTCGACGCCGGCGCCGACCTGTCAGTGGGCGGCAACGGCTCTGGTGGGTCCGGTGGCTCTGGGAGCGGTGATCGGGACCGCGGCCGAGGTGGAAGCCAGGACAGCGGCGACTCCCGCAGCGGTGGATCGCGCGGAGGCGGCTGATCAGCGACTGACCTGAACCGACCCGGTTGTGAGACAGCCCCGCCGATCACATGACGGAGACCTGGACATGCCTCTGAATCGCAAGCGACAGCCCTCGTGGGCCGAGCACCTGCCCCCTTCTCACCGCGGCCCCGCCGCCCGACGTGCTGCGGTCGCGATGCTGACCGCCGGTGCTCTGGTCGGAGTCACCGCGTTCTCGCTGAGCCCGCTGCCGGCCGAGCTCGGTCTGACCGCGCTGGGCTGCAACCAGGGTAAGGCTGCCCACACCCTCGCGGCCGCCCGAGAGACCCGGTCCCAGACCCGCGCGCTGCTCGCCGACCTCGCGGTCAGCAACGACACCCGCGCCCAGGGCCTGGCCCGTGAGATCGCCGGGCTCGGCTTCACCCCGGCGACCCAGCCCGCGGGCTGGCGGCAGAAGGCCGTCGATGTCTCCGACCAGCTCAACGCCCTGGGCAGCAGCAGCGCGACTGCCGACCCGCACCTTCGCCAGGTCGCGGCCCGCCTGGCCCGGGCAGGTCTGGGCCCGACCCCGGCCGACATGCTGCCCAAGCAGCCCCCGCCGCCCGAGCCCGGCCCGATCGGTGAGCTCGGCCAGACCCTCGGCGGGGCCGCCGACGGGGCCGTCGACGCCGTCACCGGCGCCGGCGAAGCGGTCAAGAACGTCACCGCCCCGAAGCCCGCCGCGGACAGCTCGACGAGCGCCTCGGGCCCGGCTGCGCCGAACCCGCGCCGTCAGGCCGAGCCCCCGCTGCCCGAGACCTGCCTCAGCCACGCCGAAGCCACCACCGCCCCGGCCGCAGCAGCGCCGGCAGCACCAGCAGCACGGCCGGCACCGCAGAAGCCGGCCCCGGCCCCGGCTCCGACGGCCCCGGCAGCACCGACATCCTCCGCTGCCGAACCGACACCGACCCCCGAGCCCCCCAGCACGTCCCCGGACGACGACGCCGCTGCCCAGCCCGACACCGGCAGCTCGACCAGCTCCGAGGACCCCCCGGCCGGCGACTCCGACAACAACAGTGACGACAGCACCGACGACACGACCAGCAGCAGCCCCGAGGCCTCGACCGAACCGAGCACGGACTCTTCCGACAGCAGCTCTGACGACACTCCCGCCACCCCCGACGACACCTCCGGGGTCGGCTCGGCCGACTCGGAGTCGGGTGGCTCCTCCAGCTCGACGTCGAGCAACAGCAGCAGTGGCGGCGGGTCCGCTCAGGATCTGGAGAAGGCCCGCGTCGCGATCCAGCTGGTCGGGGAGCTGATGCAGGCCCTGGGCGCCAGCCCTGATCCCGGCGCAGGAGACCTGCGGACCTCGGTCCTGGGTTCGCTGGACCGCGACAAGCTGGAGAAGCTCGGCGCAGACCCCGCGGACTTGGACAAGCTCGACCAGCTCGGCGACCTCACCGACCAGGGCGGGGGCTCGCCCCACTTGTCCGGCCCGGACTCGTCGGAGTCTGGCTCGGACCGGGACTCGACGTCGTCGACGCCGTCGGAGACGCCCAGCGGCGGCTCGTCCGACAGCGAGTCGTCCAGCAGCTCTGACTCCTCCACCGGCTCGGGTTCCAACGACCCCGGGGGGAGCGGGACCGGCTCAGGATCGGCGCAGGAGCCCTCGACCGAGTCCGCAGGGACCGGCAGCGCCGGCGACGCCTGGGAGGCGGGCGCGGAGAAGCTGGCCGAGCAGGTGCACCAGGCGGCCGACGCCGACCCCCTGGCCGAGCAGCTGGCCGAGAAGCTCGACGCTGCGGGGATCGGCTCGCAGAACGAGACCGGCAGCTCCCCTAGTGCCACCGCGGACAGCGGCTCAGCCGAGCCCGATGAGCAGGGCGCGGGGCAGGGCAGCTCGGACGGCGCGGAGCAGCCCTCCACCGGTGGCGGGGACAGCACCGGGACTGGTTCCGGCGGGTCGCAGAAGGGCTCGGGCGCGGCGCAGCAGCCCCAGGCCGGGGACCCCATCCAGCGCCCCGGCGCCACCGGCAGCGGCACTGGCAGCGGCACCGGCAGCACCGGCAGCACCGACGCTGCTCAGCCGCAGGGCAGCCAGGGCCAGGACGACACGACGTCGTCCGGCGACGGCGCCAGCAGCGGTAACGGTGCGGCCGGTGGCGGCGCTGACGGCGCCGGTACACCCCCGGGTAGGCAGGACCAGGCCGGCAATGCCGCCTCAGCGGACGGGGAACAGCCACGCGACCCGGAGAAGGCCCAGGCAGCGGCCGCGGACGACACCGCAGGCGAGGGCGCCCGTGCGGCGACCTGGGACCGGCTCGCGCAGTGCGAATCCGGCGGTGACTGGGCGATCGACACCGGTAACGGCTACTCCGGCGGGCTGCAGTTCGACCAGGCCACCTGGGCCGCCTACGGCGGCACCGGCTCGGCGCACGAGGCCAGCCGCGAGCAGCAGATCGCGATCGCGGAGAAGGTCCGCGCCGACCGCGACGGCTACTCGGCCTGGCCGGCGTGCTCGAAGAAGCTCGGCCTGGCCTGACCCATGACCAGCAGCAGGTGGCGCACAGCGCAGACGACCGCAGTGATGACCGTGGCGATCGCCGCGACGGTCACCGCCGCCGTCGCGCTGGCGACGTGGACCTCCGACGCCCCGCAGGGCGCTCGGGTGGTGGGACTCGGGTCGGCCGCACCGTGGGGGTCGGCCGACCCGAGGACACCCACTGCACCGTCCGGTTCGACAGCGCAGCCGCCGGTGCAGGGCCAGGCCGGACCGGTGGTGGGCGGGCTGTCGGCGACCTCGGTCGGAGTGCTGGTCGTCGACGGTGGCCGCCACCAGTGCTCCGCTGCGGTCGTCGCATCCCGGTCGCGCAGGTTGCTGGCCACCGCGGCCCACTGCGTATGGCTCGGCGGCGCCTGGCGGGTCGACGGCGCGTTCTTCATCCCCGGCTACGCCGCCGGTGAGGAACCGCTCGGGCGATGGACGGTCGACACCGCCTATGTCCCCCCGGCCTGGCAGCAGGCCAACTCCCCCATCGAAGACGTCGCCGCTCCGACCGACTTCGCGTTCGTGACCCTGCTCCCCCGCGACGGGGTCCTGCCTGAGCAGGCCCTCGGTGCCCAAGGCATCCGCTTCACCACCCCCGACAGTCAGCTGCCGGTCGCCGCGCTCGGCTACCCCGCCACCGGCATCTATGACGGCCAGTCGCTGCGCGGCTGCGACGGCGACGCCGCCGCGCAGTCCTTCGACCGGCCCGACCGGCCACCGGGGCAGGTGCTGTCCCTGACCTGCGACATGACCGAGGGCGCCTCCGGCGGGCCGTGGCTGACCGGACCCGACGCCACCCGCGGCCGCGGCCAGGTCGTCGGCGTCGTCTCCGGCGGCGACGACACCACCCTCGTCTCCCCGCGCTTCGACGACACCGCCCGCCAGGTCTATGAGGCCGCCGACTCCGCCGCGCAACTCCCCGACCAGCCCCCCACCCCCGACCCCGCGCTCGCCCGGACCGCCCCTCGAGGAGGGACCAGCTGATGACCTCACCCCGGAACGCGGCCGACCCGCACCACCACTGGGCAAGGCCGGGGGCATCGCCGCCGCGCAGCCCGTACGAGCTCAACCAGCGCCTCGGCGCCGCCGCGCGCACCCACGCGCCGGGCGGGCTGGGCGTGGTCGACACCGAGACCATCGTCGACACCACCTCCGCCGCAGCCGCCGCCGACCAGGGCCACGGTCCAGACCCGATCGAGGCCGCCGAGCAGCTCGGCGCGGCCACCGACGCCGCCCAGGACCGCACCCGCACGGCATTCCCCGAGTCCCGCCCGGTGTCCTGGGCGGCGTTCGGGCCGCTGATCCCCGTGCTCGCCGGGTCCGCGGGCGCCGGCGCCTCGTGTGTCGCGGCCGCGATCGTGGACGCGCTACAGCAGGACCAGCGATGCGCGCTGCTCATCGACGCCGACGACCCCGCACGCTCCGGGCTCGCCGGAGCCTCCTCGGTGGACGGCCCCTGGACCCGGCAGATCAACGACCACCTCACCGTGCGCTACAGCTGGCGCGCCGACGCGCTGCTGGCCCGGCTGGAGACCCGCGACCCCGCAACGCTGCCGACCATCACCCCCGGGATGGTGCCCCCACCCCCGGACTGGCTACCCGACCCCGCACCCGACCCGCTACACGCCACCGTCGTCGACCTCGGTCACGGCGGCTGGCGAGCCGCCGCGACCCCGATCTACGGCGCCGGGGGCTGGCTACGCCGCGGACTGCCCACCCAGCGCCCGATCCTCGTGGTCCGCGCAACCCGCCCGTCGCTGCGCCAGGCCGAGCAAATCCTCGCCCGCCTCGACCCCTGGATCCAACGCCGCCTGGCCACCCCGATCTACCAGCTCGTGGTCAACGGGGCCCGCAAGTGGCCGGCGGGAGTGGTCGGCGCAGCCGGGCCCCGGGTCGCGGCCCTACTGGACGAGGCCCTGTTCGTGCCGCACGTCCCGGCCTGGGAGGTCGGCGGGGTGACCGACGAACCCAGCCCGGCCCGGGCGGTCGACGCGCTACGCCCGCTGCTCGCCTCGTGGCAGCTCATCCCCTCCCCGAGACGGCGATGAGAAGCGCACCGGTCTGACCCCGCTGTGTCCGGCGCCCCCACCCCGGCACCAGCCGCCACGTTCGCCCCACCCCACCGCCCATCACACCCCTGCGGAGCACACGCCATGTCTGCCACCCACGTGATCAGCGAGTCGCTGGCCCAGGCTCACCTGCTGCCGGCCCAGGACATCCCCAACCCGGGCCCGAAGATCCCGCCCGGCGCCCAGGCCATCCAGGACGTCGTCGGCTACGTCATCTGGATCGCCGGGATCTGCATCCTCGGCCTGTTCTTCGGCGGGATCGTCGCCTCCACCGCAGGCCGGATGTGGGACCACCACGGCTCCGGACGCACCGGAGCCCGCATGATCGTGTCCAGCCTCGCGCTCGCCGTCCTGTTCGGCCTCGGCTACACCCTGGTCACCCAGTTCGCCGCCGGAGCCAGCTGATGGCCCGCCTGACCGACCCCCACAACCCGCACCGCCTCGGCCTGCGTTCGGGCGCTCCCGGCTCGGGCAGCCGTCGCCGTGCGGTGCTGATCCTCGGCGCGGTCACGGCCCTGGCCCTCGCCACCGTCCTCGCGCTGGTCCTGTCGCTGACCGGCATGCTCTCCGAGCGGCAGGATCCGTCCGCGGCCGCGCCAGCACAGCCGGCACCGATCGGCACCGGTGACGGGGAGTCCGGGCCTGCAGCGGAGGCCGAGCTCGCCGCCCGCCCGATGCTGCAGGTCCCCCTCGCGGCGATGCAACCCCACGCCCTGTCCACCCGGACCGCGGGCCCGCCGATCGCGCTCCCCCAGCCTCAGCAGTTCGTTGCGACCCTGGTTCCGACCGGGTTCCCCGACACCCCTGAGGGCGCGGTCGCGCAGCTGGCCGAGCTGATGAAGGCCGGGATGTCCGGCGGTGACCCGGCGGTGTGGGCACAGGTCTATGGCTCCCTTGCCGAGTCGGGAGCGCTGCCCGCCCGCGAGACGTGGCTCAGCCGCGATCTGGTCGACCTGCGCCGTGGCGCGCACTTCAACACGACCGGGCCCCTGCGCAACGGCATGCGGATGTCGTGGACCCCGACGAGTGCGATGGTCAAGGGCAGCACCTCCGACGGCACCTACACCGTGGCGTGTGTGCTCGGCGAGTTCGTCGCCGACTACAACGGCCGGGTCGTCACCGCAGGGTGGGGCAACTGCCTACCCATGCGACGTGTGGGTGAGCAGTGGAAGGTCGCCTCCGGCCCCACCGCCGCACCGGCACCGTCGGCGTGGCCGGCCAGCGACGAAGCCGTCGCCGCCGGATGGCGGGACATCCAGCGATGACACCACCCCACATGACGGCACCGACGCAGCCCCCGCCCGCGCCCCCAGGCGGAGGCGGCACCGGCGCCGGCTTCTCACTGACCGACCCGATCGGCTCCCTGGCCCAGTCCGCGTTCGACGCCGCGATGCAGAAGGTATGGGACGCCGGGGTCTGGGTGCTGCGGGCGGGGTTCGAGCTGGCCGACCAGGTGTCCTGGATCGACCCGAGCACGATCACCGGCAAGACCGAGCAGCGCCCGAACTCCCCGAACCCCGCCACCGCCGTCGACGCGGCCACGGCCGGAGCTGATGGGCAGAGCTTGTCGTTGTGGTCATCGCTGATCGGGCTGGCCACCCTGATCGCGCTGGGCCTGTTCTTCTACCAGCTGATCTCGGTCGCCCTGCGCGGCGGGCGGGGCATGTTCCGGGCGTTCACCGGGCCCCTGCAGTTCGGGATGGCGATCGCGCTGACCTCCGGGCTGGTCGCGGTCCTGCTCGGCGCCGCGGACGGGCTGACCACGTTCTTCCTGTCCCAGCTCGGCGGCGACGGCACCTTCGGCGCAACCCTGGCCAACGACACCGTCACCGCCCGGATCGGGGACAACCCCGACCTCGGTGACACCGAGGACAACGTCCGGTCGATGATCCTCGGCCTCGCCGCGCTGTTCGGGGTCATCCCGGCCGGGATCGGCTTCGCCCTGCAGATGATCTTCCGCCAGGCCGCGATCCTGGTGCTGGTCGCGACGATCCCGCTGCTGGCCGCGATGCTGGTCGCCGACTCCACCGCCCCGTCGTTCTGGCGCGGCGTGCGCTGGCTCCTCGCCGCGATCCTGATGAAGCCCGCCCTCGCGCTCGTGCTACTCATCGGCGTCTCGGTCATGGGCAGGGCGACAGGAGTCGCTGGGCTGCTGGCGGGGACCGCGGTGCTGCTGGTGTCGCTGTTCTGCCCGATGGTGATCTACCGGCTGCTGGCCTTCGTCGACCCGGGCACCGGCGCGGGGATGGCGCTGCGCTCCGGCGGCGGTGGGCGTGGCTCGTCGGCGCCGGGCGCTGATGGCGGCACCAGCGAGTCGATCAACGTCGCCCGCATGGCCCGCTCGGGCGGCAGTACTGACGGTGCCGCCTCGGCTGGGGGTGGTGGGGAGCTCGGCGGCTCGACCGCCGCGTCTCCCGCGGCCGCAGGCCGTGCCGGCGGTGCCGGTGCCGGTAGCGCTGGTGGTGCGGGTGCTGCCGGTGGTGGATCGGCCGCGGGCGGCGGCGCAGCTGCCGGTGGCGCGGCGGCAGGGATCGGCGCGGTGGGTGGTGTCGCGGCCGCGGCGGTGGTGGGCGGCTACCTGGCCACCAAGGCCGCCGCGGGCGCCGCCGGCGGCTATGGGTCCTCCCAGATGGCCCAGACCGGTGTCGGGCACCCCGGACCCGCCCCCGCCGCGAGCGGCGGCGACATCGGCTCGGCCGCGGGCGGCGCCTACGCCGGGGCGACGGCGACCACGGGCTGGTCCGGACAGGCCGCGGGCGGCGACCACGGCCCGATCGAGGCCGGCCACACCACCGCCACCGACGGAGGGCCTGGTGCTGATCCCAGCCCTGCTCCTGAGCCACCGGTCGTCGACCCCGGACCCCCCGAAACGGGACGCCCGGACTCGGGCACCGGACCCGACCCGGACCCGACCCCACCCCCCACGACCACGACGGCGTGGGCGCCTGAACCCGACCGCCCCGAGCGACAGGACGGTGACCGATGAGCGCGATGCCCGAGACCCACGGCCCGCGGGTGTATCGCGGGCTGAACCTCAAAGAGGGCATGGGCTGGATAGCCGGCCTCACCCCGGTCCAGGCGTTCCTGGTGATCGCGGTATGTGCTCCGTCGCTGATCGCGATGTCACGCAACCAGTGGTCCACCGCGCTGAGCTGGGGTGTGTTCGCCGCTATCACCGTCGTGCTGATCGTCGTGCCCGTCCACGGCCGCCCCGCGTTCCGCTGGCTGGCCGACCTGATCATGTTCCAGACAGGAGTGCTGATGCGCTGGTCCCCCTGGCAATCACGCGCCGCGGCCGGGCTGGCCGGTGACCGCAGCGAGCCCGACCTGCCCGGCGTGCTGTCGCGCCTGGAGTTCCCCGACGGCCCGGAGTTCCACGGCTCGCGGATCTGCCTGATCCACGACACCGACCAGGGACGCTGGGGCGCCACCGCGAGATTGACCCACTCCGGTGTCGGGATGCTGTCCGACGACGAGTGCGCCGAGCTCGCCCGCCGCCTCGGCTCGATGCTCGTCGGACTCGGGCACCGCGAGGTCGTCGACCGCATCTCCCTGCTCGTGCGCACCGTTCCCGACGACGGCACCGAGTACGCGGTCTGGCGCGAGCGCCACCAGCGCGCCGACGCCCCCACACTGGCCCGGCAGGTGACCACCGAGATCGACCGCGACGTCGCCTCGGTCAGCGTGCGGACCGAGCTGTTCGTGACCGTGTCGGGCACCGAGGACGCGCTGCGCCGCCCTGCCAAGGCCGCCGGCGGCGGTGTCGCGGGCCGCGCGTACGCGCTCTACCGCGTCCTGGAAGCCGTCGCCGACGGTCTGCGCGGGTTGGGCGTGCAGTCGGTGACCTGGCTGACCTCCACCGGGGTCGCCGAGGCCATCAAGACCGGCTTCAACCCCGCTACCGCCGCCTCCCTGCAGTACCAGCACCTCATGCGGCCCGACCCGGACGGCTCGGTGGGGCTACCGATCTCTCAGGCCGGCCCCGCCCTCGCTCCCGCTCCGGCTGCCCGGGCCTATCACCACGACGGGTTCTCCTCGGTCTCCTACGCGGTGCAGCCCCCGGAATCCGGGACGATCTTCGGCTCGCTCGGCCCGCTGCTCGCGGTCCGCACCGCAGGAGAGCGCCGCACCCTGCAGATCCACTACGAGATCCTGTCCCAGGCCGCCGCCGCCCGGGAGGTGCGCTCCCAGCGGTTCCGCAACAACGTCCTGGTCGATGCCAAGGCCCAGCGCGGGTTCAACACCACCGCCGTCGACACCCGCCGCCAGACCGGCGCGCGTGAGCAGGAGGCCGCCGTCGCGGCCGGGCACGCCCTGGTCCGCTTCACCGTGGCCTCCTCACTCACGGTGCCCGCCGAGTGGAACCTCGAAGATCACGCCGCCCGCCTGGAGAACGACTCCTCAGGTCGTTTTCGATTGCTGCGTCTAGAGCTGGCTCAAGATTCGGCGTTCGTCGCCGCGGCGCTGCCGGTCGGGATCGGGCTGCCCCGTCTGACCAGGGCGTTCGACTCATGAGCATCTTCGGTAAGCGCCGCCCCGTGCCGCCGCGCACCACCAGCGACCTGCTGTCCCAGTTCACCGACCTCGACGGCATTCCCCTCGCAACGCCAGCCACTCCAGCCGAACTCGACGACCGCCCGGCCAAGGGGCGGGTCAACCAGGCCAGCGCCCCCCGCCAAGGGCACCGTGAGCCGGGTCGCGGGTGGGCCGCGGTCGACGCCTCCCGGCGCGCTCCGGTCTACCGGGCCACCACCGCCGAGGTCGGCGGACTGTTCCCGCTGCTGGCCTCCAACGGCGTCCCGGCCATCGGCGCCCGGCTGGGCTACGACACCCAGTCCGGGGGCGCCTTCTACGTCCACCCCACAGAGTGGGTGCTGCGCCAGATGGTCACCAACCCGAACCTGGTGGTGTTCGGCGAACCGGGCCGCGGCAAGTCCTCCACCGTCGTCGCTTTGATGCTGCGGATGATGCTCTTCGGCGTCCGCTCGCTGATCTCCGGTGATGTGAAGGGCGAGTACACCCCGCTGCTGCGCTCGCTCGGGATCACCCCGATCGCGCTCGGCCGCGGTAGCCACCACCGCCTCAACGCCCTGGACCTCGGCCCCATCCGATCGAGGTGGGGCACCTGGAGCACCGAGCGGCAGCGCGAGGAACTCACCGGCATCCTGGCGCGCTGGACGCGCCTGCTGACCGCCCTCGCGGAGGCCCAGGGCTACGACCCGACCGTCACCGACGAGCACGTCCTGTCCACCGTGCTCAACCGGCTCGTCGGCGCCGAGCACGGCGCCAGCGAGCTGCGCCCGATCACCATCCCCGACGTCGTCAACCAACTCGCAAGGCCTGATGACGACTTGTGGCAGGCCACCCGCTTCGCCTCCCACCGCCAGTTCCTCGACCACACCCGCCAGATCACCGACGCCCTGTCCAACCTCGTCGTCGGCCCGCTGTCGGGGTTGTTCGACGAGCCGACGAACTTCGACCTCGACTGGGACGCCCCCGTGCAGTCGATGGACCTCTCGCTGCTGCGCAGCAGGGGCGATCAGGCAATCGCGGTCGCTCTGACCTGCCTCGGCTCCTGGTCCTCGATGATCACCGACCTGCAGGACGACGGCGACGTGCGCATCGTCGTGCGCGACGAGGTCTGGCGGCAGATGCGACTCGGGCTGCGCGCGGTCCAGGCCGTCGACTCCGACCTGCGCCTGTCCCGCGCCGAACGCAAGATCCAGCTCCTGGTGATGCACAAGCCCTCCGACCTGCTCTCCGTCGGCGCCGCCGGCTCCCAGGAGGTCTCCATCGCCAAGGACCTGCTCGCGCTGTGCTCGACCCGGATCCTGCTCGGCCAGTCCACCCGGGTCGGCGACGAGCTCGCCGACGAGCTCGGACTGTCCGAGCGTGAACAGGCCGTGCTCACCGGCTGGGCGATGGAAGGCCAGGGCCGTGCGCTGTGGAAGCTGGAGAACCGCCCCGGCATGAAGATCCAGACGGTCCTCTCCCCCACCGAGCGGGCCATCTTCGACACCAACGCCGGCCTACGCAAACGACCCGCTCCGACCGCGGAAACACCACCTGCTCAGGCCGGATCAACGCGTTCGCGTCTGGTATCGGTACCCACCACCGCCGCCGACAGTGCAGCCTCGGAGAAGCCTGCCGACAGCGGCGTCGCGGCGGTTCCTGCCGACGGCGTCGTCGCGCCGGCCACGGGGCCTCTGGCCGAGATGAACGGCCACAGCCGGGCCAACGGCGCCGCCCCGAACCGGTGACCTGACCGGTGGACCAGAAGAAGGGCACGATCGCGCTCGCCGCCGTGGCCGCGGTGCTCGTGTTCATCGCGACCGCGTTCAGCATGGGCATGGCCATGCTCACCGTGGTCACCGACGGCGCCCTCCCCGGCGGCGGGTGCAGCGGCGACGGCGGCCTGGGCGGCGGGTCGCAGTCCATCGGCGGCACCGACTGGAACGCCGAGCAGACCGACAACGCCGCCACGATCGTCAACATCGTCGCCCAGCGCGGCCTCCCGCGCCGGGCCGCGGTCATCGCGATCTCCACCGTGATCGTCGAATCGAGACTGGTCAACGTCGGCCACGGCGACCGCGACTCCCTGGGCCTCTACCAGCAGCGGCCCTCCCAGGGCTGGGGCACACCCGAGCAGATCCTCAACCCCGACTACGCGACCCGGATCTTCCTGGACCGCCTCATCGCCCTGCCCGGCTGGGCGACCATGCCACCGGGCACCGCCGCGCAGGCGGTGCAGCGCTCGGCATTCCCCGACCGCTACGCCCCCCAGGAAGCACCGGCCGCAGCCCTGGTCGACCGGTTCTGGGTCGGCCCGGACAACCCCGTCCCCGCCACGCCCGGTGCCGCACCGGACGTGCAGCTGGCCTCGACCGCGTTCGCCTGCCCCGACCAGGGCGGCGCCGGGGTCCCGCTGGCCCCGTCGAACATCGACCCGACCAAGCTCCCGCCCGGCTTCGTCCCGCCCACCGACCCCGCACAGCGCGCCGCGGTCACCTACGCCCTGGCCCAGCTCGGCAAGCCCTACATCTGGGGCGCGAAGGGACCCAACGGCTTCGACTGCTCCGGGCTGATGCTCGCCGCCTGGGCCGCCGCCGGCGTCCCGATCCCCGCCGGGACGGTCAACCAGAAGAACGCCGGCACCCCCGCCAGCCCCGCGACCATCGCCCCCGGCGACCTGGTGTTCATCCCCGGCTCGCTCGGCTCCCCCACCAACCCCCGCCACGTCGGCATGTACATCGGCAACGGCCTGGTCGTCAACGCCTACGACTCCAGCACCGGGGTCATCCTGCAGCCCCTCTCGGACTGGGCCGACAAGATCACCCACGTCCGCCACATCGCCGGACCCGCAGGCGTAGCCGCCCCGGCCGGACCGGTCACCGCTGCACTCGCCGAGGCCACAAGCCCGTGACCCCATCTGGCATCACCAGCAGCCGCTCCCTGGAGGACCTGTGCTGATCGACCGACGACGATTCTTGCGCCGCACCGGACAGCTCGGCCTCGGCATCGCCGTGACCGGCCCCGTCCACGGCCTGCTCGGCGCCGCAGGCATCGCCGCCCAACCAAGCGCAGCCACCGGTTACGGGCCCCTCGTCGACGACCCGAACGGCATGCTCGCGCTGCCCGAGGGGTTCTCCTACCGAGTGGTCACCCAGGCCGGGAAGACCCGCCTCTACTCCGAGCACGCCTCCCCCGGGATCCACGACGGTGCCGCCGCGTTCCCAGCCCCGGACGGGAACGTGCTCGTCGTGCTCAACCACGAGGTCCGCGGCGGCCCCGACGACGGCGGCGCCGTCCCGCACCTGCGCGGCTACACCTGGCGCGAGGACGCCGGCGGCGGCTGCACCGTCGTCAAGACCACCCCCGACGGCGAGCTCATCTGGGAGACCGTCGCACTCGCCGGGACCTCCACCAACTGCGCTGGCGGGGTCACCCCCTGGGGCACCTGGCTGACCTGCGAGGAGACCGACAAGGACGGTCACGGCTACGTCTTCGAGGTCGACCCGGTCGACCTGCAGGCCAACCGAGACCCGCAGCCGATCAAAGCCCTCGGCCGGTTCGTCCACGAGGCCTGCTGCGTCGACCCCGACACCCTCACCATCTACCTGACCGAGGACACCTCCAACCCCTACGGCACCGTCTATCGGTGGACCCCACCCACCGGGTTCCGCGGCCGCAGCGGCGCGCTCAAGGCCCTCGACGTCGACGCCGGTGAGCTCGCCGCGATGGCCGCCACCGACCAGGCCGGGAACCTCGTCGACGACCTGGACCAGGGCGACACCGTCGGCACCTCCTACACCGTCGAGTGGGTTCCCATCGCCGACCGCGACGCCGGGCAGGGCTCGGTGCGCTCGATCGATGGGATCACCCGGGCGAAAAAGCTCGAGGGCGCCTGGTGGGCCGACCACGAGGGCGCCCCCGGCGCCTACCTGGTCTCCAGCTTCTCCGACTCCCACCACGGCCAGATCTGGCACTACGACCCCGCCGCCTCGACACTGACGCTGACCACGGTGTTCGCTGTGGAAGCGGATGGGGAGACCGTCGAGGCACCGGACAACATCGTCGCCGCCCCGTTCGGCGGGCTGATCGTGTCCACCGACGGCGACGGCGACGACCACCTCGCCGGCGTCGCCGACGACGGGACCGCCTACCCCATCGCCCGCAGCCAGATGGGCTCGGAGTTCACCGGCCCCACCTTCTCCCCCGACGGGAAGGTGCTCTTCGCCGGGATCCAGCAACCAGGGGTGCTGTTAGCGATCACCGGCCCCTGGCAGCCCGACCGACCTCCAGGTGGGACATCTGCGCAGCGGCCCTTCGAGACCGACTCGACCCCGACCAGGAGCGCCCGATGACCCGAACTCGCGCTCCCCGGCCCTGGGCCGAAGATCTCGCGTTGCCGGTGACCGCGCTCGGGTTCGCTCTGTTCGCCACACTCGTGGTCGAGATCGCCGCGGTGATGACCGGGCTGCTGTCGGGCGCGCCCCGGCTGCTCCTGGTCGGCTTCGGCGACCTGACCGCGCTCATCCGCTCCTCCCTCGGCGCCACACCACCCCCGGACAGCACCCTCGCGTACCTGACCCGTCAATCCACCCTGTTCCTGTCCTGCACCGTCGCCGCCGCGATCGTGCTGGCCGCCGCGGCCGCGGTGCTCGGGCGGTGGTGGTGGCGCAGCTGGGGACCGACCAAGCCCGGGCACGCCACCCGAGCCCAGATCCGCGCTGAGCTGTCCCTGCGCGCATGCCGCACCTCCGCGACCCGCCTGCGCCCCTCGTTGACCCCGGCCGAGATCCGGACCGCCGCCCCGGGGGAGGTCGGGATCCCGCTGCCCACCGGCCCGACCGGCCCTCTGTGGGCGCCGCTGGAGACCACCACCGGCACCCTGGCACCGACCCAGACCGGGAAGTCGCGCCGCTGGCTCACCCCGCTGTGCCTGGAAGCGCCCGGCGCGCTGCTGTGCTCGACCACCAAGCCCGACCTGCTCATGCTGACCGCGCTGGCCCGATCCCGGCGCCCCATGCCGGGCCCGATCCTGGTGTTCGACCTGACCGGCACCGTGAACTGGCCGGCGAAACTGCGCTGGTCACCGCTACGCGGCTGCGACGACGACATCACAGCCTGGGACCGCGCCCGCATGCTCGTCGAGGCATCCGCGCTCGCGGTGGAGACCGGAGACGGACGCGGCTCGGGCAACGACCGGGTCTTCCGCCAGCGCGCCGTCGGCGTGGTCGGCGCCTACCTCCTCGCCGCCGCCCTGTCCGGCGGCGACCTCGCCCGCCTCGCCGCCTGGGCCACCGACCGCGAGGCCGCCCGCTCCGCGGTCACCATCCTGCAGGGCCATGTCCGCTACCGGGCCTACGGCGATGCCCTCGAGGCCGAGTTGAACATGGTCCCCCAGACCGCCGACGCGGTCTGGCTCTCGGTCCGTCGCGCTCTGGCCCCGTTCGCCGACCGCCGGATCCGCGAGCTCTGCAACCACTCCCCCGCAGGCTCCTATGACGTCGAGCGGTTCATCGCCTCCGGCGGATCGCTGTACCTGGTCGCCGCCGAGAACGACGCCCATGCCGCACCCGTCATGACCACCATCGTCGCCGAATGGATCGACACCGCCCGCGAGATGGGGCTGCGCTACCCGAAGAAGCGACTCGACCCACCCGCCACGGCTGTCCTCGACGAGCTCCCCGCCGCCACACCGGTACCGGACCTCCCGACCACCCAGGCCGACTCCCTGAGCCGGGGCGTCATCATCCACTGGGCAGCACAGTCCAAAGCACAGCTGGAAACCACATACGGGCCGCAGAAGGCGGTCACGCTGCTCGACAACAGCTCGCTGATGGCCGTCTGGGGAGGATTGAAGGACCCCTCCACTCTGCAGTGGCTCTCCACCATCCTCGGCGAGCACGAACGCACCCGGCTGCAGGAACCGACCGGCGGGCTCTGGAACGGAGCCCGCGGCGCGACCCGCAGCCACGAGCGCATCCACACCTACCAGCCGGCCGAGGTTCGTACCCTCGACCGCGGCCAGGTCCTGCTCGTGTTCCGCCACCTGCTCGCGATCCAAGCCCGCACCGTCGACCCCTTTGACCGCCCCGACGGAGCACAGCTCCGCCGCGACGTCGACACCATCGAAAGCGGCAGAATCCCCATCGACGCCCACGGCTATCCCGTCTCGGGGACGCATCTGCCCCGGCCCGAGCCCCGACCGAGCCCCTACCCCGGCAGCCGGCCGCTCCACTGGTGACCGGACACAGCCTCGGCAGGGAGAGCGTTCACGGAGTGATCGTTAAAGGATCGGACGGAAGTGTCGGTGGCTCCCGCTACGGTGACTGGTTGACCGTGCTGGTGACGATCGGGGAGGAGGGTTCACGATGACGTTGCGAGGGCTTCCAGCCGTAGAGTTTCAGCAGCCGACGAACAAAGCCGTCCCGTTGTTCTCCTACCCGCACGAACAGCCTCCCGCCGGGGCCCTGGACATCCAGGTCACCGCGGCGCCGACGCTGTCGCTGCTCTATGACCGGCTCTGCGGCCAGGATAGCCCCGCCGACCTCGACACCTTCCGTGCGACGATCGACATCGCAACGCAATCGACGGTGCGCGAGACCCAGCAGCTCGGCGGCTACGTCGCCCATGCGGGCCGGGCCTGGCCGTGCCACCTGGAGATCACTCCGGTCATCCACCCCGTCGTCCCTGGAATCCCCGGCAGCCGTCTGCACCTGCATCTGCTGGTCGGGCCGACCGCGATCGCGGTTCACGACGGCCGCCGGTATCCCATCGACCGGGGCTCGATCGACGACGTGGTCGACGACATCTACGTCTCGTTCCGGGGCGCGATCGAGTACCACACCACCGACCGGTTCCGCCGCATCGAGCTGCACTGGGGACCGCCCCGCGCCGCGGCCCCGTTCGAGATCCTCAGCCCACCGCTCCACGAAGAACTGGCCTCCACCGACTACTTCATCGGACCGTGCACCGGCCTGTGGAGCAGCGAGCACGAGATCGTGCTCGCCCCCGACGCCGAGTACCGCGACTTCGATCGCGAGATCCAGCGCAAAGCTGCACTGCAGCCCTGGGCCGGCCCGGCCCATCCCGAGGAGCGCGTGTACCCCTTCGGCTGACCCCCCGGGGGCGGACTCCCCGGTGCGGGGTCAGCTGTGGCCGAGGCCTTGGCCCTGGTCGCGTCCGGTGTCGCGGCTCCGGTCCTGGCGGGCACGCCGCGCGGCGTCCTCAGCCCGGGTCCGTTCCGCCGCCCGGCCAGCCTTCCGGTCACCGGTGTCACGACTACGGCCGGTGTCCTGCCCCCGACCGCGTTCGGCCTGGCTGCTGTCTCGGAGCCTCCGCAGGATCTCGCGGGGGTCGGTCGGGTCGTTGCTGCCCGCGGCCGCGGCGGCCCGCCCGGCCTCTTCGTTGCGGCGGATCACCTCACTCACCTCCGGCCGCAGCTCACCATGCTCGCCACCACCGACAGCCGAAGCCTGCATACCTTGACGCTCTCCCCGGTCGGGGTCGGTGTACTGCTCGGGCTCGGGGTCGACCTGCCAGTCGCGGCCACGGCGACGCAGCTCCTCCGCCGCCAACCGCGCATCGTCGGCGACCTCGCGCACCCCCTCGTACCACTCACTGCGCCGCTGGTGGGCGCCTGTCCAGCGGGTGACCTCCCCGTGGGCGATGCGCACCATCGCCTCGGCGCCGTCTGCGCTGACCCCGCTCAGCTCCCGCTCGACCTGGACCGCGTGCGGGTTGTCCCGCTGCGCCCCAGCCAGGGTCGCGACAACCTGGGCCTCGTGCAGGCGGGTGTGGGCACCGGCCAGCAGGTCAGCGGCATACACCGGACCGGTCGACCGGGTCCGCTCCCATGCCCGGACCTTCTCCACCAGCTCAGCGTCGGACCGGGAGTGATGACGCGGCATCGCCGTCTCACCGCCGAGCGCGACGACCGCGCGGGTCCACCACGCCCGCGCCTGCACATCCTCCGCCGCGGGCGCCGGACCGAGCGTCGTGGACTCCGCGCCGACACCGGCGTACTCGCGATAACCCGCCGCCACGCCGGCCCGCTCGACCCACCGCTCATACAGCTCCGGCTCCGCCTGGGCATCGGGGACAGCGCCCAGCGGTCCGACCGCCCACTCAGGCTGCTCGGCTGCCGCCTGCTCACCGAGTTCCCGGGCCCGGGCGGTGATCAGCGGGGCCAGCCGGTTCCGCTGCACCGAGTACACGTCGTCGCCCTCGACGGTCCAGGTGACGAACTGCTGCGCGGCCGACGCGTCGTCGGCTACTCGTGTCGGGAGCGTGCGGGCGATGCGCCAGCGCAGCACGTCCGACACGTTCTCCGCCGAGTCCAGCTCGCGGCGGTCGGCGACCTCACGCAGCAACCGCTCCGGGTCATGCCCCCCGACCTCGGCCTCAGCGAGCACGGTCAGCAACGAACCGCGCCCCGACTCACGCTCCACCCGCCCGGCCACCGCAGACCCGAGCCCACGCTCCAGCAGCCCCGCGGAACGCTTCTCACCCTGCGCGCGGGCGAGGTCGAACCAGTCACCAGCCAGCGTCACCAACGACCGCGCCCGCCCCTCGCCCTCCTCCGCTGTAGCCAGGGCCGAGACCTGCGCACCGCTGTGCTCGACCAGGGCAGAGAACCGGCTGCGCGCGGTCTCATACATCGCCTGCTGGTCGTGCTCATCAGCCGGACGCTCCGACACCAACCACACGTGGTTGGACTCGCGTCCCCGGGTGATCGCCGGATAGGCCGCGTGCCGGCTGCTGCCCTCGTCCGCGACGAAGTGCCCGGTGTCCACGGTCAGCGACTGCGAGGCGTGCACCGTCACCGCATACGCCAGCGTCAGGTGCTCCTCGGCGTAGGCGGCGGGGAAGTGCGCGATCGCGCCGTGCCGGTCCCGCCCCAGCACCGTCCCCTCTGACGTCGCGCCGACCACCGTGTAGATCTCCCTGTTTGTCACCGGCTGCACCACCCCGGTTCGACCGTCGACGCGCACAGCCGGCTCCACCAGCAGACCGCGGTCGTTGCGCCGGGCCTGCACTCGGTCCCCGACCGACACCTTCTGCCCGCGGTGGATTCGGCTCACCGTGCGCCCGTCGACCCGCCCGAGTCGGATGAGTTCCTGGCGCAGTCTGCGCGACAGGTCCGCAGCCTGGTCGTTGGTTCCCACTATCAGCAGGGACTGCTTGCCCGCGACGGTGTCGGCGAGCCATGCCTTCCCGGCCTGTGCCTGCATCTGCTCCAACGTCCCCGCCCGCAACCGGCCACGGGTCAGGTACTCCGCCACCGCGGCGGTGTCCCCACCGCGCACCAGCAGCGACGCCGCGCGCTCCCAGGACTCGGCGAAGCGGTGCACGACCACCAACTCCGACACGCTCGCCGCGTGCCGGGTCAGGTGCTCGAACAACCCGCCCGCCTCGACCGCGCCCAGCTGCTCGTGGTCACCGGCCAGGACCACCTTCGCGCCGGCCTCGGCGGCCAGCCGGGTGATCAGGTGCAGGTCTATCGTCGACGACATTCCGGCCTCGTCCACGATCAACAGGTCCCCGGCAGACAGCCGCTGCCGAACGTGTCCGGTTTCATCCGGGGTGAACCGGTGCTCGAACATCGTCGTGTTGATCGCCGGGATCCCGTCCCCACGCAGGTTCTCCGCGGCGACCTGTGAGGTCGCCAACCCCAACACCCGGCCACCGATCTCCCGCGACCAGATCTCTGCGAGCGCGCCCACGGTGCGGGACTTCCCCGCACCCGCCGGGCCGACCAGGACGTCCCCTGCGACCCTCGACGTCAGGATCGCCACGACGGCGTCGACCTGGTCGCCGCTCATGCCCTGCCCGACCAGCTCCTCCCGCACCGCAGCCGCCCGGCCTGCGGCCAACCCCACCTCCAGCGGTGCGCTCACGCGAGCGACGACAGCCTCCTCGCGCCCGACGTGTGTGACCGAGGAGTAGCGCTCCCGATGCGCCCCGCGCAGGACGTAGCCACCATCACCGTCGCGCCGCAGCCCGCCGGGAACTTCCACCGGTTCGACCATCGACACCTGCACCACGTCCGCGCGGCGGACCGCGTCACGGGCGAGGTCCTCGAGCGCGGCCGCGCGCTGCGCCGGCGTCGCCTCCCCCAGCCCGAGACCCACCCACCGGTCCCCGACCTCGGCCTTGATCGCCAGCGTCAGGTTCCCGATGTCCCACACCGCGTACCGGCCCGTGACCCGCTCCACCGCCGCCCCCAGCAGCTCCTCCCGGTCGACCGGCTCCGCTCGCTCACCCCGCACCGGCTGTCCCTGCGCGGCGGCCTCAGCCGCGTCGGACAATGCACCCTGCAGCTCCCGCGAATGCGCCCGCGCCCAGCGCCGCAACGCCTGCGGCCCGGCGTCCGCGGACTTCGGCGCCCGGGTGTCCAGCACCGCCATCCGCGCGATCCGGTGCATCGCCGCCGCACTCGGCGCCCGCCCAGTGCGCGACCGGAACTCCTCCACCAACGCCGCGATCCGCGCATCCACCTGCCCGGTCCGAGTCGACGCCGCGTCCATCAACGCCTGGTCGACACCGGCGATCTCCCGCGCATGCCCGTCCGGACGCTCCCGCCACGCAACCCCTACCGCGGCGGTGACCAGCTGCTCGAGGGCTTGCTGATACACCGCATCCACGGCCTGCTTCAACCCTCGGAACGACGCCCCGTCCAGGGCCGTGATTCGGCCATCCGCGGTCGCGGTCCGGTTCAACAACGCACCGTGGGTGTGCAACTGAGGCTCGTCCTCACGGTTGGTCGAGTGCCCCCACAACGTCCACGTCGTCCCCTGCCCCCGCTCGAACGTCCCCATCCCCGCCCGCGACCGCGGACCCGAATGCCGGCCCGTCCGCGTCACCGCAACCCGCTCATCGGCGAACGACACCGCCGTCTCCACAGCCCGGTCGTGCGCCGCACGCACCGCCGCGGCCTCACCATCCGCACCGGCCGCGAGCAACGCCGCGTAGAACACACTCACCGACTTCGGCGCACTGAACGTCCAGTCGTAATACGCCACACTCCGACGCGTATCAGCCTCCGCCGCCCGACGAATCTCCTCGACCCGCTCCTCAGCCGGCACACCCGCCTCACGCCTGATCGCCCGCTCGACCCGCTCCTCCACCGCCCGGTACTTCCGCGGCCGGTTCCCCAGATAAACCGGGTCCTCCTCCGAAGACTCCGGGCGACGCAGCTGACCGAACACCGCCCGCACATCCTCAGCCACCACCGCCTCACCGGCAGCGAACGGCAGACCCAGCGCCACGATCCCCGACCCAAACCAACGGCCCTCCGGCTCACCGTGCTCGACAGCCGCGGCGTAGTAACCCGGCCCATCCGTGCCCTGCTCGGCGCCCTGCTCAGGGCCGCGGTGCGCGGCACAGCCGGAGCCACGGAGCAGGTACTCGACCGCCCCCGCCCCGACCGTGTTGATCCGCAGCATGATCCACATCTTACCGCACCCAACCGAAGATCATCAGTTGATGCATAGGTCTGTTAGCGGAGAAGCGGTGACGATGACTGGTGGGATGGCAGCATGGGTGTGTGGAACGACATGGAGATGTCAGCGGGAACGACAGGTCGTGTCAGCAGACGGCGCCACGGAGATGTCAGCAGCTGTGGGACGGCGCAACGGGAACGAAGGTGCCCGGCGACAGCCCTGTGGAGCGACAGCTCGATGTCAGTGGAAAACGACAGATCGAGTGTCAGTAGACGACAGCTTGGCTGTCAGTGCTTTGATCTTGGTTGAAGGTTGGTGGCGCCGGTGAATGTGGTCGCGAAGGTCTCGGGCGTGTAGCACTTCTCGCGCGGGATGGCGGCCTCGCCGGCCGGCAGACCTGCGAGGTCGGCGCCGGCGCGGATTCGGTGCGCGAGGCGCCGCCCGAGCAATGCCTTCCCGTCACGCCCGATGAACAGTGCCGGTGGCGGGTCGTCCCGCGACGCGCGGTCGAGCAGCAGCGCCCGCAACATTGGGCGTGCCTGAGGGGGGACGCGGAAGGTTCCGGTGTAGGCGCGGACGTGGCGGCCGCACGGGTCGGTCCAGTCGAGTCGGGTCTTCGCGAGCCAGGGTGCGCTGCTGTCAGTGGCCCGGGCCAGGGTCAGCGCGCCGACGGCGAGCGGGCAGGCCAGCCGGCGGAGCCGAGTGACGGTCTCGGGGCTGAAACGCGGCCCGAGGTAGCCCAGCAGGCGGGTGTCGGTCGCGAGCGCGGGCAGGACGAGGTGCAGGCCTGCGTCACGCAGCCCCACCCGGGCAGCGTGCAGGCGCAGCAGCAGGTCATCGCCGTCGTGCGCGTCGATGGTGAGGTTTTGCAGCAGCACACCGAGCGCGCAGTCGGGCCGGACCTTCCGGGCCCGGATGCGAGTGCGTTCGGTGTAGATCCGCCAGGCGCGCCCCGCCCGAGCGGCGAGATCGCGCACCGTTGCGTACTGCTCCTCGGCGGTGGGCTTCTGGCGGTCGGCGGCCGTCGGCACGGTGAGCAGCGCGAGCATGGCTGGCCAGGGCAACGTTGTCGGAGTCCGCGCGCTGTGCAGTGGCCCGTGGGCGACCCTCCACACCTGCACCCCGGTGGCGACGGCGAGCCGGTCGACCGCGGCGAGGGTCGAGAATGGGAGCAGATGCGCGCGCAGCACCACCAGGTGGTGCACCTGCTCCGCGCGCAACCAGAGCTCGAGCAGCCCCGGCGCGCTGCTGCGCGGGCCGGCGGCATCCAGAGCTCGCCGGTCCTTCCCGAGGGCGAGCAGCACGTCGCGGGCCAGCACCGGCCACGGCGAGCCCGGCGCCGCCAGGCAAACGACCACCCCGTCCGCGAGGTCGTGCACCCCGAGCAGCGCCCGCACACAGGCGTGGTCGTCGTCGGGATCGAGCACCCACCGCAGCCCGGTCCCCGAACCGGGCCTGTCATGGCGGTAGCCGGCTCCCGGAGCCGCCGCGGCCGCCCTGATGGCCGGTGGCCGCACGTCGGTGGCCGCGGACCTGCGCGTGGCCGACGCTGTGGCCGACACGACAGTGCGCTGCGTGGCCGCGTGTGCGCGGCGGCCACCGGTCGCGGTCCCGCAGCTCGCGGCCGCGACCGAGCCGGTCACGGCCCTCCAACCAGAAGCGGGCTCATCCGGTGATCGCGGCGCCGTGCAACGCGAACGCGTTCGCCACGATCCTCGCGTCGAGCACCGGGTGGTCGTGCTCGGCGCACAGCTGCGCGGCGGACTGGGTGAACGAGGCCCAGTCGCGCAGGTTCCCGTGCGCGAGATGGTCATCGACCTGCACCAGCAGCTCCGGGTCGACGCCCTCGTAGATCGGGTGGAACCGCGGGATCAGCTCCAGCACCTGCGCGCTGGTGAGAGGTTCGAGCCGGACCCGCCGGTAGATCCGCGAGCGCAGCATCGGCTGGGCCGAGAGGACCTGCCAGGCCCCGTCGCCGCCGACCAGGAGCAGCGCGAACCGGGTCCGCGGGTGATCATGCAGATGGCGCAGGAACTCGATGCACTCGGTGTTGAGCCGCTGGGCCTCGTCGACCACCACCACGCGCGGACGTGTCGAGAGCTCCTCGATCACCGCGTCCATCAGCACGAACCGGCTGCGTGCCCGCCCGGCTGGCGACCCGGTCAGCTGCTCGAACAGCGTCGCGGCGACCAGGCGCATCGTCGGGCGCGACGGGAACGACGACCACAACCCCGCCTGCGAGCGGGCCGCCAGCGCGGACTCCACCGCGTAGGTCTTGCCCATCCCGGCCGGGCCGTGGACCACGCCCATCGCTGCGGCGTCGACGACGTGCCCGACGGCCTGGTCGACCAGCTGCAGCCCGGTGGTGGGCAGCACCCGCGCCCCGGGCAGGTCGAGGAAATGCCGCGCCATCAGCCCTGCTCTCCGTCCTGACCGCCGACGCGGCGCTCGGTGTCCTGCTCGGTGTCCTGCTCGGTGTCGTGGGGTTGGTCGAGATCGACCGGTGCGGGCGAATCGGCGGCCTCGCGGAACTCGGGGTTCCAGTAGGCGAAGTCGCTCTTGAGGTCGAGCAGGTCGGTCCGCGCCAGCCGCGCCAGGGCGGCGTAGTCCGGGCCCTCGTCCCCGCGCCGGCGACGGCGCCGGTCGCGTTCGGTGCGGGCGGTGTCGTTGGTGATCACGGTGGTGTCCTCGACCTCGCCGGGCTTGGTGATCGGGGCGAGCTGGGCGCGGGCACGCCGGCTGGCGCGGCGGTGCCGCCGTCCCAGCTCGGCGGCGTCGGCGCGGCGCCGCTCGAGGACCGCGTCGCGCTGTTCGGAGGTGAGGGTGTCCTGCGGGAAGGCCGTGGCCAACCAGTGATCGCCGCGGAACAGCTCGATCTGGCGCAGGTCGTGCGGGGTGTAGCGGACCTGGAGGCGTTCCCCGACCAGCTCGTTGAGCTCCGGGGCGATGAACCGCACCCCACCGAAGTGGATGCCGTCGCGGTTGACCGTGCGCTCGACGTCGGCCATCAGCATCCACCGCAGCTGGGCCGGGTCGAGCTCGCGGAGCGGGGTGGCGTCCTCACCCCAGCGCACCAGCGGTGTCGTGCTCAGCTCGGAGTGCACCCGGGTGGTGTTGTAGCCGCGTACCCACTCGGCGAAGCGGTCCACGAACAGGCCCAGCGACATCGGCTCGGCGTCCGGGCCCAGCAGCGCCCCGTCGAGGCTGCGTGGACCGTCGGTGTGGAACGGCAGCCCGGAGAGGAACTCCTGGTCCAGGGTCCGGTTCGCCCTCTCGATCTTGCCCTTCAGATGTGGGGTGTAGCCCGGCGTCGGCACGAACTCGATCCCCAGCGCGGCGCACGAACGGCGTAGCGCGGCCGCGCTGAACTCCAAGCCCTGATCGGGGCGCAGCACCGCGGGCAGCCCACCGAAGGGGCCGCGGTCCGGGTCGATCACGATCCCGGCCCGCAGCGCGGCCAGCACCGTCGCCGAGGTCGGGCGCAGCGAGATCGCCCACCCCATGATCATCCGGGAGTAGGCGTCGAGGAACAGCGTGGCCCACGGCTTGGCCGGGCGCTGCGCGCGCGGCGCGAGCACCAGCACCGGCAGCTCGACATGGTCGCCTTCCCACATCGCGTTGCGCGCCGACGGCGCCCACCGCAGATACACCTCGTAGCGACGCCGGCCCTCCGCGCCCTCCACCAGCCCGGCCCGCTGGCCGGGAGTCAGCTGCGTGGCGAAGGCACGCTGCAGTCCGCGCAGCGACGGGCCTCCGGGCTGCGCGGCGTGCCGCTCGCGATGCACCGCGGCGACGTTGCCTTGCCAGGCCACGAACGCGTCGACGTCGGCGCTGGTGAGCTCGTACCGGCCACGATGGGCCGCCGGTTCACCGGGTCCGGCGTGTTCGTGGCCGGGATGTTCGCAACTCACGCGTCCCTGGTCGGCGTCACGGACGGCGAGCCAGCGCCACAGCGTGCGCTCGGTGACCCCAGCCCCAGCAGCGGAGGCCCGCACGACCGCGGTGGTGAGTTCACCGGCGGCGCGCAGCTCGCGCAGCCGCGCGACCAGCAGCGCCTTCATGCCGGGGCCGAGGCGGGTCATCGCGACATGTCCACCACGCAGCCCGGGCAGACCGGCCCGGCAAGGCGCCACCCGGTCTCGACGAGCCACGCGTCGATCGCCGCGGTGACCTCGAGGTCGAGGTTGGTGAGCTCGCCGGCGAGCAGCGGCCCGTCCCCGCAGCGGGCGCACACGACCTCGTCCACCGGGCCGTCCGGGGCGCATCCCCGGCAGAACCGCCGCGACGCCGGCCCGCGCCCGGCCGGGTCGGGCATCAGCCACTCGGTGGCCAGGTCGGCGACCTCGTCGGCGGTCGTGGCCTGCCGGCCACATGCCGAACACCGCACCTCGACCGCTGCGCGGGACGACGGGAGCGTCCGGGGCCTCGGGCTCACGAGCGGGGCTCCCCACCCAGAGTGGGGTCCACGGCCAGAGTGGGGTCCGCGGCCAAGGTGGGGTCCTCGGCGGCGGTGATCGGCTCCGGCGGCCGCGCCGGCAGGTGCCGATACAGGGTGGTGCGCGGGATCCCGGTCTTGGTCACGATCTCAGTCATCGTGTCGCCCTGGTCGCGGAGATGGGTGGCGTAGGCGATCTGGTGGGTGTCGACGGTGACCGGCCGCCCGACACGACGGCCTTTCGCGGTCGCCACCGCGCGGGCGTGCGCGGCCCGCTCAAGGGTGTAGGTGCGCTCCATCTGCCCGAACAGCGCCAGCAGCACCACCGCCAGCTGCGCCATCGGGTCGTCGGGGTTCGACGAGTCCACCCGGATCGGGTCGGCCAGGTTGCGGACCCCGACCCCGCGCTCCGAGAGGTCGTGGATCAGGTTCAAGGTGTCGCGCACCGTGCGCCCGAGCCGATCCAGCGTGTGGACCACGATCACGTCCCCGGAGCGAGCGTAGGCGAGTGCGGCGGCCAGGCCGGGACGGTCCGAGCTGGCTCCGGAGCGCTTGTCCAGATAGATCCGCTCGGCAGGGATGCCGACCTGGCCGAGTGCGTCGATCTGACGCTCGAGGTCCTGCTTGGCCGTCGACACCCGCGCGTACCCGAGGTCCACACCGCGGAACGTACCGCTGGTCGGCTCCGGACGAGCTTTACGACACGCCGTTATGGCCACTACTTCTGGACCGCGACACGCCGAGCCCGCATGAGCCGGCGAGGGGCGACGGGTGACCGTCCCACATCCAAGGATTCGGGTCGCTCCAACGTTCGCGGAGTGGGCGGCGGGAGTCAGCGACAGCGCGTCACGTCGAGGCCGGCGCAGTACGGAACGTGGCGTCGGGGGCATGGCGCGCTCGCAGCGAGGTCGCCCGCACAGCGAACCGAACCGCGCTACCCAGACGTACGTTTTGAGTTGCGCGAATATAGACACACGAACCATGAATCGCTAGAATGGGTCCTGGCCGCAGCCAGGCCACCAGGGTGGTGACCAGCGCGGCGGACTGTGGAGGAGGTGGCCGTTGTGGTCGTGTACGCCGCCGCCAGTCGGCCCCTCTCGCCCCCGCTCCGGTCCGCGCACAGCGCTGGGGTGGGACCAGCGAGCGGACCGGCCCCTGACGAGAACACGGTGCACGTCACGGCCGCTCAGCTCGGCGCGGGCGCAGTGACCATGGCCGGGTTGTACCTGGCGTTGTTGTCATCTTCGATGCCCTGGAGCGCCATCGCCTCGGACGCCGACTCGGGAAGCGCTGCGTCCCCGCTCGCGGTCTCGGACATGGTCGTGGGCCTCGTGCTGATCGTGCTGGGCCACGTTGGCTGGACCGCGAACTCCGAAGGATCGCGTCGCGCCGGGTGGGCCGCCGCGGTGCTCGGGGTATGGATCGCGCTCGCCCCGGTCGCCCCGGGCGGGCCCACGATCGGATGGGCGACGGTGCTGGGCTCGGCCACAGCCGGGGTCGCCGTGCTCGCCGCTGCCCTCACCATGATCGTGACCGGTCAACCCCGGCGGCGGAAGAACCGCACCTCCCTGAACACGGGCAAGCACGGCCCCGGCAACCCCCCCACCCCTGGGACCCCCGCGCCACCCCCGCCACTCGCCGCGCCGGCCAGCCGGTGTCTGACCCGGGCAGCTGATCTGGCCCACCACGACCACCGACGACGACCCGTACCAAGCCCGCACCGGGGAGCTGCGACATGATCTCCACCCTCGACCACGCCGAGGTCCTCGATCCCACCTCGCGCGTCACGGCGTCCGACCCCAGAACCCGACCCGCCGGGCCCGATCACCCCGCGTCGAGGCCGCCGCGCCGCCTCGTGGTGGGGCTGCGCCCCGACGACAACGCCCCGGCCCTGCTGGGTCCTGCGGCCCGGCGCGCCCGCGCCGAACGCCGGCCCCTGCTGGTCGCCGTGGCCCGACCCGCCGCGCCGTGGACCACCGACGCCGTCGTCCACGCCGTGGCCGCCGACCGACTCGACAGCCGGCTCATCGCGCTCATGCGGACCGCCTGCGACGTCTGCGCCGACGCCGGCTGGCCCGCGACCACCGTGCTCACCGTCGCCGCACCCGGCGCGCTGACCCGCCGTGGCCGCGAGCGGCAGTGGCAGCGCCGGCTCCGTGCGCTGGCCCACTCGCTCGACGCCGAACTGCACCCACCCCACGGCGGCCACAGCCCGCCGAACGTCTCGCCGGGCCCGCGGCCCGCGGCCACGACGAGGAGCTCCTGAGATGGCCCGGCCCGTCCGCCCCGTCCGCCCCGGCGACCACACCCACCCCACCCCCGGCGGCCGGCTCCACATCCGCTCAGTCACCAGGGGAACGATCCTGGCCTTCCACGGGCGCCTGGCCCGCCACGACGCCGCCGTCCTCAGCCGCCACCTACACCAGCAGCTCGACCAGATCGTGCGGGTGCTGGTCCTGGACCTCAGCCACGCCGAAGTCCACGCCCCCGAGACGCTCGAGGTCCTGCGCTGCGCCCGCGACCGCGCCCACGCCGAGAACGTCGGCTTCCACATCATCGACCGCAGCGAACCGTCCCTGCACACCACCCTGCGTCAGCAGGAACGAGCCGGCGAACGCCCCGTCCGCCACGACGCCGCCCACCGCGCCCACCGATCCCCATCGGCACACGCTCGTCAGTGCACGAACCTCGGCACGCGAAGAGCGAGCCGCATGATGGCGTCGGTGGCGCACCGTCGTTCTCACACCAGCCGTTAGCAGCCCTTCAGTACCGGCGGCACGGTGCGTCCCACGTCCCGGATTCCGCGCCCCACTGGCGTGGCCCCCGGGGCGCGTGACCGGCGCGCCACTCGATCTCGACGCCCGCGCGCAACGCCTCACCCCCCGAGGCGCCGCGGGCGCGGGGGTCCGGCGCCGCCGACGGGCCGCCGGCCGAGCTCGGTCCACCCCCCAGGACCGAGACCCGGCCGGCGGCCCACCCACACCACCGCGACCACCGAGCGACCACTGAGCGACCACCCCAGGACGAGGATCGAGGGCGAGACGATGAGCCGACCCCCGCTGCCCTGGCGGGTTCTGGCCGACGTGATCGACCTCGGCGCCGAGGCCACCGCCGCGCTCGCACTGCTCGCCCTGCGCGCGGTGCACGCGTCGCCGCCCCGCCGCCCGCCGCAGCCCCGGCTGGTCCTGGTCACGACCGCGTCCGCCCCCGCGGCCGCGGCCCTGAGCTCGGCGGGATGACCCGCGGCCCAGCGCGAAGACCCCTGCGGCGCGGCCCACACCGACCGCGTTCCGGCCCCGACCTAGTGGAGCCTGCGATGCCCTCACCCGATGTGTTCGACCACGAACAGCCCCGCCGCGGGCGAGCACTGACGCCCGCCGAGCAGCGCACCCTGGCCGACATCAGCGCCCGACTCGATCTAAGCGACCCCCACCTCGGGGCCCGGCTGCGCCACCGAGCCCCGCGCCACCGCCCGCAGGAGCCCGCTACAGCGTCCACGAAGGGCTCCGCGTCGGATCGGGCGAGCGCCGCCCGCCCCGGCGAACGCCGTGACACCCGGGACGTCACCGACCGCCTGACCCACCGCGAGTGGAACCTCCTCGTCCAGGTCAGCATCGTGGTCGTGGTGGTGATCGTGCTCCTGCTGGCGTTCACCGACGGGGCCGTGACCGCGTTGCTGGCGCTCGGTCTCCTCATGGTCCCGCCCACCGTGCTGAACCTGCTGTTCCTGCGCCGCGACCCCACCCACCGCCCCGGTCCATCCCAGGTCCCGCACGATTGACCCTGGCTGTCCCCGGCCCGTCGTGCGAGGCTGAAAACATGAATCCGAGTCACACAGATGCTGGTCGAGGAGACACCAGTTGGGGTGGCGCCCGCCAAGGACCTGCTGGGGACCCGAGCGCGCCGCCCGATGCGGCGGGGGCCTCGGGGTGGACGTTCCTGACCAACCACGCCCACGTGCTGGTCGCGCTGGCCCGCGACCCGGACACCCGACTGCGCGACGTCGCGGTCCTGGTCGGGATCACCGAACGCTCGGTGCAGTCGATCGTGGCTGACCTCGAAGCCGCCGACTACCTGCAACGCGTCCGCGTGGGCCGGCGCAACCGCTACCAGGTCGACCCCTCCGGCCCGCTGCGCCACCCCGCCGAACGCGACCACGCCGTCGGCGAGCTCCTCGGCGTGTTCACCACCGGGCCCGCGCCCTCATCCGAGGCCTCGGACGAGGCGTCGGCGGCCCACCGCTGAGCGCGCGCACGGCCGCGGACGCGAGAGCCACCGTGGGTGTTGCCCAAAAACACGAAACATGCTTCACTTGAAGTGTCTGGAGGGGAGTATCCCCGGCGTTCTCGTCGTCATCACGGCCCACCAGCGCGACCCGCACCCGCGGGACGCGCCGGGGCCCGGCGGGACGGACCCCCGCGAGGCCCCGCCACGGGCCCGCGGCCAGGGTCGGGAGAGACCTCCGAGTGCCCGAACCGCGAACACTTGGAGGGCTCTGTCGTGGATGTCGCACTGTGGGTCTGGCTGGCGGTGCTGGCCGGGATCATCGCCATGCTGGCGGTCGATCTCGTCGCCCACCGCCACGCCCATGTCATCGGCGTCCGGGAGGCCGCCGCGTGGTCGGCGGTCTGGGTCGTGATCGGGGTGGCGTTCGGGATCACGGTGTGGTGGTTCTGGGGCGCGGAGTTCGGCCAGCAATACTTCGCCGGCTACCTGATCGAGAAGTCCCTGGCCGTGGACAACGTGTTCGTCTGGGCGGTGATCTTCAGCTTCTTCGCCGTCCCGCCGCAGTTCCAGCACCGAGTCCTGTTCCTCGGCGTGCTCGGCGCGCTGGTACTGCGCGGCGCGTTCATCGCCGCCGGCGCCGTGCTCATCGCGAACTTCTCCTGGGTGCTGTACCTGTTCGCGGCGTTCCTGATCGTCACCGGGGTCAAGATGGCCATCCAGCGCGACGCCCACATCGACCCCGAGCAGTCCAAGACACTGCGGCTGTTCCGCCGGTGGGTGCCGATGACCGACGCCTACCACGGGCAACGCTTCCTCATCCGCCGCCGCGGGGTCCTGCTGGCCACCCCGCTGCTGGCGGTGCTGGTGCTGGTCGAGGTCACCGACGTCGTGTTCGCCGTCGACTCCATCCCCGCGATCTTCGCGGTCACCGACGAGCCGTTCCTGGTGTTCACCGCCAACGCCTTCGCCCTCCTGGGCTTGCGGGCGATGTACTTCCTGCTCGCCGACCTCGTGCACCGCTTCGTCTACCTCAAGCTCGGCCTCGCCCTGGTGCTGGTCTGGGTCGGGATCAAGATGGCCCTCAAGGTCGACATCACCTACATCCCCACCCCCATCTCCCTCGCCGTGATCACCACCATCCTCGCCGCCGCCGTCGCCGCCAGCTGGTGGACCACCCGCGGCCAGCCCGCCCACGCCCTCGCCACCCCCGCCGGGGCGCCGCCCTTCCGGCAGGCCACCGACGACGAACTCGCCGACCTCGAGCCCGTGTGGCGACCGCGACGACGCCGCCCCTCCGGCGAGGACCCCGCACCACACGGCCGTGGTGACGGCTCTGACCACGCCGACCCACTCACCCCAGTCGAGCCTGCGTCCGACCCGAGCCCGGCGCGCCCGGACACCGCGGACTCCCAGGAGAACCGATGACCATGACCCACACCCCGGCTGCCGCACCGCCTGAGGTTCCGGGCATCACCATCGACGTCCGGGCCGTCGAGGCCGCACACGGCGTCACCGTCACCGTCACCGGAGCGGTCCGGTACCGCGACGCCGCGCTACTGAGCCGCCACCTCCACACCGCGCTCGACGCCGAACCCACCGTCGTCGTGGTCAACCTCAGCCGGGTGCCAACCTGCCATCTCGCCGGCGTCGAGGCCCTCGCCGCCGCCCGAGACCGCGCCCTCGCCACCGGCACCGGGCTGCACCTGATGCACCTCGGCGCTCCCGAAACCCGAGACTGGCTCACCGCCGCCGGCCTTGACTGACCACCCCCGAACGGCCGCCGGGCCACTCGCGGTGGTCACCTCTTCGTTTCTCCCGAGGAGGCCGGACTTGACTGATGCTGGAACGTCGCTGCTCGCCCGAGTGGGCAGCGGCTGGGAGCTTCTTCGGCGTCGGGCCCCGATCCTCGACCGTCTCATGCGCGCGTGGTGGCACTACCTCGAACGCCAGGGCGACCAGCACGCGGCGGCGATCGCGTTCTTCAGCGTGCTCGCGCTGGCACCCCTGCTGATGATCGGGTTCGCGGTCGCGGGCTACCTGCTCTCGGGACGCCCCGACCTGTTCGCCAGTGTGCAGAACGAGGTCCGCCTGGCGCTGCCTCCCACCCTGGGTCCGGTCGTCAGTGCCGTGGTTGAGCGTGCTGTCGCCCAGCGCGACGCGGTGGGAGCACTCGGCGTGGTCCTTGCCGTCTACTCCGGAAGGGGTTGGATGGCGGTCCTGCGCCACGCCCTGACCGAACAGTGGCGCGAACCCCAGGCGGGCTTCGAGAACGACGTGACCGACGTGGCCACCTATCTGAGGAGGTTCGTCGCCGACGCCGCGGCCGCGGCCGCGATGGGGGCCGCGGTGGTGATGTCGTTCGCGCTCACCACCGCAGGCACAGGGCTCTCGGGCACGGTGCTGCACTTGCTCGGCCTCACCGACAACCGCTCGACGCGGGGCCTGCTGCTGGTGGTGAGCGCGGTGCTGACCATCATCGCGAACTGGCTGGTCTTCCTCTGGGCCATCACCCGCCTACCTCGAAGCTCACACCTCACCCGCGACGCGCCTCGAGCCGCGCTCCTGGCCTCGGTCGGCTTCCTCGTCCTCGAGCAGGCCGCCTCGATCTTCCTCAGCATCGTGTCGCGCTCGCCGGCCGGTCTCGCTTTCGGGCCGGTGATCGGCTTACTGATCTTCGCGTTCCTGGTTGCGCGCCTGCTGCTGTTCGCCACGGGTTGGACCGCCGTGGGCCGCAGCCCGATCACGCCCGCGGTGCCCGAAACGCCGCCCCGGCACCGTCAACACGAGGCCTGGACTGCCGAGTTGCATCCCCGCTCCGTCACGCCACCCTCGTGACCGTGCCACGAACGCTGAGGCGGTTGCGGGTCCTGGTCGTGCTGGTCGCGGTCGCTGGGCTCTCGCTGACCACGCTCACGACCCTCGTGTGGGCCACCGCTCGGGCGGTGCGACTCATCGGACTGCTGGTGGCCGGGGGGTGGGCCCAGGACGCGTCCCTCATCGACCTCCTCGAGATCATCGACCTCTTCCTGGTCGTCGTGGTCCAGCTGATTGTCGCCCTCGGGCTCTACGAGCTCTTCATCGCCGACCTCGACCTCCCCGCCTGGCTCACCGTGCACGACCTCGGGGAGCTGAAGCGATCAGTCGTCGACCTCCTCGTCGTGATCATCGGCATCAAGTACCTCGAACGAGCGCTCGCGAGCACCGCAGGCGACACCCTGAGCTACGGCATCGCCACCGCACTGGTGATCATCGCGCTCGTCACGTTCACGGCCACCGACCGTGGACACCGACACCAGCACAGCACCCCGAGGGACTCATGACACTCCCCATGCTCTGCGAGTTCATCGCGTGCGCAGCGCTCGGCGCTCACGATCGACGACGGTGTCTTCACCGGCGAGATCGTCCTGGACCCAGCCGGCCGACGCATCAGCGCCGCCCGTCGGTGCACCGTCGTCGCCGGCCGGTCCAGTGATCCGGCTGCGGGTCCTGTGCCCCCGAGGCCGCTCCGCCGATGACCCGTCCGGCGACGGTCCCGACGGGGAGGCTTCGGAGCTCGCCGTCGCCGTGCTCGACGTGCTCGAGGCCGAGCCGGGGGCGGTGCACGTCGTGTGCCTGCGCGGGGCCGCCATGGCCCCGCCCGGCGACGTCGTCGAGGCCGACCTGGCCCGCGAGTCGGTCGACGGGATCCTCGGATCGTTGCGCGCGCTCGGCTGCTCCGAACGCGGCGGCATCGTCCTGGAGACCCTCGACACCGTCGTCTCCGCCGCCGCGGATCGCGCGGAGGACGCCGCCCCAGGCGAGGGCATCGACGCCCTGGTGTGGGACGAGCTCCTCGCCCGGACCGGGCAGAGCGCTCGGCTGTCGGTGACGTTCGTGGTCATGCTGACCATCGCCTGCCTGCTCGCCGCGATCGGGGTCGTCACCAACTCACCGGTCACCGTGGTGGGCGCGATGGTGCTGGGCCCGGAGTTCGGCCCGCTCGCCGCGTTGGCCGTCGCCGCGGTCCGCCGTGACGGCCCACTGGCCCGTACTGCAGGAATCGCCCTCGGGGTCGGATTCGGGATCGCGGTGATCGTCACCGCAATCGCCGCGGCCGGCGCCCGCGCCGTCGGCGTCGTCCCCGACGACGCGCTGACCAACCTGCCCGGAGTCGAGTTCGTCTACCAAGTCGGACCCTTCTCTTTGGTGGTGGCGCTGCTGGCCGGGATCGCGGGCATGGTCGCGTTGATAGCCGGCGAGAACACCGGCGTCCTGGTGGGGGTATTCATCTCGGTGACCACAGTGCCCGCGGCCGGGTTCGCCGCAGTTGCTGTGGTGCTCGCCGACTGGGCCCGGGCGGGCAGCTCACTGCTTCAGCTCGCCCTCAACATCACCGGCATCGTCGCCGCTGGCGTAGCGGTCCTCCTACTCGTGCGGGCATCGCGTCGACGTCACCGGACGTCTCCCGAACCCGCCAAGACCGCCGACTGACGCTCTTGCAGCGACCGAACCACTGTCACCTGACCGTCGTTCCACAAGCCCGATGAGTCGCGCGCGCTACGGCGCCGGCGGAGCGGGGTCTGCTGCGAGGCTGTAGTGGGCGTCGTCGGTGAGTTCGAGGTAGCCGCCGCCGGGGTGGCGACGGATGAGTCCGCGTTGTTGCAGGGCGACGACCGCGGCCGGGTCGTAGGCCAGGTGCCGCTCGGTGATGCTGCGCGGGTCGTGGGCGATGGCATACAGCAGGCGAGCGATCTCGACGTCCAGGCCCGGTTCGGGGTCATGGAGCCGGTGCAGCGCGACGCGCTGGGTGTCGGTGAGGCACCGGTCCTGGGCGCGCAGCCCCCGAATCGGGGCGGGGCTCGTCGCTGCCGGGTCGTGCTCGATACGCAGTCCGGTGTCGTCGAGCTGCGCGGCGAGGGCAGCCAGCGCGTCGGCGAGCCGGGCGAGGGTCCAGCCCAGCGCCTCAGCCAGACGGGCAGGGTTGACCGCGGCCGGGACTCGGCCCGGTGGGCAGGTCACGGTGGCCAGTGCGGCCGCGATGACGGCGACGTCCGCTGGCTCGTCGTGAGCGAGCTGGCGGCGCCGTTGAGCGTTTCGGGTAGGTGCTCGGAACAGTTCGGTCGGGTGCAGGTCGAGGACCTGGCAGAGTCGTTCGAGCAGGCCCAGGGAGACGGTGTCGTGGTCGTTGTCGGTCCACAGGCGTGCCGGGCCGGTGACCGCGCCGGCCCCGACGCGGTCGGCGAGCTCGGTGTGGGTCATCCCGGCCGCGACGCGGCGCTGCTCGACCAGCGCCCAGTCGATGACCAGCCGCCGGGCCGGCCGCCGCGGCCGGTCGGTCACGAGCCACTCCGCGAGAGCTGGTGCAGGTCGGTCACGGTCGTGTGCCGGAACGACGCAGCAGGCAGCACGACCCCGGCGTGGGTCGCGCCGGTGTGGCGGAGCCGGGCCAGGGCGCGGTCATCGAGCGGGGAACCGTCGGGCCGGGTCAACAGCCGTGCCGTGCCCGCCACGTCGTCGGTGTTCGACGGCGCGGAGGTGTTGCTGGGCGGCAGGAACGACGGGCGGGCCAGGACGGCCCGGACCAGGCCGGCCGCGCGGGCGGAGACGCGGTAGCTGAGCATGCTGCTCAGTCGCACATGCAGGCCGCCGCGGTGCGCGGTGAGGTCACCGGGGCGTAGCCGGCACAGCTGGCTCGCCGGTAGCCCGGTGGCGCGGGTGAGGACTACGGCGGCGGCAGTGGTCGGGTCGCAGAGACCGCGGAGCCGGGCCACGGTCGACGGGTCGAGGCGCGGCTCGAGCCGCACGGTCGTCGCGGCCCTTGTCCGGCGCGAGGGTGGGCGCAGGTCGAGGAACAGGCCCTCGGCGAGCAGCCCAGCTTGCGCGGCCCGCACTCGGGTGAGGACCTCGTCGGTGCTGGTTGCGTCGATCGTGAGCTGCTGCAGCACCGCATCGGCGAGATCGGCGCGGCTGGTGTTGCTGAGCAGGCTCAACCGCAGCCCTTCGGCGTGCGTGCGGGCCTGCGCGAACGTGCCGCGGTAGACGGCATCGACCCGGGCGAACCCGGCCGCGGACAGCAGGCGGCGGGCGGTGGCCCGAAACTGCGGGAACTCCACATCGGGCACCGTCGGGAAACCGTCGCGGTCGTCGTCCCGGTCAGTGACGGCGGCCGGTGCCAGCGCGGCCAGCCCGGCTCGCCACGGCCGCACCAGCGGGGCACGGCCACCGCGGGCCGCGGCGACCGCGGCGCGCCCCTCAGTGGTGGCGGCTCCGGTCTCGACCAGCCACAACCGTGTAGTGGTAGCGCTGGCCAGGACGGCGAGGTCGCCCCAGCAGGCGGCGGGGAGCTGGTCGGCGCGCAGCACGACCAGGTCGGTGACGGGTTCGGCCGCGAGCCAACACTCGGCCAGTTCCCAGGAGCGGTGGCTGGGGCGCTGCACCGGCCGCGCGGTCGGGGACTTGCCCAGCGCGATCAGCAGGGCTGCACCCAGCTGCGGGCGCGAGCCGGTGCCGGGCTGCGGCAGGAACACCACCACACCCCGATCCACGGCGTGGCACGCCATCACCGCAGACACGCAGGCCGGCGAGTCGTCGGGGTCAATGAGTACTGTGACCGTCGGCGCGACCGCCCCGGGCACCGCACGTCCGGCCCCCGGAACGGGGTCGACGCCGGTGCCGGCCACCGTGGTGGTCACGACGCGCTGGTGGCGGCCGGTCGGGAGCGGACGCCGCCGTGGAGGGCGAACGCGTTGCGTGCGATCTGCTCGTCGAGCTGCTCGACGCCGGTGTCCTGGCACAGCTCGACCGCGGTCGCGGTGAACGCGGCCCAGTCCCGCAGGTTGCCGTGGGCGAAGTGGTCGTCGACGAACAGCAACAGCTCGGCCTCGACCCCGTCATAGATCCGGTGGTAGCGCGGCAGCAGCGCACACACCTGCGCGCCCGACAGCGGCGAGCACACCACCCGGCGATAGATCCGCGAGCGCAGCATCGGCTCGCGGGCCAGGACCTGCCAGGCGCCGTCCCCGCCGACCAGCAGCAGCCCGAACCGGGTCAGCCGGTGATCGTGCAGGTAGCGCAGGAACTCGATGCACTCCCTGTTGAGCTGCTGGGCTTCGTCGACTACCACCAGTCGTTCCCGCCCGTCCCGGCCACGGTGATCGGCCAGCTGCTCGAGCAGCTCGGCCGAGAGCGCGAACCGGTCCCGGCGCCCCGGAGCAACACCGCACAGCTCGGCGAACAGGGTCGCGGCCACCAGCCGCATCGTCGGCCGGCTGGGAAACGACACCCAGCAGGCGTCCGCCCGGTCGGTGCGCCGCGCGAGGGCCTGTTCCACGGCGAAGGTCTTGCCCAGCCCCGCCTGCCCGTGCACCGCGCCCATCGCGCGGGTGGCCACCAGATCGGCCACCGCCTGATCGACCAGCGCGAGCGCTTCGGTCGGCAGCGTGGCCGCGCCGTCGAGGTCCAAGAAGTGGCGCACACTCACCGGTGCTCCTCGGGGTCATCGCCGCCGGCCCCCGCAGCCCCGGCCGAGTCGGGTCGCTCGTCGGTGGGCTGGGGCGGGTTCCAGTAGTCGAAGTCGCGGTGCAGGTTGAGCAGGTCGGTGCGGGCCAGCCGCTGCAGATCCCGGTCGCGGGCGTCGATGTCGCGCTCGCCGGCGTCGCGGCGCCGGTCGGTGCGGGCCTGTTCCGCGCTGATCACGGTGACCTCCTCCGGCTCGCCCGGGGCGGTGATCGGCGCCAACCGGGACCGCGCCCGGCGGCTGGTGCGGCGCTGGCGGCGCCCGAGCTCGGCGGCATCAGCGCGGCGCCGGGCCAACACCGCCTCGCGCTGCTCCGGTGAGAGCGCGCCCTGCGGATACGCGGTGCACAACCAGGTATCGCCGCGGAAGATCTCGATCTGGCGGTGGTCGTGCGGGGTGTAGCGAACCTGCACCCGCTCACCGACCCGGCCGTTGAGCTCCCCGGCGATAAAGGTGTGCCCGGCGAAGTGCACCCCGTCGCGCTGCACCGTCCGTTCCACATCGGCCAGCAGCAGCCAGCGCAGCTGCTCGGCCCCCACCTCCTGGATCGGGGTGGGATCGGCCTGCCAGCGCTGCAGCGGGGTCTGCCCGTCCAGCGCCGAGTGCGCGCGCACGGTGTTGTACTCGATGACCCACTCGGCGAACCGGTCCACGAACAACGCCAGCGCCATCGGCGCCGCCTCCGGCCCGTGCAACCGCCCGTCGGCCGCGCGCGGGCCCTCGGTGTGAAACGGCAGCCCGGACAGGAACTCCTGGTCCACCGTCCGGTTCGCCCGCTCGATCTTGCCCTTCTGATGCGGGGCGTAGCCGTCGGTCGGGTCGAACGTCGTGCCCAGCGTCGCGCACACCCGCCCCAACGCGGTCGTGGCGAACTCCAGCCCGTTATCCGGGACCAGCGCCCGCGGTATCCCGCCGAACGGGCCCCGCTGCGGGTCGACCACCAGACCACGGTGCAGCGCGGCCAGTACCGTCGCGGCGTCCGGGCGCAGCGACAACGCCCACCCCATGATCAGCCGCGAGTAGCAGTCCAGGAACATCGTCACCCACGGCTTCACCGGCCGCGCCCCGCGCGGCGGCGTGACCAGCACCGGCAGCTCCTTGTGATCGGCCTCCCAGCGGGCGTTACGACACACCGGCTCCCACCGCAGATACACCTCGTGGCGGCGCCGGCCCGCCACCCCGTCGACCACCGCCGCCCGCTCCCCGGCCGTGAGCTCGCGGGCGAAGGCACGTTGCAGCGTGCGCAGCGGCGGCACCGGCTCGCCGTTCACCTTCCGCGCCCGCCACAACGCCGCCACATTCCCGGCCCAGTCGGCATACTCCCGCCGGTCCTGCTCGGTGAGCTCATACTGGGCCCGCGTCCGCCGATCCGGCGTGACCTCTCCGGCCGCCCACCGCCACACCGTGCGCTCGCTGACCCCCAGCGCCGCGGCCACGGCCACCGCCTCCGCCCGACCCAGCCGACCCTCGACCCGCTGCTGCTGCAGGCGCTCCACGAGCACCGCGCGGGCCCGCGGGTCGATCTGATTCACCGCGCCAACTCACCCACGCAGTCCGGGCACACCGGCCCGGACAACCGCCAGCCACGCCCAGCCAGCCAGTTCTGCACGACGGCCGTGGCCGCCGTGTCCCCTGCCACGAGGTCGCCGCTCAGCAGTGGACCGTCCCCGCACCGCATGCAGGCGACATCGGTGACCGGGCCGGGCGGGGTGCAGCCGCGACAGAAGTGCCGCTCGAGCACCGCGCCCGCGGAGGCCGGGTCCGGCAACAGCCAGGTCATCGCCACCTCCGCACGCTCGATCGGGTTCGACGGCTCCCGCCCGCACTCGACACAACGACACTGCTCACGGCCCCGATACGCCGCGCGTGCACCCCGATCGCGGACCATCAGCGCACCTCCGTCTCCGCACGCGCCGCCCCCGCGGTGCCAGGACCGCGGTCGAGGTAGCCATACACCGTCGGACGGGCCACCCCGAGCAGCGCGGCGATCTGGGCCACGGTGTGCGTGCCGGCGTCGTAGAGCTGCTGGGCATGCGCAGCCTGGTCCGGGGAGAGTCTCGGCTTCCGCCCACCCTTGCGGCCCCGCGCCCGGGCCGCGGCCAGCCCGTCACGGGTGTTGGCCACGATCAGCTCCCGCTGGAACTCGGCCAACACCGACAGCATCCCGAACATCGCCCGACCCTCCGCAGTGGAGGTGTCGATGCCCTGCTCAAGCACCCGCAGCCCGATCCCGCGCTCACGCAGCTGGGCGCCGAGGGTGACCAGGTGCAGCATCGACCGGCCCAGCCGGTCCAGCCGGGTGATCACCAACGTGTCCCCGGCGCGCAGCAGCCGCACCACCAGGTCCAGCTGCGGCCGCGTCGCCTTCGCACCGGACGCGTAGTCCACATACACGTCCGGCGCGGCCACCCCGGCCCGGGTCAGCGCATCGACCTGATGCGCCGGGTTCTGCTCCGCGGTCGACACCCGCACATACCCCACCAACACCCGTCGACAATAGCGCCGAGCAACCGTTCACCGACGTTGATTCACGACGCGTGTTGTCGACAACCGCGACCTGTGGGTTCGTTGGCCAGTCGACGAGCGTCGAGAAACGACCCATTCTCGACAGGGGCACCCCCTGGCGCTACCGGCATAGGGCCGTGGCCAACCCCCGGCTACGGAACGCCAGGCCCCAGATCACTCAGTCGGTTCCTGAGGGCCGTGACGCGTGCCAGGAGAGCAGGCGAGGCAACCAGCGCGGGACGTTGTCCCGATAGCGCGCGTAGTCGTTACCGAAACGGCGGGCGAGTCGGGGTTCCTCAACCCGGGACACCATGACGGCGACGAACAGGGCGAACAGGGCGAACCATGCCAGCAGGGTCAGGGAGCGCGCTGCGATCGCCTCGCCGAGCACGATGCCCAGGACCCCGCTGAACATCGGGTGGCGCACGTGACGGTAGGGCCCGCGGATCACCAGCGTGCGCGGCGGATCCTGGGGCGACAATGTTCCCGCGCCGGACCGGGCGAACAGGCTGATCGTCCAGGCCAGCATCGCTACGCCGGCGACGACCAGCAACGAGCCGGCCACCAGTGTCAGGCTTCCTGGTGCCGGCCCGAGATCGACCGCGGCGGTGCCGACGGTCGTGACGATCAGGACCGGAATGATGATCGTGACGGTCACCGGCCCCAGCAGGATCGCTCGCAGGTGTTGGAACAGCATGTGGGCCTCCCGGCGGAGATCAGTGGAGTGTGCGGGCCGCCGGGGTGGCGGCGTGGATCCGATCGTGGGGCCTCACGTGCGGCCCTGGGTGCGCACGGCGACGCCGAAGAGGTAGTCGCCGCCGATGCGGGTGCGCCATCGGTCGCCGACGTGCAGGCCGTGGCGGGGAAGCTCGGCGAGGAACTCTCCTGCGGTGAACCGGTCGTGGGTGGGGTGGTCGAACAGGATCTGGTAGGTGGGTCGGGCCAGGGCGGTGGCGGTGACCTCGTCGAAGAAGAACCGGCCGCCCGGTTCGAGTACCCGGGCGACCTCGGCCAGGGCGTCGCGCCAGTTCGGGATGTGGTGGATGATCGCGAAGTCGAACACCGCCTGATAGGCGGCGTCCTGGCCGCCCCCGATCCGGGCGAACGCGGCAGCAAGGTCGGTGGCGGAACCGCCGCTCAGCTGGGCGGCAGCACCGTGGCGCCGCAGCCGTCGGCGGGCCTTGGCCAGCATCGTGGGGTCCAGGTCGACGGCGTCCACGCTGGCCGCACCGAAGACGTCGAGGATGAGCTGGGTGCCATAACCCGGACCGCAGCCCAGCTCGGCGGTGCGGGCACCCGGGGTGCGGCCCCCGAGCTCGATGAGCACGTGCGCTTCGTAGCGCTGGAGCAGGCGTCGGGGCACCGAGTCGATCACTGCCGACTCGATCGCGTTCATGAGCATGGCCACCCTTATTCATCGCCGATATGCGATATAATTGCTGTATGGCGATAGATACCAGGGATGGGTGCCCGTCCACAACTGCCGGCCTCGGCGCCGCCGAGGCCCTGTTCCACAGCCTGTCCGACAGCACCCGACTGGCCATCGTGCGGCGCCTGGCCGGCGGCGAGGCGCGGGTGGCCGACCTGGTGACCCAACTAGGCCTGGCCCAGTCCACGGTCTCCAAGCACGTGGCCTGCCTGCGCGACTGCGGCCTGGTCGACGGGCGCTCCGAAGGGCGGCAGGTGTTCTACTCCCTGACCCGCACCGAGCTGATGGACCTGCTGGCCTCGGCCGAGGTTGTGCTGGCCGCGACCGGCCACGCGGTCGCGCTGTGCCCCAACTACGGAACCGCCCGCCAGGACGTAGGAGGTGCGCGGTGAGCGACGCCTGCGGATGCGGCGACGAGCCCCGCACCACCGACGAGCACGAGCCGGAAACCCTGTGGCAGGTCGGCGAGATCCGTTTCGCCGCCGTGGCCGTAGTACTGCTCGGACTCGGCTACGGATCCGTGTGGGTCGGCGCTCCCGACCTCATCGGTCTGGCGTTGAAGGCGGCCGCGTTAGCGGTCGCTGGCTGGACGTTCGTCCCCGGCACCCTGCGCCGCCTGGCCAAGGGCAGAATCGGCGTGGGCACCCTGATGACCATCGCCGCCATCGGCGCCGTGCTCCTGGGCGAGGTCGGCGAAGCCGCGATGCTGGCCGTGCTCTACACCATCGCCGAAGGACTCGAGGAGTACTCCGTAGCCCGCACCCGACGCGGCCTGCGCGCCCTGCTCGACCTGGTCCCCGCCCAGGCCAGGGTGCTGCGCGACGGGACCGAGCACAGCATCGACCCGGCGAAGCTGGTCGTGGGCGACACCCTGGTGGTGCGCCCCGGGGAACGCCTGGCCACCGACGGCCGGATCGGCGCCGGGCACACCAGCCTCGACACCTCCGCCATCACCGGCGAGTCCGTCCCCGTCGAGGCCGGCCCCGGCGACGAGGTGTTCGCCGGATCCATCAACGGCACCGGCGCGCTCGAGGTCGAGGTCACCACCACCGCCGCGGACAACTCCCTGGCCCGCATCGTGTCCATCGTGGAGGCCGAACAGTCCCGCAAGGGCACCGGCCAACGCCTGGCCGACCGCATCGCCCGACCCCTCGTACCCGGGGTGATGATCGCCGCCGCACTCATCGCCGCCCTGGGATCCCTGCTCGGTGACCCGTTGACCTGGATCGAACGCGCCCTGGTCGTCCTGGTCGCTGCCTCCCCGTGCGCGCTGGCCATCGCCGTGCCGGTCACCGTGGTCGCCGCGATCGGCGCCGCCTCCAAACACGGCACCCTGGTCAAGGGCGGAGCGGCCCTGGAAGCCATGGGACGAGTCAGCACCGTCGCGCTGGACAAGACCGGCACCCTGACCCGCAACCACCCGGCCGTCATCGAGACCGCCCCCGCAGCCGGACACACCCGCGAGCAGGTGCTCGCGGTGGCCGCCGCGCTCGAAGAACGCAGCGAACACCCCCTGGCCCGAGCCATCCTGGCCGCCGCCCCCACCCCGCAACGAGCCGAACAGGTCGAAGCGGTCACCAGCGCCGGACTCACCGGCACGCTGCATGGTCGCCGCGTGCGCCTGGGCCGCCCAGGCTGGATCGACCCCGGCCCGCTGACCGAGGACGTGACACGGCTCCAGCACGCCGGCGCCACCGCCGTCCTGGTCGAAGACGCCGGCACCGTGATCGGCGCCATCGCGGTCCGTGACGAGCTGCGCCCCGAAGCCGGGCAGGTCACCGCGTCCCTGCGCGATGCCGGCTACCGGGTCGTGATGCTCACCGGGGACAACCGCGCCACCGCCGCCGCCCTGGCCACCGAAGCTGGTATCGACCCGGGCGATGTGCACGCCGACCTGCGCCCCGAGGACAAATCCCGCCTCGTCGACCAGCTCCGCGCACACGGCCCGGTCGCGATGGTCGGCGACGGGGTCAACGACGCCCCCGCCCTGGCCACCGCCGACCTGGGCATCGCGATGGGCGCCATGGGCACCGATGTGGCCATCGAGACTGCCGACGTGGCGTTGATGGGCGAGGACCTGCGCCACCTGCCCCAGGTCCTCGCGCACGCCCGCCGCTCCCGGATCATCATGTGGCAGAGCGTGGCCCTGTCGCTGGCCATCATCATCGGCCTGATGCCCCTGGCCCTGTTCGGGATACTCGGGCTGGCCGCGGTCGTGCTCGTGCACGAAGTGGCCGAAGTCGTGGTCATCGGCAACGGCATCCGCGCCGGCCGCACCCGTCGTCTGGGGCTGGTCCCCGCAAGCCCCGCCACCACCGCCTCCTCGCGCGAGCGCATTGAAACAGGGGCGTGACGCCATGCAATCAGCGACGCAACACCTGCCGCAGCTGCTCCACCGACGGGGCGCCAGACAGACCGAGCTCACCGTGATAGACCCGGCACGAGAACGCGCCCGGCCCGGCGGCTTGCTCGGCGAACGGGTCTGCTCCGTCGACCAGGATCGTGGGTGATCCCGCGAATTCAGGCGTCCCGGCGACTATCTCTGCGGTCACCTCTCGCACCACTACCGGGGTCATGGCATGTCCGGTGTCGTCGAGCGCCTGGCGCAGACGCTCCGAAGCGACGTTCTCGTGGGGGCAGTTCGGCACCACCAGCAGCTCTACCCGCATCACATCAGTGTGCTCCTGGCCGGCCGCGGCGGCAGTAGCATCGGTGGTCGGAGGCGGTCGCATGGACCTGTACGAGGTCGGCGAGGAGTTGCGGCGAGCCCAGGCCGAGTTCCACCAGCTCGTCGGCACGGCTTCGCGCGGCGACCTAGAGCGCCTGACCAACGGCACACGGTGGACGAACCGGCAACTGCTGTTCCACATGGTCCTCGGCTACGGAGTCGTCCGCACGCTACTTTCCCTGGTGCGAACGCTCGACCGCCTCGGCTACAGCCGAGGCTTCGCCGCCACCCTGAACGCCGCGCACCGCCCCTTCCATGCGATCAACTACCTCGGTCCCTGCCTCGCCGCTCGGCTGCTGTCCCCGCATGCCATGACCGCGCTGCTGGACACCGTCATCGGCTCCCTGCAGCGTCGCCTCACCACCGAGACCGAGCGGAGCCTGGCTTCGAGCATCTACGTGCCGACGGACTGGGATCCCTACTTCACGCCGACGATGAGCGTGCTCGACGTCTACCACTTCGGGACCCAGCACTTCGATCACCATCGACGCCAGCTCACCATCGCGGCACCGCACACCCAGTCATAAGGCCTACCGTGCAGTACCACCGCTGGCACTTCTGGCAGGGCAGAGCCCTTCTCGCCGACCGATAGTCCCTCAGCGGTCCGCTACATGAGGAGAGGCACTGTCATCCTCGCGCGCCAGCGCTGTTGTCGTTCTGTCGTTCCGCACCTGGGACGGTGCGACCTCCTCGAGGAGTGTGCGCACGCGCTGGGCGATGTCGTCGCGGATCAGGCGCATGCGGTCGAGGCCGTCGATGCCGCGTTCGGAGGGTTCGTCGGTGTCCCAGTTGCGTACTTCGGCTGCGGCGGGGTCGTCGACGGTGGCGTCGCGGCCGAGAGTGATGACGAGGTCGACCCGGCGCAGCAGGTCGGCGTCGATCGCCTTGGGCATCTCACCGGACATGTCGGCGCCGACCTCGGCGAGGCTGGCCGCGGAGAGCTGGTTGATCGAGGTGCCGGGCTGGGTGCCTGCGGAGTGCACCTCGACCCGGTCACCGGCGGCCGCGCGCATGAGCCCGGCGGCCATCTGGGACTTGCCGCCGTTACGGACGCAGACGAACAACACCGCCGGTGTCGTGGTCACGGGGTCGTCGCTTCGGTCGGGGCACCGGTCACTTCGGTGAGCAGGCGGCGTACCCGGGCGTCGATGTCGTCGCGGATCGGGCGGATCTGCTCGGCGGTCTTGCCGGCGGGGTCGGTCAGCTCCCAGTCGAGGTAGCGCTTGCCGGGGAACACCGGACAGGCATCGCCACAGCCCATGGTGATCACGACGGCGGCCGCTTCGACCGCCTCGGTGGTCAGGCGCTTCGGGAACTCGGTGTCCAGGGACAGGCCGATCTCGGCCATGACCTCGCGCACGGCGGGGTTGATGGTCTCGGCCGGGGCCGAGCCGGCGGAGGTGACGCGGACGGCGCCGTTGGCGTGGTGGGCCAGCAGGGCGGCGGCCATCTGGGAGCGGCCGGCGTTGTGGACGCAGACGAACAGGACTTCGGGGACCGCGGCTGTGGTGGTCACGGGGGCTCCTGGGGATCGGGCTGCTGCCGCGAGCCGCTGGTGGGCGTGGCGGGCGGCGAGGACGGGCAGGTGGGTGGTGATGCGGGCGGTCAGCGCCAGCTTGGTGAACACGTCCACGACCACGGCCTTGATCGTCTCGGGGCCGAAGGTGCCGTGGAATGTGCGGCGCAGCTCGTCGACGGTCTGCTGAAGCCGCGGGTGTGGGCTGGTGAGCGCGAAGTGTTCGAGGGTGCGGTCGCCCGCCGGGCGCCGTCGCGCAATAGCGACGACGACCGGCGTGGCGTCGAACGAGGAGGCGTCCATGACATGGTCCGCTACTGGCCGGCCGAGCGGGTGCTCATCAAGTCCCACCCGCGCGAGGCAGCGGTGTGTCCGCGGTGGTGACCAGGCGCCGGCGCGGCCACAACGACACGTACACCAAGGCGACGAGCACCGGCACCTCGATCAGCGCCCCGAGGGCCCCGGCCAGAGCCTCGCCCGGAGGGGATGTCGATCGCGCCGATCGCTACAGCGGTCATCAGGACTCCTTGAGCATGAGCAGCGGCGGTGCGGCGGTGCACCCACCGAGCAGTGGCGCCGTCGCGGTGGCAGATCACGCACCGCGCACGCCGTCTTGCGGTGATGAGTGTCGGGTGTGGGGTGCCTACGGTGGATCGGGGCTGGAGCCGGTTCCCCGCAGGCAGCCCAGACTTCCGCCGGGACCGACGCGTGAACCCCCGGCCGCCGCGGCGGCAGTCTGGTTGCTGGTGCGCGTGTCGCAGAACCCGCAGCGCAGGATCCGGCTCGGTGCCCGGGCGGGCCCGGCCATCCCGGGTGGCCGACCGGCACGGTGGTCCACCCAGGTGTGCTCGAGGCAGGTAGCCGCGCCACAGCCCTGACACACCGCGACCGCGGGTCGGGCCCGCCGGTCCCGGGCGCTGCAGTCCAAGCAGTTCACGACCGAGTGTCCCGGGTGGCCTCGGGGCTTGCCTGCTCGGTCTGCAGGGTGGGCGTGGTCATTGGTGCGAACAGGCGCCGGCGCAGCCACAGCGACACATACACCAGCGCGACCAGTACCGGGACCTCGATCAACGGCCCGACCACTCCCGCCAGGGCCTGGCCGGAGGTCACGCCGAACGTGCCGATCGCGACGGCGATGGCGAGCTCGAAGTTGTTGCCCGCGGCGGTGAACGCCAGCGTGGTGGTGCGCTCGTAGCCCATCCCGACCGCCCGGCCGACGGCGTAGGACCCGGCCCACATCAGGGCGAAGTAGGCCAGCAACGGCAGCGCGATCCGGGCGACGTCGAGCGGCTGAGAGGTGATCGCCTCGCCCTGCAGGGCGAACAGCAGCACGATGGTGAACAGCAGCCCGTAGAGCGCGAACGGCCCGATCCGCGGCAGGAACGTCTCCTCGTACCAGGCCCGGCCCTTGGCCTTCTCCCCGAAGCGGCGCGTGAGGTAGCCGGCCAGCAGCGGGATCCCGAGGAACACCAGTACCGACTTCACGATGTCCCAGGTGGAGAACGACACGTCGGTGACCGGCAGGCCGAGCCAGCCGGGCAGCACGACCAGGTAGAACCAGCCCAGTACGCCGAACATGACGACCTGGAACACCGAGTTCAGCGCGACCAGCACGGCGGCGGCCTCGCGGTCGCCGCAGGCCAGGTCGTTCCAGATGATCACCATGGCGATGCAGCGGGCGAGCCCGACGATGATCAGCCCGGTCCGGTACTCGGGCAGGTCGGGCAGCATCAGCCAGGCGAGTGCGAACATCAGTGCCGGGCCGAGGACCCAGTTGAGCACCAGCGAGGTGAGCAGGAGCTTGCGGTCGCCGGTGACGGTGTCGAGGCGGTCGTAGCGGACCTTCGCCAGCACCGGATACATCATGATCAGCAGGCCGAGCGCGATCGGCAGCGAGATCCCGTCGATCGCGATCGCGTCGAGGGCCGGGGCGAGCCCGGGGACCAGGCGGCCGAGCAGCAGTCCGGCGACCATGGCGACGATGATCCAGACCGCCAGGAAGCGGTCGAGGGTGGACAGGCGGGCGACGACGCCGGCCTCGGCCGGGTCGGTGGCCGCCTGCTGGGCGGCGCCGGTGGTGTTCTCCGTGCTCATGATGCGACGGCCTCCGCCGTGGTCGGGATCAGCAGGTCGGCCAGCGAGGCGAGTCGCTGGGGGACGACGCGGTAGTGGATCCAGGTGCCGCGACGTTCACCGATGATCAGCTCGGCCTCGCGTAGGACCTTGAGATGGTGCGAGATCGTCGGGCCGGACAGGTCGAAGACCTCGGTCAGGTCACACACGCAGGCCTCCCCGCCAGCGTGGGAGGCGATCAGGGACAACAGGCGCAGCCGGACGGGGTCTCCGAGGGCCTTGAACACGCGGGAGATCTCGCTCGCGTGCTCCGGGGAGAGCGGTTGCCCGACCAGCGGCGACCAGCACGACGGCGCCACACCCGGCGGCTCCTTATTCGACATACTTCTATCTTGACGTCTATCGAATAAGAGTGCAACCTCGCAGGGCCGCCCCGGATCGAGCGTCGTCGATCCAACCCTGCGCGACTGGAGTGATCGCATGCTCGACCCCGGTGAGGCCGGCGACCGCACTGCGGTGTCACGGCATCACGGACGTGCTCACCGCCACCGGCTCCCGATGCCCGTCAGGGATCCAGTCTCGCGCGCCATCGGGCAGGCGATCATCGCGGTCGCGGTCGTCCTGGTCCTGTGGGGATTCCTGGCCGGCGACGCCGATCTCACAGCAGGTGGTGTGACGACGTTCGCCTGTCTGCCCGCAGCGGGCCTGGCCAAGCTTGCCCGATCCCGGTGAGCGCCCCGCCCGGAAGTACAGCCGGTCGGGTCAACATCAGCCTTTCATCCCGGGTGGCCGGCCGGTTCGTTGTGGGCGCGGACCAGCCTCGCGTAGGTCGCCACGCATGCCCACGCCACCGCCGCGACGACGAGGAAGGAGCGGTAGACGCCGTCGTACCCGACTTCGGGGGCAAGGGACGCGGCGCCGACGGGGGCTAGCAGACCCGCGAGGCCCCACCCGGTGAAGACCAGGCCGTAGGTGGCGCCGAACCGTTCGCTGGGCACCACGTCCGAGACTGCCGCCGGGGTGAGCGTGGATAGTGCGCCGTATTGGGTTCCGAGTAGGAACAGGGTGGCAAGCGCGACGGGCCCGCTCGCACTCAGGGCCAGTGGCAGACAGGCAAGAAGGAGGAGGGCGGAGTTGGCGTGCAGGGCCGCGGATGGTCCCACCCGATCCGATAGCGGCCCGGCCATGAGCCGACCGACGAAGTTGCCGGCATTGAGCAACGTCACCGCCAGCGCCACGGCCCCCGCAGTCCCTGCCAGCTGTCCGGCCTGCGCGAAGGCCGCGAGGGCCGGCGCGCTGCCCAGCGCGAAAGCCAGCCACAGCGCGACGACCGGCCCGCTCGGGTGGCGCCGGCCGGTGCTCCGGGGCCGACGTCGTGCTACGCGCGGATGGGCCACGCGACCGGGAACGAGCACGGCCGCGACGGCCAGAACGCCCCCCAGCGCGGCGGCCAGCAGGACGAAGGTCCAGCCACGTCCGAACGCCATGAGCAGCGCAGCTGCCACGGGTGCCAGGACGGCTGTGCCGGCCGCGTAGGCGCTGACCACGAGGCCGAGCGCCAGGCCGCGCCCGGACTGCACGGTGCCGGCGACCCGGACCGCGGTGGCGTAGCCGAGCCCGGTCGAGCCGCCGAGTAGGACACCGAAGGCGAGGATCAGTGTGACCACTGAGGTCGCGACAGCACTGCCCAGCAGACCGATCACGGTACCGATCGCGGCGACGATGGCCAGCCGCCGAGGTGAGACCGCGTCGGCGACCCGGCCACCGACCAGGACCCCGGCCATGAAGGCCACCAGGCCGACGGAAAAGACGCTGGCCAGCCCGGTATCGCCGACCCGGAGTTCCCGGCACAGGGACGCGGTGAACACGTCCCAGGCGAATAGTGGGCTCACCGCCAGGTCGAGCAGCACTGCGCCGGTGAGCGCGCGCCTCTTACTCATCCGGAGGGGGCTCGGCCTGGGTCGCCGGCCAGCGGGGGTAGGAGGTTCGGCGTCTTCTTGCTGGCCATCGTCGCGTCCTTCCCGTGGGCGTATCAGCCAGGCCGGTGGCGAACCCGGCGGTGATCATCGAGAGTGACCAGCCGGGGTCGGCGGGTGATGGCCGGGGCCAGCACGGGCAAGGCGTAGTACAGCACGCCCCAGCTGACGATCTCGGTCACGCACAGCACGACCATCACCCGACGCAGCCCCGCTCGAGCTCAGCGACGCGGTCGCGGCGGTGGGTTTCACAGAGGACATTCGCGGTTGGCCTCCCAGCGAGGCCCGACGCGGCCTCGCCGCCTCCGGCGATGGTGCCGATACGCGGCGATGGGTCGCGCCGGGACGGACAGCAGTCAGGCGGGTCGGCCAGTCAGGATGCCGCCTGTGCAGTCTGGTCGATCGGTTCTGCCGGGCCGCAGCAGCCGCCCTCGGCCTCCGCGGTGGCGGCGGCGGGGTCGTCGAACAGGCCGGCGCCGCCGCAGACCCCGGTGTCGGGCAGCACCAGCTCGACCCGCTCGGCGGCCTCGTGGTCCCCGGCCAGTGCGGCGGCCACGGAGCGGACCTGCTCGTAGCCGGTCATCGCCAGGAACGTCGGTGCGCGCCCGTAGGACTTCATCCCGACCACGAACACCCCGGGCTCGGGTTGGGTCAGTTCGCGGGCGCCGTGCGGGTACACGGTGCCGCAGGAGTGCACGTTCGGGTCGATCAACGGTGCCAGGGCCCGGGCGGCCTGCAGGGTCGGGTCCAGGTCCAGCCGCACCTCCGCCAGCCATGACAGGTCCGGGCGGAACCCGGTCAGCACCACGACCTCGTCGACCGGGGCGAGCCGGCGCCCGTCGAGGGACTCGAGCACGAGCCGGTCGCCGGTCTGGGCGACCGCGCTGGTGCGGAACCCGGTCACCGTGCTGATGTGCCCGGCCTCGACCGCGGCCGCGGCGCGCCGGCCCAGGGCCCCGCGGGCGGGCAGTTGGTCGGCCTCCCCACCGCCGAAGGTGTCACCGACCTGCCCACGGCGCAGCAGCCAGTCCACGTGCGTGCCCGGCGCGGTCTCGGCCAGTTCGGCGAACGCCACCAGTGCGGTCAGTGCCGAGTGCCCGCTGCCGGCCACCGCGACCCGCTTGCCGGCGTAGCGGGCCCGCACGCTCGGGTCGGCCAGGTCTGGCACCTGGTAGGCGATCCGGTCGGCGGCGGCGCGCTCGCCCGCGGCGGGCAGCCCGTCCGCGCCGAGCGGGTTCGGCGAGTCCCAGGTCCCGGAGGCGTCCACCACGGCGCGGGCGAGGATCCGCTCCTCTCCCGCGGCGGTCTGCACGTGCACGGTCAACGGTTCGGTCTCGCGACCGGCGTCGACCACCCGGTCCCGCCCGCGCCGGGCCACACCCGACACTCGGGCGCCGAACCGCACCCGGCTGCCCAACACCTCGGCGAGGGGCTGCAGGTAGCGCTGCGCCCACTGCTGCCCGGTCGCGTAGGTCTCCGGGTCCGGGTGGGTCCATCCGGTCGGGGCCAGCAGCTTCTCCGCCACCGGGTCGACCACCTCGGCCCACCGGGAGAACAGTCGCACGTGGTGCCACTGCCGCACGTGCGCACCGGCCTGCTCACCGGCCTCCAGCACCAGCGGCTCCAGGCCGCGGTCGAGCAGATGCGCGGCGGCGGCGAGCCCGACCGGCCCGGCTCCGACCACCACGACCGGCAACGTGTTCTCACTCATCACGACCTCCAGGGTCGGCAGGTTCATTCATCGACGCTCGTCGATGGGCTGGTCGGACTGTATCGACGGGCATCGATTGACGCAACCATCGATGTGTGTCGATACTGAGCGGTATGAGCACCACTGCCGCCGAGCAGCCCGCTCGCACGCCACTGCTGCCGCTGACCGACGTGTCAGCCACGTCGGCACAGCTGCCGGTCGCCGACGCCGAGACCTACGCCGGCTGGTTCGCCTGCCTGGCCGAACCGACCCGGGTGCGGCTGCTGCACGCGGTCGCGATCGCCGCACGAGCGATCGCGGTCGGGGAACTGGCCGAACAGCTCGGGATCTCCCAGTCCACCTGCAGCCACCACCTGCGCAAGCTCGCCGACGTCGGGTTCGTGCGCCTGCACAAGGAGAAGACCACCACCCTCGTCACGGTCAACCCGGCCTGCTGCACCGGGCTCCCGCATGCCGCCGACGCCGTCATGGGCATGCTCGGGCCGCGCCCGTGCTGTCCCACCGACCTGCCCGCCGACGTCACCGTCCGCGCCCTGCAGCCCGGCGACTGGGCCGCGGTCCGGCGCATCTACGCCGAGGGCATCGCCACCGGCCACGCGACCTTCGACACCGAGGTCCCCGAACGGCGCGAGCTCGACCGCCGATGGCTGCCCGAGCACCGGTGGGTCGCCGAGCTCGACGGCCACGTCGTCGGATGGGCCGCCCTCGCACCCGTCTCGACACGGCCCGTCTACGCCGGCGTGGCCGAGTCCTCGATCTATGTCGCCGACGGCTCGCGCGGGCGTGGGATCGGCAAGGCGCTGATCCACCAGCAGGTCACCGCAGCCGACGCCGCCGGGCTCTGGACCCTGCAGACCGCGATCTTCCCGGAGAACCGGGCCTCGGTCGCGCTGCACCAGTCCGCCGGTTACCGCACCCTCGGCCTGCGCGAACGCATCGGTCGCCACCACGGCGTCTGGCGCGACACCGTCTTCCTCGAACGCCGCACCGCCACCGACCCCGACTAACCGCGCGGCGACCCATCCGCGCCACAACCTTCACCGCCGACCCCGTACGCGTCGCCGGTGCTCACTCCTGCCCGCGTTCCTCCCGACGGAGGACCGTCCCTGCGAGGTGCCCATGTCCCGCCCCGCTCACCCCGGCACGTCCGGCTCCGCCAGCTCGTGCGACGCGATCGTCATCGGTGCGGGCCAATCCGGGCTCGCCGCCGCACACGCCCTGCGCCAGACCGGTCTCGCGCCGGTGGTCCTCGAAGCCGGACCCGAGCCCGTCGGGTCCTGGCCGCACTACTACGACAGCCTCACCCTGTTCTCCCCGGCCCGCTACAGCTCGCTACCCGGGCTGCCGTTCCCCGGCGACCCCGGCCGGTACCCCCACCGCGACGAGATCGCCGACTACCTGCGCCGCTACGCGGCCCACCTCGACGTCGACATCCGGACCAGAACCCGAGTCGACACCATCACCGCCGCGCCCGGCGGCTACCAGATCCACACCGGCGAGCAGACGCTCACCGCCCCGCTGGTCATCGCCGCCACTGGTGGCTTCGGCAACCCGTACCGGCCCGCCCTGCCCGGCCTCGACGCCTTCACCGGCCAGACCCTGCACGTCGCTGACTACCACCGACCCGAGCAGTTCGCCGGCCAGCACGTCGTGATCGTCGGCGCCGGGAACTCCGCCGCCCAGATCGGCGTCGAACTCACCCAGCACGCCCGCGTCACCCTCGCCACCCGGGTACCGGTCAAGTACGCGCCGCAGCGCATCCTGGGCCGCGACATGCACTGGTGGGCCACCACGCTCGGGTTCGACCACCTACCCATCGGGCCCTACCTGCGCAGCACGCCGTCGGTACCCGTCGTCGACGACGGCACCTACCGCACCGCCATCGACGCCGGCCGACCCGGCCGAGCCCCGATATTCACCGACATCGACGGCACCCGCCTCAGCTGGCCCGACGGGCGCACCGAGCAGGTCGACACCATCCTGCTGGCCACCGGGTATCGACCGGACCTGCCCTACCTCACCGACCTCGGCGCCCTCGACCACCACGACCGGCCACGCCAGATCCGGGGACTGTCGACCTCGCACCCCGGACTCGGCTACGTCGGGCTCGAATGGCAACGCAGCCTCGCGTCGGCCACTCTGCGCGGGGCCGGACGCGACGCGCGCTACGTCACCACCCGACTGGTGCGCCACCGCACGGCTCTGCCCGCCGTTCGATGCTGCGAGCAGCCGGCCGCACAAGCGTGAGAGTGCCTGGCGCCGAATCGGCGACCGGAACGCTGAAGTCGGCCGCCTGCTGCCCAACCGCGCCTGACTGCACAACGCACCCCGAAGGCCCCGAACCTACTGCCATCGTCGTGGCGCCGTCGGACTGTCGTTCTACTGTCGCTCCACAGGGGAGCGAAGGCGACGTGCGGGACGGCGACGAGCGCGAGGAGGAGCTGCGGCCGGTGAACGCGGACGACCCGATGGGGACGTTGCTGGCCTCGCCGGGCGTAGTCCACGACGAGCGCACCGGTGAGGTGGCGGCGACCCTGACGCTTGCGCTTAGCCGCGACATCTGGGCGGCCGATCCGCATCGGGGCGCAGAGCTGGTCAGCGTGCTGGTCTCCGCCATGCTGGGGCGCGGCTGGGCACTATTGACCGAGACTCATCCGAGCGCGGTCCGCGCCCTCCCGCGCCCGCCCGGCTGGTCGGTGGAGATGCCGCACCCCGATGGAGGGATCACTATTGGCACGGCCGGCGAGGTGCTCTACGCCGGCGATCTGGGCCCGGCGGTCCCGCCCGGCTGGGTGTCGGCAATCCGAGCCCTGGACGATCAGCTCGCGGTCTGCGTGGCCACCGGTGTGGATCTGAACCGCCGCGACCTTGCCGACCATCTGGCGCGCGCGCAGCCGCGGGCAGGTCGCCGCCGCCGTCCTGCCGGTGGCACTCCACGACGGCGCACCGGACTAGGTGACCGCCACGGCCGACACGCCCTGTCCTCTCGCTGTGCTGGCACGGCCACACTCCCTCTCGATCGCCGCGAGGGTCACGGCCACATGCCAGGCACCGACCGCCACACGCCCGGGCAGCGTGTGCCCGAGCGGGGGGCGGACTCATGCACCCGACGGCCGCCCCCACCTCGTCTGTCAAACGAGATCACTTGCCGTGTACTTTCCATTATGTTGTCAGGGCGGGATAGAACCCGCGCAGGGAACGCGGACTGAGGGGGCAAGCAGTCATGGCCAGGCAGAGAATGCGGCAATCACGCCAGGAGCGAGACGACATCGCGGGGATGCTGGCCAAGCGAGATCAGCTCGACCGTGACCAGCAGCAGCAGCGCCAGCGGGAGGAAGTAGCGTTCGCTCGTTACGCGCATGCCCAGCTTCGGGTCACGGAGATCGACCGCGAACGTGCCGATGCCATCGCCGAACTCGATCGTCGACGGGAGCAGGTGATGACCGACGCGCGCGAGCAACTTGACGCCGTCACGGCCGACCAGTGCGCAGTGCTGGTCGAGCTGCACGTCGACGGCCGGGGCCGGCGCAGCGCGGAGGACCTTGCCGCGCTGTTCGAACTGCCGGTCAAACGTGTCCGCGCGATGCTCAAGCGAGCTCGTGCCGATGAGCCGGCCGGCCAGGACTCAACGACACCGGCACCCGAGGGACCCGCACGCGCCGGTGGCGAGCCCGGCGGCGCCGCTACCCCGGCTCCGGCCAAGGACGCTTCCCCGGCCATCGACGCCGAACGTGAGATGGAGGGTCCGCCGGTCCCCTCCGTCTCAGGCCCTTCCGTCCAGTCGGTCGAGGACTGACCCCTTACGAGGTCCGTGTGGCAGTGCAGCGACTACCTGACCTATGGCAACCGCGGCAGGCCAGGCCAGGCCTGGCTGCTGCGTCGTCGCGGATGATGCTGTGCCGCCGAAGGCGGGTCCGCTCCGCGCGCGGCCCGGCGCGGCCCTGAGCGCCACCCGGCACCGGCGCGGTCCCGCACGACCGTGCCGGTGGGGCCCGACGCCGTCACATGCCCTGCGCCTCGCGCCAGTCGACCACGGCGAACTGGTCGGTCCGTCGCATCGCCCGCCAATCGCGCCTCATCCGGGCATCGCGCTCGTTCGGGCTGGTCGAGGTCGCCGCGATGTAGTCGCACCGGGCGAACAGCACTGCCCGCGCGTCCGCGTCCGCGGCCGGGATCGCGATGCCGGGAACGCCGTCCTCACGGCAGTCCTGGCACAGTCCATCGTCATTGGCGCGGCGCCGGTCGGTGGCTGAGCGTTCCACTCCACACGCCACGCACCCGAGCCCGGCCATCGGCGCCAGCGCGGCCCGGTCGTAGTCGATCCGGTCATCACGCTGCCGCTCGTCCTCCTCGGTGCTCGGCTCGACCCGGTCGGCGAAGTAGCGCCGGGCCACCGTGTCGGACTCGACCGTGCGCGGGTCGCGCCGCTCGCGTGGGTTGGCGCGGCGGCTGGTCAGGTTCCGCGCGCGGCGGGCCGCCCGGTCGCGATCCTTGGCGCGGTTGTCCTCTGCGATGCGCGCGGCATCGCGGGCCTTCTCCGCGCGCCGTTCCGCGGTCGGCGCGAGCGCCTGCACCAGTGCGCGCCCGTCCTCGTCGGCCCGACGCCATTCGTCGCGCAGCCGGTGAAGGGCCGTTGTCGGGTGCTCGGCCTCCAGCGCCTCCACGCAACGCACCATCAGCAGTCGAGTCGGCGCGTCGACGCTGTCGAGCAGGCGGGCAAGACGAGCACGCGCGCCGCGCACCGCGCCACGCTCGATGATCTCGGCGATGACGCTGAGCTCCGCGGCCGCCGCAGTCATCACAGCGCCGGTGTTGTCGACATCGTCGGTGCTGGTGGTCTCGCTGGCAATGGTCATCGCGGTGCCTCTCCGTCGCTGGCGGTGGGTGATCGGGGTGGGTGGGGCTGCTGGCCCGTGAGGGGCAGCGGGCGTCGTCCCCGCTGCCGCTTCGCGGCGATCGCTCGGCCTCCGAGGCTCGACGTCAAGGGCAGCCCGCCAGGGCTGTCGCCGTGGCGACGCGGAGCGCCAGCGGAGCGCCCTTTACGTGGAGTGAGGCCGTGCTCAGCTCTAGGGCCGGCAGGCCCACCTCCCGCCGAAGGCGGTCCACCGGGGTTCACGGCCCGGCGCGGCCTTGAGCGCCCCCACCCGGCCGCCGGTCGCCCCTCCCGGCTGACACTCCGCCCGGCTTGGGCGCACCGCACCGGAATCCGCCACGCCGCGCTGGCCCTCCCGCGGGGGGCCACGCAACTGCGTTCGCTCAGGTGACCGGTGCGGTCTCGCGGACAACGACGATCTTGCGGTCCGGGCGGGCCTCGAGGACGGCCCCTCCGTCGAGCACCAGGGTCACCGGTTCGTGGCCATCGACCCCGCGGGTGGTCGCGGCCCGGTTCTCTACCGCGACCACCCGCGTACGGCGGTTGGTTTCCACCCGCACGGGCACGCCGTACTCGTCGTGGCGGATCCGGTCGATGGTGTCGGTCGGCAGCCAGTCCCCCGGCCGGATCTTCGTGCTGTAGGTCTGGTGGATCTCGATCGGCATCAGCCGGACCTCCTCACGCGCACACGGGAAGGGGCCCGCCCGGCGGGCGGGCCCCGGAGGGCGGACCGCCCTCAGAAGGGCGGCTCCTCGCCTTCGGCGATGCCCGAGCCATCGGCCTCCACCGGGCCGGCGGACTCCCAGTCCGCGGCCAGTGAGCGGAAGATCCGGGCGTCGCGCTCGGTGTAGCCGTCGGCGATGTCGAGGGAGTCGAAGATGGCGGCAGGCATGGCGGTCCTCCGGTGGTCGGTGCGGCTGGAACGCGGCGCAGCCTCAGCACGCCCGGTGGGGGTCCCGAAGGGACAGCGGGGCCTGCTGCTGGCCCGTCCGGGTGAGACTGCGAACCCGACCCCAGCTGACTCGGCCCCCTCGACCCCGGCCGTCGCGGCGCGACCCGGCCCGACCCACCCCGACCACCTCGTGACCGCCACTGCCGCACGCAACAGGCCCACACACCGCCGACCACCTCGGTAACAGCAGCCCCCGGCAGTCTCACCCGGACGGGTCGGCAGCAGGCATCGGTGCTCCGCCCCCGCCGGGTGTGCTGACCTTCGGGCGATCCAGACGCACCGACCACCGGAGGACCACGCGAACCCGTTCCGGTGTGGAGTGGTCGACTGCCCCAGTGCGGGGTTGACCTCGGCGAGGCGCGGTCAGGTCGCGGTGTGCAGGCGCAGGTCCGGTAACCGATCGCGGACGTCCCACTCGATCAGCGGTGTGTCCGTGCTCCGGTAGTGGCTGATCTTCGCCTGCTTGCGCGCGGTGTAGTCCTCGCGGTCGAGCATGCCCCAGACCTCGACGAGGGTCGCCGGATCGGTGTCGGTGAGGACGAAGTCCGGCAGGACCGCGGCCTCACCGTCGTAGCGCAGGGGTTTAACGAAGGTCCGTTTCGCCGCCGTCAGGGCATCGGCCATGACGACCTCGTGTGTGGAGTCGGCCGGGATGAAGTCGGCGTTGGTCAGCATCACCGCGGCGCCGACCGCGGACAGGTTGCCCTGGTCGCTGCGCGAGACCAGGGCGAGTATCACCTGCTCGCTGCCGGCCGGGCGCTGGTCGGTCATCGCCGGCGCCGCGGCCCGGCGGATGCGCTTGTGCAGCGCGGTGGAGAAGAAGATCGGTGCTCGGTGATGGCGCAGGTCGCAGCGCTGTCCGTAGGGCGTCGGGGTCCAGGAACGGACCGCGCCGAGCAGCAGCCCCCGCTGCACTATCCCGTTGCGCTCGACCATCCGGTCGGTGAACCGGGTGAACGCCGCATCGTGTTGGTCAGGGTGCGCGGGGTCGAACGGTGGGATCACGTAGCAGCACCAGCTCAGCGGCAGGCCGGCTGAGGTCACCCCGTCGGTCGCGGCTCGAACGAGCGGACTGCACCTGGCCCACCCACGCCGGCCGGATCTGGGGTTATCGGGTGGGCTTGAGCGGGTCAGGTCGGCGCGTTCCCACAGGTAGTGCAGCAGCCCGAGCAGGCCCATCCGTGACCGCGCCGCCCCGGCATCGCGGGGGCTCGAGGTGGTGCCCGACGCCGCGGGGTCGCTCGTGCGAACGTGTAGTGGCAGCGACAACGCCACGCTCGCGCTGCCGTCGTCAGTTTCCTGCAGCGCGCCGTCCTGGTACTGGCTTCGCCCGGACCACTGGCCGGTGGTGTTGTGGAACTCGCAGTCGCGGGCGTGCTCTTCTCCACCGCTGGGCCAACAGGCCAGGTAGTAGACCCCTGCGCGGTGGCGGATCACCAGCCGCGGGGCGGGGTCAGTGCACAGGCACCACGCACAGCCGTCAATGATCTTGGCCTGCTCGACCACCGCTCGGTAGACACTGGGTGCGCGGCGTAGCTGCCACAACGCGACTTCGCGCCCGGCCAGCCGCACCCGCGTCCGAGACACCGCGTGCTGGCCGTGTCGGTGTCCGGAGACCGGCGCCCGCCCGCGTCTGAAGGTCATATCGGCTCTCCCTACCTCATCCGCACCGCGTTGTCGGGTAGTTCAGCATCGCGTGGGCTACGCCTCGTCGACGTGGTTGTCGGCGCCGGCGGTGCCGCGGTCGATGGTGCGCGGGGCGCGCATCCCGAAGGTCATCCCACGGGCGATGGTGCGCTCGGCCTCGACACGGGTGAACCCCGCGACCCCGATGTGTACCCGGGCGGCGTCGAGCAGAGCCGCGTGAGCGTTGTCGGCGTCGAGCTCCCCACCGCCGACAAGCTGGCCGAGGACCCGGGCGGCGCCGAGCAGGGTGATCTGCCGCGTGCCCGCCTGGGAGTGTTCGACCTTGTCCAGTTCGTCGGCCTGGATCGCGGCGATGTAGGCGTTCGCGCGCTTGGTCGACAGTCTCCTCGCCGGTGTGGCCAGCGAGCTCGGCGGCGGCGGGGTGAGCAGGGTGGTCAGCCAGGTGGGTAGCTCGGCGACCTGTCCGTGCTCGGCGACCTGGTACGCACCTTCGGGGCGGATGCTGCCGGCGCCGACGACGAATCCGCCCCCGGCGCGGGTGTCGATCAGCGGGCCGAGGCTGTGACCGTGCCCGCCGATCGTGTTGCGCAGCTGGAGCCCCTCGGGCACCCGGAAGTAGAGGTGCTCGCCATCAGTTGGCGTGCGCACCGCGTAGGTGTCGGGGAGGGTCTCGCCGTGCCGGGCGGCGAGCTGGTCGAGGACCTCCCGTCCGGTGGTGGCCCCGCCCCATGCCCGGATCGGCTCGGTGCTGGTGTCCAGATCGATCACCACGAGGCCGGAGGGCCCGCACGCCACACCGACGTTCCATCTGGTGGTGTTCGACCACCAGCGCCGGATCTGGACGCGGTCGCGGGTCGCGCGCTGCTCCCAGCCCTGGTGTCCTTCGGCGCACACTCCACGGCGCCGGCACCGGGTCTCGCCGTGGAAGGCCGGGACCTTCGTGCCGGCCCGGACCGGGAACACGAACAGACCGGCGGTCGCGGCGTCGAGCGCGACCTGCCGCAGCCGCGCCACCTCACGTTCGAGGCGCGGACGAGCTCCTCGCGGCATGCGCGCCGTGTCCTCCCGTCTGGTCCGGGCACCGGTGTCGTACGCACCATCGCATCGCTCCCCAGCAGTGTGGGTGCTGTCGGCGCTGGTCGTGACGGTCATCTTGTGCTCCTCGCGTGGTTTAGGGACCGGTGCCTGGCCGGCCCGGGATCCGTCCGTCCCTGCGGTAGTCGATCTGCACATCTGCAGCGACTCCGGCGAATCCGTGTCGCTGCCACGGTCAGATGCTGCGGTGGCGGGTGCACAGGCCGGGCCTGGGTCGCGGTCGGTCGGAGCAGGCCCGGCGCTGTGCGGTGTGGTCACGGGGGTGGACGAGCCCGAGGGGCCGGGCGCAGTCGTGGGCGGCGCCCGGGCGTCGCCCACGACTGGGGTCAAGGGGCGATGACCTCAGGCGCGGTGGTCGAAGCGGGACGCCCGTTCTTGTGGACGGTCGCTGTCGCGAAGCTGAGTTCGACCCCGGCGGTGTCGGCGTGCAGGGTGGTGCGCACGACCCGGCGGGTCTCCCCGGCAGGTGTGAAGGAGTCGTCGGTGAGCCGGCCGGTCACTGTCACCCGGGTACCGGACTCCACCGAGTTGTAGACGTTCTCGGCGAGCCTGCCGAAAGCGGTCACCTGCTGCCAGGCGGGCTCGGCGTCACGCCACTGCCCGGTGTTCGGGTCGCGCTCGCGCTGCCTGAGAGCGAGGGAGAAGTTGAGGATTGCGGTGCCGTTGGCCTTGCCTCGGACCAGGGGCCGGATCTGGCCGATGTTCCCGGTCAGGGTGATCTCGTTCATGGGGTGCCTCTCGGAGTGGTCGGTGCTGGTTGGTGACGCGGCTCTGCCTCAGCGCGGTGCGGTGTGGCCCCGCAGGGGGCGGCGGGGGTTGCCGCTGGCCCGACCGGGCGGGAACCCGCGAAGCGGGTCCGATCGAAGCGAGGCCCGTCCCACCCGGTCGGTGTCGGCAGGCGTCCATCGCCGCGAACCACGCCGTGCTGTGCTGACCTCCGGGCGTCTCCCAACCCCGGGCTCTGACCACGCGTGCCCGCACGTGTGCGACCGTCCTGCTCCGGTGGTCAGACCCAGGCGATAGTTCGCTGTTCAGGCCGAGCAGGTGATCTCGCGCGAGGTAGGAGGAGCCGGGCCCTGCAGATAGCCCGGGGCGGCGCCCCATATGGATATGGAGGCCTGGTTGCCGAGGTCGTACCGACGCGTCGGGGGTTACGCGGTGCGTGCGACAGTCAGCAGCAGGCGAGCCGGCGTGCTGAACCAGGCGCGCACGACGTCGGTGGTGTCGTGATGGGCGAAGTGCTGGGCGAGCCGTTCGAGGGCTCCGGGGATCCGGCTCTCGACTTCGGCGGCGAGCGTGGCCACCGGGTAGGCCAGCCCACTCGCACCGTGTAGCTCGGCATGCTCGGCCAGGGCCAGGTGCTGGAACAACTCCTCGTCTCCGAGGTCCTGCACGCGCGGCACTGCGTCAGTCTCAGCCGCGAAGGTCGCCCCGGTGATGGTGCGCCGGTAGAGGAGGCCGTCGTTGAGCATGACCCGCAGCGGCGGAGTGTTCGGGTAGCGCTCGCCGAGGTCGGTGGTGTCGATCGATACGTGCAGCGCCCCGTCGTCGCTCCAGTAGGCGAAAACCAAGGCGTCACCGACCCTCACCGCGGGCAGCTGATCGTCGCTGGTCTGAGGCAGGAACTCGGCGGCCCGGTTGAGCTGCCCGGGGCTGGCCGCCGAGCGCGGTTGGGTGTCGTTGGTCCGGTCGGTGTTGGGCCGGTGGGATGGCATGAGCATCTCCATACGTCGGGGTGTCGGTCTGTTGATCGCTCCCGCGAGGCCGAGGTGGCGGTCGGGCCGCCGTCGTCGGTCGGGGCCGTCGCCGCTCATCCGGCCCAGGACAGACCGTGATCGTCGAGTGCGGGGAACTGGTGCAGGAACAGGCGCTGGTCGTCGCTGGCACGGTCGCGCCAGTCCTGGGCGTCGTAGTCCCAGGTGGAGTAGCCGCCGATGAATACGCACGGTGTGCAGGTCGGCCGGCCTGTGCGCTGCCCGAACGTGGCGAGCGGGCGGTCGCCGCCGGGGTGCGGGTCGCGGTGTTGGGCCATGACCTCGAAGACCGTCAGCATCACGCGGTAGGCGGGCGACCACACGGGCTGGTACTGCCCGAACCCGTAGGCCACGTCCGGGATCTCTTGCCATCCCTGCCTGGCTGCCACGTTCAGCGCCCGCACGATGTCGTCGGGCAGCAGCACGCACGGTGCGCACCGCCCGCCGTGGCGAACGACGACGCGCACGTCGTCGTGGTTGATGGCCGGGACGTCAGCGATGTAGCGGGCCTGTTTGCCCATGCGCGATTCCTGCTCCCAGTCGAGGTAGTAGGACAGCGCGGAGGCGAAGGACTCCCAGTAGGACACGGTGTCGTCGGTCATGCGCTCGCCCCAGGCGGGGTATCGCGGGCTGTGGGCGGTCGTGGTCATGCGTGGCCTCCGGTCGGTCGTCGAGGGGTGGCGACGGCGTCCGGCGGGCGCCGGTGGGTGGTCACGGCGCCGACCGGGCGAGTGGGGCAACCGTCCGCTCGGCCGGCCGGCCGCGGCAGGATCAGCTGATGGCGGCCGGTGCGCGGTCGGCGATGGTCGAGAGCCGGGTGCTGATGAGGACCGAGTGGTAGGCGGTCAGGGCGTCGCCGAGGGTGCGGCCGTCGTCCTGGGCGTTCTGCGCGGCGCGGGCCGCGGCCGTCACAGCGTGGGGCAGGGTGGGGACGATCAGCAGGTCTAGGACGGCGTCGGCCAGGGCGCCCTCGTGGTCGGCCAACAGGTGCAACGGCATCCCGGCGCGGTGCAGGGCGGCGCCGATCAGGCACATCGCCCGGTGGCCGTCGGCGCTGACGTAGCGGCACGACGGCACACCGTTCTCGCCGCTGTTCTCGGCGAACAGCGGGTGCTGATCGGCGGGGTCGACGTAGGCCTCGGGGTCGGTGTCGATGCCGGGGTAGGTCCAGTTCAGGCCGCGTTCACCGGCCACGGCGTGCAGCGCGGCGGTGAACTGGTCCTCGGTGACGGCGATGGTGTGCATGGGCGAACCCCTCTCGGGCAGTAGGCTGGCGGGGTGCGGGCGGCGCGGAGCCCCGCCGGGAGCGGGGCCCCGCGGCGGGTTGTCAGCGGTTGAGGCAGCGGCGGTGGTAGCCGGCCAGCACCGCGACCACGGGCGCGAGATCGACGCCGGGTTCGAGCAGGGGCTGCAGGTCGCATCGGACGGCGTCCGCGACGACGGTGTCGGGGTAGCAGATCCCGACGGTGACCTCGTCCCCGGTGAGCTCGCAGTCCTCTCCGATCTCCTCGTAGAGGCGGCCGGGGCCCACCGGGTGGGCCGAGTGCAGCACCACCGAGGGCCCGAACGGCCCCGACGCGTTGCGCGGGTCGAGCCAGCGCAACTCCACCGCGCCGTCGTCGTCGGCGACGACCAGCCGGATCCGGTGCGGATCCGACGCGACGCTCACCCGCAGGCCGTCGACGACGATCGGGTGGGTCTGCAGCCGGTCCAGGGTCAGGGCCGCCTCGCTGGTGGTGGGGGTGTTTGTACTGGTCAACGGGGCCTCCGCGGATCGGTGGGGTTTGCGCTGGATCGCGGCTCTGCCTCAGCGCGGTGCGGTGTGGCCCCGCAGGGGGCGGCGGGGGTTGCCGCTGGCCCGACCGGGCGGGAACCCGCGAAGCGGGTCCGATCGAAGCGAGGCCCGTCCCACCCGGTCGGTGTCGGCAGGCGTCCATCGCCGCGAACCACGCCGTGCTGTGCTGACCTCCGGGCGATCTGGCACGAGCTCCACCGGCCTGCGGCGTCGCGCGCCGGACCGCAGCGCCACACGTTCTGGTCCGTCGGTGCTTAGGCGTTATCGACGGCGGCGAGGAGCCGCTGTCGGAGCCCGGGGGTCTCCAGCGCTTCGGCCCAGACGATCCAATCGGGAAACGCGCGGGCCAGCGCTCGCCGGTGAGTGGGCCCGGTGACCGCGATCAGCTCACCGAGGGCACGCCCCCAGGGCGACGGGATGGTTCCGCCGGAGAGGCCGTAGGTGGTGAGCAGGCTCTGCAGCGCGTGCTGCTCGTCCTCTGCCAGGTCGTGGCGCTCGGCCCGGCAGACCCATTCCTCGATGGTGTGCTCGGCTTCGGCGGCGCGCCCGGGCGGGGCGGCACGTGGGCCGGGGTGGGCGGTGCCGAGGCTGAGGGCTGCGGTGATGTAGCGGGCCTGCTCGTGGTGCGAACGCCGCCGCCAGTGGTCGGTGTCGGTCTCGGCGAGGACGGCGGCGAGCAGGTCGATGGAGATGTCCACGATGTGTGCTCCTGTACGACGTAGGGGAACTGCGGATACAGCGCGGTCGGGCGCAGGGGCGAGACGCCCGCGGGCGTCTCGCCCCTGCGGTGACCGTGCGGTCAGCCGTTCGCGGCGGCCTCGCTGTTCGCGGCGGCCTCCGCCGTGGTTTCAGTCCCGCCCTCGGCGGTTGCCGCGGTGCCGGTCGCTGCGGTGTCGGGCTCGGTGGTGTCCGCTGTCTGGTCCTCGGCCGCTGCCTCGCCGGCGCTGTCGGTTACACCGCCGTTCTCGGCGGAGTCCGCCTCGGTAGTGGGGTCCGGGACGGTGGCATCCCGCGGTGTGGTCTCGGTGGCGCCGGTCTGGTCGGTGATGACGAGCTGCTCGACGTCGGACAGGTCGTAGCCCCACTCGCGCAGCTGGGTGATGTAGCGCCGCGTGGCCGGGCTGGGGTTACGCCAGCTGTTGCGGTGGGTGCCGTCCTCGTAGGCGGCGAGGACCACCGCGAGGGAGAGCATCGTGGCCCGGGCCGCGTTCGACGTGCCGGCGGCTTCGGCGATCGGGTGGGTCGGCCCACTGTGGAGGCCGTAGACGCCACGGGGGGAGGCGGCGCCCAACCCCAGCAGGGTCGCGGCGAGGGCGTTGCGGGACTCCATCGCGCGGCGTAGGTCGTGATCGCCCCGGGCGATCTCGGCAGCGACGAAGATCGCTGCTCCCTTCGGCGCCGCCTTGCGGGTGAACAGCTCGCGCAGCCAGTCCCGGCGCACGATCTGCGCGGAGTCCCATGCCTTGTTGTTCGCGATCACCGTGCGCCGTTCCTGGCGCGCGGCTTCCCGCTCGCGGTCCTCGCGGGCCTGGCGCTGCTCGTCGGTTTCCCCGACCGGCGCAGTGGTCGTGATGCCTGGCTGGGACCGGTCGTAGAGCTCGGCGTGGCCGTGCTCGATGGGGGCCAGGCACATCCACACCGGCTGGGCGATCCTGCCTGCCTGCTCGAAGTCCCAGCGGGTCATGACGGTGGCGGCGTGGCCGGGGCAGTCGCGGTGGGCCTGTTCAGTGAGGTCGGTGCCCTGCGGGTCGTCCGCTGTGGGCCGCAGCCGAGCGATCGAGGACGCGGTGTCCAGGCGGTCGTCGTCACGGCTCAGGACCGTGACCCCTGAAGCGCGCAGCTGGTCCTCCACCGCTGTGCACCGGGCGCGGTCTGCGCGCTCGTCGCGCAGCCGCTGCGCCTGGTGTGCGAGCTGTCCCGGTCGGGTCAGCGCGGTCTCGGTGAGCTGCTCGACCGCGGTGTCGTCATCGGCGAACTCGGCGATCACCGCCATCTGGACCAGGTCCAGCTCGTGACAGGACCCGATCTCGAGCGCCCGGGCGCTGCGGGCGACCGCGGTGGTCTGTCGGACCCGCTTGGCTGGGGTCCGGGTGGTCCGTGCGATCTGCCACGCCGTCATGCCTAGCCCGAGCAGCTGCTGGTGTGCGGCGACCTCGTCGGCGTCGGAGATCCCGGCGCGGTGCTGGTTCTCGCCGAGCTGGTCGATGATTCGCTCGGCCTCGGCGACACGCTGGGCCTGTGCGGGGTCGGTGAAGGCCTCGGCGGCGTCGGTGGCGGGGGTCTGGGGTTCGACCAGAACTCGCACACGGGCCAGACCGGCCTTGACTGCGGCAAGGGTGCGGCGCTGGCCCTTGCGCACGACTAGGGCGCCATCGGCGGCGCGGCGGTAGACGTTGATGGGTTCGCGCACGCCGCGGTCGCGGATCGAGGCGCAGAAGTGCGGGTCGAGGTGGGCGTCGGTGCGGGTATTGACCTCGAGGACCAGTGTGGAGGGGTCCGCCCAGGCCAGTTCGCCGAGCTCGTCGACATCGCCGAGGAGCTCCGCGGTCACCGGCGCGACCGGGGTACCGGTGGTCTCGGGCTGGTCGTCGACGCGGTCGGTCGAGTCGGTGGTGGTGTGTCTCATGAACGGGGCCTCTCCCTGGCGGTGACCGCCCGACCCGCTGGTCGGGCGGTGCGCCCCCGCTGCCCGGGGGTGCGCTGCGCGTCCCGGGCAGCCCGGCCGGGGGGCCGGAGGGGGATCGGCCGTGGTCACCCCGGTGTGGACCCGCCATGGGAGTGCCGCAGCGCTCAGGCGTCAGCGGGGCGGGTTCACCCGTGGGGGACCTCGCGGCCGAGGCATCGTCGGCCCGCCGGTCGGGATGCCAGCGTGTGTCCGCCCCCTGGCCGGGGCGGACACACGGCATACCTGACCTGGCTATGTCCCCGTTTCGCCAGCGAAGTTGTTGATGCCGCTGCGCATGACCTCGCGGGGGTCCCAGCCGGCCTCGGTCACCAGGTGGAGGAGGTCGGTGATCAGGTCAGCCACGCCCTCGGCTGCCTGCTCGTCCACCGCGGCGATCCGCTCGGGTGAGGTCCCGTCCGGCCGGTACGCGCGCAGCGCCCCCCAGCGCACGCTCGGCCGACTGACGGGGAGTCAGCCCATCGTTGAGGCGTTGGGCTCCGATGTCGTCCACCTCAGCCCTCCCACGTGCGGCTCTGCCCGAGCAGGTCGGGGCGGCGCGGAGCGACAGTCACCAGGGCCTCGTAGTGCGCGTGCTCGGACGGTCCGCACGCGTGACCGTCGCCGGTCTCGGGCTGGACGACATCGTCGAACCATCCCTCCACGCTCTCGCCGACGTGGGGCGCACGGATCACGGCCGCGTACTCGGACTCGTGTCCGCACGAGTAGGTGTTTTCGACCCTGACGGTGATCATGTCGGCGCCTCCCACCTCGTGCTTTCTTGCGAGGCGGCCGATGAGGCCCTCGGGGTCTCTGTGATCGGTGTGGTCGTGACCGTGTCTGCACTGCGGCTCGTGGGCGTGCGGGCACTGGTGGGCAGGTACTGAGGTGATGTCCGATGCCCAGCCGAGCACGGCGAGGGCTCGGGACAGGTCGGGTAGCAGCCGGGGGTGTACCCGCAGCCGGACCTCGGTGTAGCTCGGGAACTGCGCGTCGAACTGGCCGGGGCGGATCTCGTGGCGCAGGGAGGGCTCCACGACTTGCACCGAGTCGATGGGACCGGTGTGCGGATGATCTGAGCACAGCCGTAGCGCCCCGCGGTCGCCGTGCTCGCCTCGCGACACGAGCGTCGGGAGGCCGGAGAGGTTGGAGCGGACCTCGGCCAGGATGGCCTGCTCAGCGGCGGCGAGGGCGTCCGCGGCGCGCCGCCAGTCCCGCGCGGCCGGGCGGGCGTGGCGGTACGGGGTGACCAGCCGCCGGTGCAGGTCTGCGGCGATCCGGGCCGTCGGGCGGGTCGAATCGACGGTGGCTCGGGCTCTCAGCGCGTCGGCACCGGGTACGTCCCGCGCGTCCGGCGGGGGTTCGCAGACCACGAGCAATCGGCCGGACTCCGGTCCGTGGCGGGCGATGCGGACTCGCAGGGCCGCACCGTCGGTGGCGGTGAGCAGCATCCCGCTGGGGTGTGTGCTCGTCGCCCAGGGGTGCTCGTCGATCGCGGTCAAGGCCTCAGCGACAGCTTCGGCGACATCGCGGTTCCCCAGCTGCGCTGCGCCGGTCACGATCGCGCCTGCCCGGGGTGGCCGGGCGCGGTGTCGGCCCGGGCGGCGCCGGTGAGCAGGAGCGGGGCGATGCCCTGCTCGTGGAGTAGCCGATGGTTCTCGGACGACGTGATCATCGGTGGTTCCTCGTCTCGAAAGGTGTGCACAGCACGAAGCCCTGGCTGGGGCGATCCACTGCGCAGGGCAGGCCGCACCAGCCAGGGCTCGGGTGGTCAGGTGGTGGGATGGGAGTTCGGTGGCGTTGGCTCGACGCGCGCGGGATCAGGGACGGGCGGCGTGGCGGACCGACATGACCTGCCACCAGCCGTAGGCGACCTCGCAGCACGGTGCGTGGCCCCGGGTCGGGCACCACCCGCAGGGACAGTGCTCCGCCTCGCGAAGGTGGCAGACGCTGCAGTCGCCGGGCAGGTAACGGGTCATCATCAGGTGGAACGGCCACTCCGGTGAGGGCGCCACGAGCAGGTGCACCGCCGGCCACAACTGCTCATCGGTGGCCCCGTCCCTCAGCACCCGCTGCGACACCGCCGTCCAACGCTGGTCGTGCCCGACCAGCCGGGCCGCGGCGCGAGACGCGGCCGCGCACTGGGCCAGCGTCGGCGCACTGTAGTGGTCGAACGCGAGGGGGTTCACCGTCTGCGGCGTGCTCACGCGACGCGACCGGTGGTGAACGCGGCGGAGAGCCGCATGGCCTCGATACCGCGGGCCTCGACCTCGTAGGCCTCATCAACGTCGGCGATGCCCTGAGCGGCCGCGGTGACCGCGTGCAGTACCCCACCGGAGGTGCGCAGGCCGCCGTCGATGAAGTGAGACAGGATCGAGTTCTGGGCCTCGATGGAGAACCGCAGCTTCTTGCTGACGTGCTCGATGGTCTGCTGCGGGCGGGTCACCTCGATCCCGGCGTCGGCCTCGATCTCAGCGATCCGCTCGGCGACCCAGCGCTCGTCGAGGAACGAACCGATCGCGTCGCGGGTCATCTTCGTGACCAGCTGCAAGCTCGCGGCCTGGGTGTCGGAGGACCAGTTGATCTGGCCTGCGGCGAGGCGCCCGCCGACGTGGACCTCGTCGATGGCGTGGCGGGTCAGGGTCATCCCGTTGTTGCAGATCTGCACGGTCAGCTGCGGGATGAGCCGGAACTTACCCTGCCCGGTCTCGGAGTTGGTCAGCACGAACCCGGCGAACACCGTCGGGTTGTCGGCGCCGCGCGCGCCGGAGAACGGGGAGGTGTAGCCGGCCAGCAGCGCCGGGGCCATCGCCGAGACCGCGGTCGAGCGGATCTTGACGTACATGCGGGACTCCGACAGGTCCGCGGAGACGATGTCGACTGGGTGTCCGGCCGCGTGGACGCCTTCCAGGGCGGTCATCAGGACGTCGAGGTTCTCGATCGGGCGGTATCGGTCCGACAGCAGCGCCCGCATGACCCCCTGCCCGCCCTCACCTGCGGTGAGGCCGCGGACCAGGAACCGGCGGTTCGGGTCGTGGGTGAGCCAGCCGTTGACGTTGTCGTCGTAGAGCTCCACGTTGTGCTCGCGGGTCCGACGCAGGTAGGCGGTGGGGATGCCGAGCTTGTCGGCGATGCCGTTGTCGGCGGTGCGGGTCGGGGCCAGGGAGAGGTCACCGCTGGTGACCCCGTCCATCGACAGCTTCACCGGGCCGGCGCCGCGTACGACCACCCTGCCGGCCCTGGCCTGCAAGGCCGAGGCGGCGACGACGTGGTCGGACTTCGCGGCCTGCTGGGTACGCAGCAGCTCGACCATGTCGCTCAGGTCGGCGTTGCGGGTCGTCAGCGCCACCGGGCCCGGTCCGCCCTCGTTGTCAGCGCGCGAGGTGTTGTGCTCGATGTTCTGGCTCATGACGTGAGTCCAATCTGTGCGGCGTTCGTACCGGCCCCGGTGGAAGTGGGGCCGGTGCGGTCCCGACCGCTGCGGTGGGACGTGACTCGCCCGCACCACGAACTCCGGCGCGCCGGGGGCGTGCGCTCGCCCGACCGGCGTGACACCACCCGACCGCACCAACCGGCCGGCCGACGACGCAGAGCCGGTGGTGTCACCCGCGTCGGGTGCGGCAGGCGCGGCATCGGCGGGCAAGCCGGAGAGCGGGGTGCAGAGTCATCACGGCCCACCCATGTAGCGGGCGGGACCTCGCCGGCTTCTCTTCCCCCGCGAGGACCAGTCCGTCCCTACGGCCCGCGTATCGCTCGCCCGACGGTCAGGACCGAGTGAAGGTGTGGAGACGGTCGATCGAGCGGAATCCGTACTTCCGGTAGAGGGCTGTGGCTGCTGTTCGGTCGCGCGCGGTGCCGGGCTCATCGTCATCGACGTAGAGCACCGCCTGCTCGGCTCCGGCGCGCCGGGCGCGGCCCAAGCCCGCTCGAAGGAGGAACCGGCCGAGTCCAGCGCCGCGGTGGCCGGGGTCGACCTCGAGCCACGCTATCCGGGAGATGCCCTGGGCAGGGCCGTCGATCTCTATCTCGCCGACGAGGTGCTTCCCCTCGTGGACCGCGATACGCCAGCCCAGTCGCCGCTTCTCGATCCGGGACGTCAGCGCAGGGCTGAGCTTCGATGCCGGGGCGTCGAGCAATTCGGTCAGCGCATCCGGTGGCAGCAGCATGTAGTTCCACAGGTCGGCGCTGGCGAATCCGGCTGCGACCAGGACATCAGCCGTGTGACGCCGGTGCGATACCGGCAGCGCCTCGAGTCCTAGGTCCAGTGCGGTCGCCATGCCGAACGCCTCCGCCTTGGTCGTCGAGAAGCGTGCCAGGGCGGCGTCGAGCAGGGCGGACAGGACGGCGCTGTTCTCCCGCGCGTGCATCCAGGTGAGGACCGCGGTGCTGTCCCGGGCGCGCCAGCCGGTGGCGATCACGCCAAGCACATTGCCGAGGCTGTCGACGGCGACGTCATGCCGCAGGTCAGTCAGTCCCGCCCACAAGGCGCCGTCGATGGGCGAACGTCCTGCGAGAGCCTCGCGCAGGTCGGCGGGGGCGGCTTGGGGTTGTCCAGGCAGCCGGTCGGCGTCGACGAGGTCGAGTACTGCCTGGTGCTCGTCGCGGCGTACTGGGTGAAGAGTGATGGTGGTGAGTCGGGTCGACGGCCTCCCCTGCATGAGACCAGGATGACCCAGCAGGGACGTCGTATCGAGGTGAGTGCCGGTCATGGGCTCACTCCTGGGATCCGGGCGCCGCGGACCGATGCGGCACGGAGCCAGCTCTCGGTTGCGGCGATCGTCATCGACACCGCGGTGTCGGCAGTGTCGATGCGGGCGGGATCGATCAATCCGGCCGCCGTGAGCAGCCGGGGGTCGCACCGCTCGACGAGCTCGCGCAGCGCGGTCTGGAAGTACTGCTTGGCCGGCGGCAGTACCTGCCGCTCTCGTGGGGCGAACAGGGAGACCACCGCAGCCTTGTTGCGGTGGTATGCGGTCGGCAACGCCGGGTCATAGCGGTGTCCCGGGGAGAGATCCGCTGCTGCGGCGAGGACTTCTGGGTCGAGGAACGGCGAGCGCTCGGCGAGCCGGCCGGCCCCGATCAGTGGGGCGTGCGGCCAGATCGCATCGTGGGCGAACTTCTGGGCCCACGACGTCGACGCGTGGTCCTGGTCGCGGCGCTGGGCCAGCCAGCGTTCGCTCCAGTCCCGCAGCGGGTCGTGGTAGTTGTCGGTGACGGCCGCGGGGACTGCAGCACCCATCGTGCTAGCCCAAGTCGCCGCCCAGTACATGCGCCAGCTCGCCTGGGCGGGCAGCAGACGTGCGATGCCGGCGGCTGCCTCGTCGACCAGGACGCTTCCGCGGCCGCGGTCGGACAGGTAGCGCGCCGCGGCGCGGGGGCCGCGGGTGGCCAGCAACTCGATCGAGGCGAAGCGTGGGACTTCGAGGACCTCGTCTGCTCCATCCCCTGACAACAGGACCTCACAGCCGAGCCCGGCCGCGCGCGCGGCAACTGTGGCGTTGAGCTGCGGGAGAGCGTCGAGGCGGGGCCCGGCTGGAGACCATGCGGGCTCGGTGCGGGCCGAGGTCTCGATGATCTGGAGCTCACATCCCAGCTGGAGGCGAGCGATGAGCGCAGCAGCGACGGCGGCGGCTGAGCGGCCCTGGTCGTCGGTGAGGTCGATGGTGAACGCCACGACCCGACGCCCCTGTGCTTGGCGGCAGGCCTCGGTGAGGACGGCCAGGCTGTCGATGCCACCCGAGAAACTCACTCCGATCACCGCGGCGTCGTCGCAGGCTCGGGCGACGGCACGGCCGAAGGCCGGGGCCAGGGCCGGCCCCCGGCCGGCAGTGCCGGCCGGGGGCGCAGCCAACGAGGCGCCCTCCCACGGATAGAACTCGCCGTAGAGCACCGGCGGCGCAAACAGCAGGGCCACCGCGTCGAGGTCGACCGTGGGCTGGGCGCATCCGCGTAGCCAGGGGCCGACCTCGGTGGAGAACGCCTCGCTCATCGTTACCGCGCCCCGAACAGCAGAGCGCGAACCAGCGTGTAGACCCGCGACGGGGTGCTCACGGCGAGGTTGTCGCCGCGAATCCCGCGGCCGTGGGAACCATCTCCGGGAGAAGACTTCGCTGCCATGTTGACCTCCGTGCTCATCGTTTGCCGGCCCCGGTCGGGGTGGGCGCCACGTCCGGGACCGGTCCGGCTGACCGGTCGGGCGGACCAGCTCGCCCGAGCGGTGTGGGATCGGCCGCCAGGCCGACGAGCGCAGCGAGCTCGTCCCACCCGGGCGGCGCGGGTGCAGGCCGATCGGGCGCAGCGGCAAGGACCGGTCACAGTGGCCAAGCCCATCTCCGTCCCGGGGGCGGGGATCGATGGTCACGTTGGGCTGGCTGCTGGGGTCTGGGTCGGTGCCGTGCGGACCGAGGAAGAGGCGCACATCAGCGACGGAGTTGCGCGCGGGGGTGCACCGTGCGGAGGGTCGGGGACCGGTCAGCAGCGGGTCCGGGACGCGTTCGGACAGTTCGTCGTGTGTGTGCCGCCCTTCGGGCATGCAGAGCACGACCTGCAGTGGGAGAACCAGTCCCCGCAGGACGGGCACCATCCGTACGACCGCGCCGCGTTGTCCCGCCCGGCGGAGGTAGCACTAGCGCTGTCGCTGGTGTCGGTGAGGACGGCGGCGGTGGGTATCACGGCTCTCCTAGGACGATCGGACGGGACGGGCTCGGGGTGGGCTGTCCGCGGGGTTCCTGCGGACGTCGTGCGCTGGCCCGGCCGGGCTGGCGCTTGTCGTCGGGTGACGGGGTGGGCTCGGCGGGCGCCGGGCCCACCCCGGTGGGTGATGGCACGACAGGTCAGCCGGACCAGCACCGCCGCGCTCGCGCCGAGTCCCCGACAGGCCCGGTCCGGGAGGGGCCGAGCTGTGTGATCACGGCCGAGTGATCAGCCAGTCTGCTCACCAGACCGGACCTGGCTCGTCAAACAGGGCCGCGAGGTCAGCCTCGGCAACGAGTGGTCCTTCCATACCAGCGGCCACGACGTCTTCCGTGCGGTCGATGAACTCGATGAGCTCGTGGCTGGGTAGGCCGATCTCGGCTGTTCCGCTGGGTGATCGGAGGGTGATGAGTGTCCAGTCGTGCCGCGATAGAGCGTGGGTACTGATCTGGACGTCGCGGGCAAGGTGCTGAGCGGCGTCGTCCACCTCGGACGACGCCCCGGTGAGCCCGGCCGAGAGCAGCTCCCGGCCGATGCACCAGGTCACGCTCGTGGTGTCACCGCAGGTCCGGAATCGCACCTCCAGCTCGAAGGGGCGGCTGCGGCGGTAGGTCATCTCGACGTGGACCGGCAGCTCACGAATGCCGGGCTCGGGGGCCAGCTGGAGCTGGTAGATGCGCCCGATGACCTGGGTACAGATCTTGTTGAGACCGACACCGCCGCGGTCGGGCTGAGTGTCGGTCATCGGGGCCCCTCCAACTGCTGCTCGCGGCGGATCTGGCGCCGCTCCCTCTCGGACGCGCCGCCCCAGATGCCGAATCGCTCGTCGTGCTCGATGGCGTAGGTGAGGCAGTCGTCCCGGACCTCGCAGCGATCACAGACGCGCTTCGCGTCCCGGCTGGATCCCCCCTTCTCGGGGAAGAAGGCGTCGGGGTCGGTCTGGGCGCACAGTCCGTGCTCCCGCCAGTCCGGCTCGGAGGGCGGGGGTTCGCTGAGGAGTGCCAGCAACAGGTGGTCGAAGTCCTCCGGGACGTAGGCGAGGCCCGGGCGCTGCGAGGAGGCCGTGGCGCTCCCCGGGCTGGGGGCGGACAGCTGAGACACTTCGTTCTCCGATCGATGAGGTCGGAGCGGCCCGGGCGGGATCTGTGGAAGGTGAGCGCTCGGGCCGCCTCGTGTGATGACGACGTCAATTAGCCAGTACAGTACCAAGTACCGTACCAATTAGCGAGTGGTGTCGGTGCGCCTTTCATCCGGTCTGGCTTTCAGTCCCGGCCGGTTCCCACTGCCCGTGAGCGATCTTGTGGGCGACGCCCATCTCGGCGAGCGCGCCGAGCGACTTGGACACGGCGGGTGCCTTGAGACCGGTCGCGGCGACGATCTCGCCAGTGCGGCGACAACCGGCCTGGAGCGCGCGTAGAACCTCCTGTTGGCTGGCGGGGAGCCCTTCGATGTCCGGGGCGGCCTGCGGGCCGTCGGGAGCCGGCGAGCTGGTCGGTCGTGGGCGCAGCGCGACGACGTTCTGCGCACTGAGCGCGGACGGGATCTGGAGTCCTTGCATGAACGCCGGCAGAGCGGCCTCAACGGCGTCGCCTACGGTCGTGGCAGGGACGTCGACGGGTTCGCCGGACTCCTTCCGGCGCCGCCAGGCGTGGAGCTTCTCGACCTGCGCGGCAAAGCGGGCGCCCGGGCTCTGCTCGATCGCGGGCTGGAAGTCGCGCATGGCCAGGGCGGTGTTCTCGTCGAGCGCGCATGACGGGAGAGCTGTGGCCCATTCCCCCAGGTCGGGAGCCCAGGCGACGCGGCCCATCGACAAGCGGCCACCGGCGATGGCGAAGCAGTAGCCACCTCCAGGAGGCAGAGACCCTGGGGTGACGGCCATCCCGCCGACCACCGCGTTCTCGCTGCGGTTCATGTTGCGGAAGGCGAACAGGTTGCGGGCCATCAGGTAGCCACGCAGCACGGTGCTGTTGCCGTAGTCGCCAGCGAGCAGGGACTGGGTCCCGACGACCACGGCGACGCCGTACTTGCGGCCGATCCGCACGACACGTTCGAGGCGCGGGATGAAATCCTGCGATGCGAGCCAGGCGTCGGTGCTGAGCCGCTGCAGCTCGTCGATGATCCACATCAGGCCGGGGATGGTGGTGCTGGGCAGCAGCTTACGCAGGGGGCTTTGCTGCGAGGGGTCGGTGATTCGAACCGGGCCGTCGGGGCCCTCGGTGAGGGTGGACTTGAGCAGGCTGCGGATCTCGAGGGCGGCCTCGATGGCTTCGAGCTGGGCGAGCACCTGGCGGGGCCCGGCCTCGGCCCAGTCGCTGATGTCGTTGAGTACGGGGCTGGACCCTCCGTCGGGGTCGCCGTCGCCGAACAGCAGGTGCCAGACAGCGCTCTGCTTGATACCGAGCCCGATCGCCTCGAGGCAGGCTGACTTTCCCGATCCTGGCTCACCGGTGACCAGGCCGTTGCGCACGCCGATGTCCTCGACGGCGTAGAACTGCATGTCGCCCTCGCCGTCTGCGAACGGGCCGAGGGGGATGACGCCGTTGTCGTAGCGCGGGCCTCGGTAGGGGATGCCGCCGGAGAGCAAGTCGCGCACGATGACGGTCAGGTAGGCCCAGGCTTCGTTGTCCTCGTGCGGTTCGATGATCAAGTTCTTCGCCGAGACGCCGAGCGCGCCAGCGATGCGGGGGCGGCGGCCGAACACGTCGTCGAAAGAGGCGTCGCCGGCCGGGGTGCGCACGGTCCAGCGGATGGCGCGGCTGAGATCGACGCGGTCGGTGAGCATGGATCCGGGCAGTGCCTTGCCGCGGCGGCTGACGCTCTCGGACCAGCGCTGGGCCAGCGTGTCGCCGTAGTCACCGCTGGTGGTCTCGTCGCTCGCCTCGGGCAGCTGGGGAGCGTTGAGGTCGACGTCGGGGATGCTGTGCTGCTTCATCCAGCTGGCCCAGGTCGCGGCAGCGCCTCCGGCGAGCAGCGCCGTCATCGTCCAGTTGGCGGGGCCGACGGCAGAGGCGGCGGTGATCCAGGCCGCGGTGCCTGCGCCCGCGGCCCAGGACTGCCGGCGCCAGAAGGCCGGGATGCGGCTGTGGAGCAGGGCGCGAGCACCGGCGATCGCTCCGAGGGAGGTGAGACCGATGCCGGTGGTCGTGGCCAGCTCGGCGCCGGGGCCGGCGGCGAGGCCGACGAGTTCGGTCAGACCCCAGCCGAGGTAGCCGGCGGCGGCCGTGGCGGAGGTCGCCAGGTAGGGGGCACGGCGGGCGGCGTTCTCAGCTCGGATGTGATCGTGGTGATCGCTGATCGCCGACCGCCGGGGCGTCTCCTTGCGCAGCACAGTGGTGGGCTGGCGCACGGCGAGCTCGGCGGAGGGAGTGGCCGGGCTGGTGTCCTCGTCGACCAGGCGCTGCAGGGCGCGGGCCAGGACCTCTGGGGTGAGGTTGGTGCCGGCGACGCTCTGCTGCCTGGGCATCGCAAGTCCCTTCGTCGTTGTGGTGCTGGAGTGCTTGTCGGAGTGCCACCGCTCCGCCGCGACGCGGGTGCCCAGCGACCGGGGTCAGTCCTGGGGGCGGGGCTGTCGGGCTAGGAGCGAGTGCCGATGTAGGTGCCGTTGACGGTTCCGGCGAGGGTGTCGTCGCTGAGCACCTGGTCCTGGGTGTTGAGGTGCCGGCCGAAGTGGGTCTTGGCCTCACCGGCGGAGCTGGTGAACAGCTGGGCGTTCTCGCGCATCTGCTCGAGCAGGCGGATGGGTTCGCCGCTGACGCCTGCCTGCGTCAGGGAGGCGACGGACTGATCGAGCTCGGTCAGAAGTCGCTGACCGACGTTCTGCATCTGCTCGCAGAAGTGGTTGGCACTGCCGGGATCGAGGGTCTCGCCGCTGGTCAGGTTCGGGTTGGCGCCGGTCATCGGGATGTCCTTCCGGATGGGGTGGATCGTGGCGGTGGACTGGTGTTCGGCCGCGGACCGCGGCTCGGGCTCGGTGTCGGGCTCGGTGTGGATGGCTTCGGGCTGCTGGGTGTGGTCGGGTTCGTGCTGGTTGGGCTTTTCGGGGTCCTCCGGGGGGCCGTCGGTCGGGGTCTCCTCGACCGGTGCGGGTTTGGTGTGGTCGGTGGGCGGGGCTGGGGTCGGCTCGGCGTCGATGACGACCGGGTCGGCGTTGTCCGTGCGATGGGGTGGGCGTTGGGCGGTGGTCGGCCGCGGTCGCCAGTGCGGGTCGGTTGTGTCGCCGAATCGCTGGCGGAGGTTGCGGGCCAGGCGCTGTCGCAGCAGGTCGCCGTCGGCGTGGCGCTGGTGGCGTTCACGGCGTCGCTCGGTGGCGTAGCCCCAGGCGTCGGACCACCACTCCCCCATCGCTGCCCGGGCGGGCCCGGGCGAGCGAGGGCCGCGGGGATGGGCGATGCGATCGGCGATGCGTTGGGCCAGTGCGTCGCCGACGCTGGGGCCGGTGCGGCGGGTTTCCCGGGCCATCCGGCGCTCGTGGGCGCGTTCGGCGCGGCGCTGGCGGTCGCGCAGGCGCGGTGGTTCGGTGCCGCGGGCGGTGGCGATGAGCTCGGTGCCTGCGTAGCGGGCGAGTCCCCAGGTGATGAGCGCGACCAGCACGAGCGTTTCCATCGTCGATCACCCCACGAACCACTGCTGGGCGATGGATCCGGCGTTGCCCATGCCGGTGGCGACCAGGCGGTAGAGGCCGTAGAGGATCGGCACCCCACTGGCGAGACCGATGGTCGGCGCCGCGAGCGCGAGCCAGGGATGGATGCGGTTGGGCCTGGCCGTCTTCGGGAAGATCCCCTTGATCACGACCTCGAGGGTCATCACGATGGCGATCCCGCCGAGGATGACCGCGCCGCCGAAGCCGAGCAGGCGGGTCGCCAGGGGGGTGGCGTTGGCCGCTACGCCGTAGGCCTGGGCGATGAGCGCGCCGATGAGGCCGCCGAGGCCGGTCCCGGCAATTAGGAAGAGCAGGCTCGTGGTCTTGCGCATGTCGTCGTGGTAGTAGAGCCAGAGGCCGAACAGCAGGGCCAGTGCGGCGATGCTGCCGGTGCCGGCGAAGGCTGCAGCGTTCATGTCGGACTCCTCAGTTGATCCAGCAGAAGGGCGGCCAGTAGGGCCAGGTCAGGAACTCGGGTATGAGCAGGCGGACAACCGGGATCTGGTCGAGCGCGGTCGCGACGTTCAGCAGTAGGAAGGCGACCGTCCAGAGGCGACCCGGGGTCCGGGCGGCCCAGGCGATCAGGGCGCCGATGACCAGGACGGGCGCCTGGATGCACCAGACGTGGACGACCGCGGCGCGGCGCAGCGGGCCGGTCCGGGTGGTCGTCCAGGCGCCCTGACGGGCCAGGGCGAGGCTCTGCTTCAGGCTGGCCGGCTGCTCGTGCACGAAACGCAGCTCGGCCGCCGCGGTGGTGACCGCGTGCAGGGCTCCCTGGCGCCGATCGGGCACGGTTGGCCACCCGGCACGCGGTCGGTCGACCTCGACCTCCGGCTCGCCGTCCGGGTTCGCGGCCGGGGTGGCCGCAGTGACACGCGGGCTGGGCAGGGCCGGGGTCTCCTGTTGGCCCGAGTCGGGCGCCGCGGTGTCGAGGGCGGCGTCGTGCTCGCTCATGCGGTGTCCTTCCTCGGGCTGAGGGGCTCTCGTGCCTGCATGCGCAGAAGGTGGTCGCCCGCTTCGATGAGCTGGCCAATCACGGCGGCGACGAGTTCGGCGGCGGCGTCAGGCCGGGGGTGGCGCCGGCTGGCGGCACCTCGGAAGTAGTCGAAGGCGCACACGGCTCGTTCGATGTCGGTGGTGGTCTTGGCGAATCGGGTGGCGAGCGCGGCGCGGCGGCGGTCCGGGCGGGAGCGACGCAGCGTGGGTGGCAACTCGCCGGCCGCGGCCGCGTTGCTTCTGCGGTGCCCGCTCATCCCAGGCACCGCAGGTCGTAGAGCGGCAGGCCGGTCTCGGCGACGGCGATCTCGGCGAGGTAGGCATGGCGGGCCAGGCCGCCGATCCGGTCGGCGAGCTCGAGCACGTGCGCCCAGATCTGGTGCGGGTCGTCGACGGGGGCGTCGATCGGCTCGCTGGTCCGGTGGCGTTCGGAGCCTGTGACCAGCGTGATTGTGATCCGGTCGGACATGAGGTGCGCTCCTGGAGATCGGAGGGGTCCCCTCCCCGGCGCCTGGGGGTGCGGCGCCGGGGAGAGGACTTGCGGCGGTAGCGCCCCGGGCCGGCGGCCCGGGCGCATGGTTGGCGCTACCGCGGGTCGAGGGTTTGCTGGACGAGCTCGTAGGCGTCGCCGGCGAGCTGGGAGCGGACCTTGCCCACGCCGAACCGCTTGCGGATCGCCTCTCGCGACGGTGCTCCAGAGGCAGAGAGTGGAATCTGCTGGTCGTCGATCGCGCGACGGGTCCGCTCGTAGAGCACGACGGTGTCGGCGGTCTGGTCGGTCAGCCGCGAGGGCTGCAGCTCCTCGTAGAGCTCGGCGAAGATCGGCCGGAACACCGAGTGCAGCAGATGCTGAACGACCACCGCCGCAACGACCAGCAGTGACGGCAGGGTGTGGGCCATAGTCGACCCCGCGTCGAAGCCGTAACGCAGACCCCACGGGACGACCGTCAACACCAGCGAGGCCAGCGCGAGGCCGCCGTCGAGGACGTAGAGGCCTCGGGGGACCTGCCGGCTGTTCTGTACTGCGGTGAAGCCGATCAGGAGGCTGACGACCAGCAGCACCGACGCCATCGGCTCGATCAGGTAACCCACCCACGGCCCGTCCATGCCGACGACACCGTCGTGCACGGTCGCCGACATGAATACCACTCCGAAACCGATGAGGGTTGGAGGTACGCAGGACAGCGCGACGTAGCGGCGATAGGTCGCGGCGAGGCGCCGGTTGGGGTTGAGCAGGCGTTCCTTGCTGGTCCGTGCCCTGCCGACCCAGCGAGCTTCCTGCCTGTCGCGTCGGGTGCCGGCGACCTCGGCGAGCGCGGTCCGGCGCCGCTCGGCCCGCCGGGCACTGCGGATCCGCTCGGTGACCTTGCGGTCAGCTCGCCGCTCTCGCTCGGACAGTGCTTCGTGCAGGGCCGGGTCGTCCTGGAGGGCGACGAGGCCTCGAGCCTGGTGAACCTGGCGAGCCAGCGCCCGGACCTCGTCGGTGTCGGCGACGCTTTCTTCGACCGGGTCGTCCTCACGCGTGGTGCCGGAGGGGATGAGCTCGCTCCCCCACTGCTCGGCCGAGAGAGTGGACGGCGGCGTCGGACGGTGGCCGTTGCTGGTCGGGGCGCTCATCGGATCCCCGCTCGTCGTGCCGCGCGACGCCGCAGCAGCGCGTTCCGCTCGTCCTCGCTGAGTCCACCCACGACGCCGTGGGTGAATGCGCCGGGCCGAGCCAGCGCCTCGGCCCGGCAGGCCTGGAGCACCGGGCAGTGACGGCAGATGGTCTTGGCCTCGGCGATCTGCTGCAGGGCCGGCCCAGCGGTGCCGACGGGGAAGAACAGCTCGATCACGTCGGTATCGGCACACGGCAGACGGCCGGGCACCGCCTGAGAGTCGACGCTTCTGGGTACGGTCTTCATGGGCGCCTGGCTTCCTCGTGATGGGGGATCAGTCCGGTTGTCTGCTCAGATGCCTCGGCGGTCGCACCCGCCGGGGCATCTCTACTTCCAGACTAGTCCGTGACTAGTCGCGAGTCTAGCCCGAGGTTTCCGCGACTAACTCTGCGCGCACAGAAATGGCCCGCGCCCAGCTAATTTGCTGATCGCGGGCCTTAGTCTTCGTGCGACTAGCCTGGAGTGCTCAAGGAGAGGTCGGCGCGGAGGCGGTCGAGCAGGGCGAGTAGAGCGGGTCCGTGCTCTGCGGACCGCTGTTGCTCGGCGAGGAACTGCTCGTAGAGCTTGACGTCGGCTGGATCGGTCACTTCCTGCTCGGCGGTGAGTGTCTCGATCTCGACGGTCGTGGGTGCGTCGTCGTAGCGCAGGAGTACGAAGGAGTGCAGGGGGCGGACCTCGGCACGCTCCTGCGTCTCGCGGGAGAGCACACCGATGCGCACGTTGGGGAGGCTGGCCAGCGCGGCGATGCGGTCGAGCTGAGCGAGCATCACGGAGGCTGGGCCGGGACGCCATCGCAGCGCGGTCTCGGTCATGACCAGGTCGAACTGCTTGGACTCGTCGAACAGGACTGTCTGACGGTTCATCAGCGACAGCACCGAGGCGGGGATCTCCGCGGCGGGGAGCAGGCTGTGGATCTCGCGCAGTCTGCGCGCGTAGTCCGGGGTCTGCAACAGCCCGGGAACGACCTCGGACTGATACACCCCGATCCCGCTGGTCGTTGCGTCACGCCGAGCCCTGGCGTCCTGCTGGCTGGGCCCGTCGGGGCGGTTACTGTTGCGCCACGGCCGTACCCGGGTCCCCGCCTCCTGGGCGAGTGCGCGCAGCTCTGCACGGACGTCCTCGTCGGCGTGGACCGTGTCGAGCCACTGCTCGATGTCGGCAAGTACGAGGGCGGAGTGGCCGTTCTCCATCTTGGAGGTCTTGCTCTGCGACC
>NZ_JAHLEK010000011.1:0-12322 GCF_020131375.1 Pseudonocardia sp. ICBG1034
TGTCCACGGCCAGGGACTTCTCGATCAGGTAGCCGGCGAAGTATTGCTGGCCGAACTCCGCGCCCCAGAACCACCACACCGTGATCCCGAACGCCACCCCGATCACGACCCAGACCGCCGACCACGCGGCGGCCTCCCGGACGCCGATGACATGGGCGTGGCGGTGGGCGACGAGATCGACCGCCAGCATGGCGATGATCCCGGCCAGCACCGCCAGCCAGACCCACAGTGCGACATCCACGACAGAGCCCTCCAAGTGTTCGCGGTTCGGGCACTCGGAGGTCTCTCCCGACCCTGGCCGCGGCCCGTGGCGGGGCCTCGCGGGGGTCCGTCCCGCCGGGCCCCGGCGCGTCCCGCGGGTGCGGGTCGCGCTGGTGGGCCGTGATGACGACGAGAACGCCGGGATACTCCCCTCCAGACACTTCAAGTGAAGCATGTTTCGTGTTTTTGGGCAACACCCACGGTGGCTCTCGCGTCCGCGGCCGTGCGCGCGCTCAGCGGTGGGCCGCCGACGCCTCGTCCGAGGCCTCGGATGAGGGCGCGGGCCCGGTGGTGAACACGCCGAGGAGCTCGCCGACGGCGTGGTCGCGTTCGGCGGGGTGGCGCAGCGGGCCGGAGGGGTCGACCTGGTAGCGGTTGCGCCGGCCCACGCGGACGCGTTGCAGGTAGTCGGCGGCTTCGAGGTCAGCCACGATCGACTGCACCGAGCGTTCGGTGATCCCGACCAGGACCGCGACGTCGCGCAGTCGGGTGTCCGGGTCGCGGGCCAGCGCGACCAGCACGTGGGCGTGGTTGGTCAGGAACGTCCACCCCGAGGCCCCCGCCGCATCGGGCGGCGCGCTCGGGTCCCCAGCAGGTCCTTGGCGGGCGCCACCCCAACTGGTGTCTCCTCGACCAGCATCTGTGTGACTCGGATTCATGTTTTCAGCCTCGCACGACGGGCCGGGGACAGCCAGGGTCAATCGTGCGGGACCTGGGATGGACCGGGGCGGTGGGTGGGGTCGCGGCGCAGGAACAGCAGGTTCAGCACGGTGGGCGGGACCATGAGGAGACCGAGCGCCAGCAACGCGGTCACGGCCCCGTCGGTGAACGCCAGCAGGAGCACGATCACCACCACGACCACGATGCTGACCTGGACGAGGAGGTTCCACTCGCGGTGGGTCAGGCGGTCGGTGACGTCCCGGGTGTCACGGCGTTCGCCGGGGCGGGCGGCGCTCGCCCGATCCGACGCGGAGCCCTTCGTGGACGCTGTAGCGGGCTCCTGCGGGCGGTGGCGCGGGGCTCGGTGGCGCAGCCGGGCCCCGAGGTGGGGGTCGCTTAGATCGAGTCGGGCGCTGATGTCGGCCAGGGTGCGCTGCTCGGCGGGCGTCAGTGCTCGCCCGCGGCGGGGCTGTTCGTGGTCGAACACATCGGGTGAGGGCATCGCAGGCTCCACTAGGTCGGGGCCGGAACGCGGTCGGTGTGGGCCGCGCCGCAGGGGTCTTCGCGCTGGGCCGCGGGTCATCCCGCCGAGCTCAGGGCCGCGGCCGCGGGGGCGGACGCGGTCGTGACCAGGACCAGCCGGGGCTGCGGCGGGCGGCGGGGCGGCGACGCGTGCACCGCGCGCAGGGCGAGCAGTGCGAGCGCGGCGGTGGCCTCGGCGCCGAGGTCGATCACGTCGGCCAGAACCCGCCAGGGCAGCGGGGGTCGGCTCATCGTCTCGCCCTCGATCCTCGTCCTGGGGTGGTCGCTCAGTGGTCGCTCGGTGGTCGCGGTGGTGTGGGTGGGCCGCCGGCCGGGTCTCGGTCCTGGGGGGTGGACCGAGCTCGGCCGGCGGCCCGTCGGCGGCGCCGGACCCCCGCGCCCGCGGCGCCTCGGGGGGTGAGGCGTTGCGCGCGGGCGTCGAGATCGAGTGGCGCGCCGGTCACGCGCCCCGGGGGCCACGCCAGTGGGGCGCGGAATCCGGGACGTGGGACGCACCGTGCCGCCGGTACTGAAGGGCTGCTAACGGCTGGTGTGAGAACGACGGTGCGCCACCGACGCCATCATGCGGCTCGCTCTTCGCGTGCCGAGGTTCGTGCACTGACGAGCGTGTGCCGATGGGGATCGGTGGGCGCGGTGGGCGGCGTCGTGGCGGACGGGGCGTTCGCCGGCTCGTTCCTGCTGACGCAGGGTGGTGTGCAGGGACGGTTCGCTGCGGTCGATGATGTGGAAGCCGACGTTCTCGGCGTGGGCGCGGTCGCGGGCGCAGCGCAGGACCTCGAGCGTCTCGGGGGCGTGGACTTCGGCGTGGCTGAGGTCCAGGACCAGCACCCGCACGATCTGGTCGAGCTGCTGGTGTAGGTGGCGGCTGAGGACGGCGGCGTCGTGGCGGGCCAGGCGCCCGTGGAAGGCCAGGATCGTTCCCCTGGTGACTGAGCGGATGTGGAGCCGGCCGCCGGGGGTGGGGTGGGTGTGGTCGCCGGGGCGGACGGGGCGGACGGGCCGGGCCATCTCAGGAGCTCCTCGTCGTGGCCGCGGGCCGCGGGCCCGGCGAGACGTTCGGCGGGCTGTGGCCGCCGTGGGGTGGGTGCAGTTCGGCGTCGAGCGAGTGGGCCAGCGCACGGAGCCGGCGCTGCCACTGCCGCTCGCGGCCACGGCGGGTCAGCGCGCCGGGTGCGGCGACGGTGAGCACGGTGGTCGCGGGCCAGCCGGCGTCGGCGCAGACGTCGCAGGCGGTCCGCATGAGCGCGATGAGCCGGCTGTCGAGTCGGTCGGCGGCCACGGCGTGGACGACGGCGTCGGTGGTCCACGGCGCGGCGGGTCGGGCCACGGCGACCAGCAGGGGCCGGCGTTCGGCGCGGGCGCGCCGGGCCGCAGGACCCAGCAGGGCCGGGGCGTTGTCGTCGGGGCGCAGCCCCACCACGAGGCGGCGCGGCGGCCTCGACGCGGGGTGATCGGGCCCGGCGGGTCGGGTTCTGGGGTCGGACGCCGTGACGCGCGAGGTGGGATCGAGGACCTCGGCGTGGTCGAGGGTGGAGATCATGTCGCAGCTCCCCGGTGCGGGCTTGGTACGGGTCGTCGTCGGTGGTCGTGGTGGGCCAGATCAGCTGCCCGGGTCAGACACCGGCTGGCCGGCGCGGCGAGTGGCGGGGGTGGCGCGGGGGTCCCAGGGGTGGGGGGGTTGCCGGGGCCGTGCTTGCCCGTGTTCAGGGAGGTGCGGTTCTTCCGCCGCCGGGGTTGACCGGTCACGATCATGGTGAGGGCAGCGGCGAGCACGGCGACCCCGGCTGTGGCCGAGCCCAGCACCGTCGCCCATCCGATCGTGGGCCCGCCCGGGGCGACCGGGGCGAGCGCGATCCATACCCCGAGCACCGCGGCGGCCCACCCGGCGCGACGCGATCCTTCGGAGTTCGCGGTCCAGCCAACGTGGCCCAGCACGATCAGCACGAGGCCCACGACCATGTCCGAGACCGCGAGCGGGGACGCAGCGCTTCCCGAGTCGGCGTCCGAGGCGATGGCGCTCCAGGGCATCGAAGATGACAACAACGCCAGGTACAACCCGGCCATGGTCACTGCGCCCGCGCCGAGCTGAGCGGCCGTGACGTGCACCGTGTTCTCGTCAGGGGCCGGTCCGCTCGCTGGTCCCACCCCAGCGCTGTGCGCGGACCGGAGCGGGGGCGAGAGGGGCCGACTGGCGGCGGCGTACACGACCACAACGGCCACCTCCTCCACAGTCCGCCGCGCTGGTCACCACCCTGGTGGCCTGGCTGCGGCCAGGACCCATTCTAGCGATTCATGGTTCGTGTGTCTATATTCGCGCAACTCAAAACGTACGTCTGGGTAGCGCGGTTCGGTTCGCTGTGCGGGCGACCTCGCTGCGAGCGCGCCATGCCCCCGACGCCACGTTCCGTACTGCGCCGGCCTCGACGTGACGCGCTGTCGCTGACTCCCGCCGCCCACTCCGCGAACGTTGGAGCGACCCGAATCCTTGGATGTGGGACGGTCACCCGTCGCCCCTCGCCGGCTCATGCGGGCTCGGCGTGTCGCGGTCCAGAAGTAGTGGCCATAACGGCGTGTCGTAAAGCTCGTCCGGAGCCGACCAGCGGTACGTTCCGCGGTGTGGACCTCGGGTACGCGCGGGTGTCGACGGCCAAGCAGGACCTCGAGCGTCAGATCGACGCACTCGGCCAGGTCGGCATCCCTGCCGAGCGGATCTATCTGGACAAGCGCTCCGGAGCCAGCTCGGACCGTCCCGGCCTGGCCGCCGCACTCGCCTACGCTCGCTCCGGGGACGTGATCGTGGTCCACACGCTGGATCGGCTCGGGCGCACGGTGCGCGACACCTTGAACCTGATCCACGACCTCTCGGAGCGCGGGGTCGGGGTCCGCAACCTGGCCGACCCGATCCGGGTGGACTCGTCGAACCCCGACGACCCGATGGCGCAGCTGGCGGTGGTGCTGCTGGCGCTGTTCGGGCAGATGGAGCGCACCTACACCCTTGAGCGGGCCGCGCACGCCCGCGCGGTGGCGACCGCGAAAGGCCGTCGTGTCGGGCGGCCGGTCACCGTCGACACCCACCAGATCGCCTACGCCACCCATCTCCGCGACCAGGGCGACACGATGACTGAGATCGTGACCAAGACCGGGATCCCGCGCACCACCCTGTATCGGCACCTGCCGGCGCGGCCGCCGGAGCCGATCACCGCCGCCGAGGACCCCACCTTGGCCGCGGACCCCACTCTGGCCGTGGACCCCACTCTGGGTGGGGAGCCCCGCTCGTGAGCCCGAGGCCCCGGACGCTCCCGTCGTCCCGCGCAGCGGTCGAGGTGCGGTGTTCGGCATGTGGCCGGCAGGCCACGACCGCCGACGAGGTCGCCGACCTGGCCACCGAGTGGCTGATGCCCGACCCGGCCGGGCGCGGGCCGGCGTCGCGGCGGTTCTGCCGGGGATGCGCCCCGGACGGCCCGGTGGACGAGGTCGTGTGCGCCCGCTGCGGGGACGGGCCGCTGCTCGCCGGCGAGCTCACCAACCTCGACCTCGAGGTCACCGCGGCGATCGACGCGTGGCTCGTCGAGACCGGGTGGCGCCTTGCCGGGCCGGTCTGCCCGGGCTGCGTGGTGGACATGTCGCGATGACCCGCCTCGGCCCCGGCATGAAGGCGCTGCTGGTCGCGCGGCTGCGCGAGCTGCGCGCCGCCGGTGAACTCACCACCGCGGTCGTGCGGGCCTCCGCTGCTGGGGCTGGGGTCACCGAGCGCACGCTGTGGCGCTGGCTCGCCGTCCGTGACGCCGACCAGGGACGCGTGAGTTGCGAACATCCCGGCCACGAACACGCCGGACCCGGTGAACCGGCGGCCCATCGTGGCCGGTACGAGCTCACCAGCGCCGACGTCGACGCGTTCGTGGCCTGGCAAGGCAACGTCGCCGCGGTGCATCGCGAGCGGCACGCCGCGCAGCCCGGAGGCCCGTCGCTGCGCGGACTGCAGCGTGCCTTCGCCACGCAGCTGACTCCCGGCCAGCGGGCCGGGCTGGTGGAGGGCGCGGAGGGCCGGCGTCGCTACGAGGTGTATCTGCGGTGGGCGCCGTCGGCGCGCAACGCGATGTGGGAAGGCGACCATGTCGAGCTGCCGGTGCTGGTGCTCGCGCCGCGCGCGCAGCGCCCGGCCAAGCCGTGGGCCACGCTGTTCCTCGACGCCTACTCCCGGATGATCATGGGGTGGGCGATCTCGCTGCGCCCGACCTCGGCGACGGTGCTGGCCGCGCTGCGGGCCGGGATCGTGATCGACCCGGACCGCGGCCCCTTCGGTGGGCTGCCCGCGGTGCTGCGCCCCGATCAGGGCTTGGAGTTCAGCGCGGCCGCGCTACGCCGTTCGTGCGCCGCGCTGGGGATCGAGTTCGTGCCGACGCCGGGCTACACCCCACATCTGAAGGGCAAGATCGAGAGGGCGAACCGGACCCTGGACCAGGAGTTCCTCTCCGGGCTGCCGTTCCACACCGACGGTCCACGCAGCCTCGACGGGGCGCTGCTGGGCCCGGACGCCGAGCCGATGTCGCTGGGCCTGTTCGTGGACCGCTTCGCCGAGTGGGTACGCGGCTACAACACCACCCGGGTGCACTCCGAGCTGAGCACGACACCGCTGGTGCGCTGGGGTGAGGACGCCACCCCGCTCCGCGAGCTCGACCCGGCCCAGCTGCGGTGGATGCTGATGGCCGACGTCGAGCGCACGGTCAACCGCGACGGCATCCACTTCGGTGGGGTGCGGTTCATCGCCCCGGAGCTCAACGAGCTGGTCGGGGAACGCCTCCAGGTCCGCTACACCCCGCACGACCTGCGCCAGATCGAGCTGTTCCGCGGCGATCACTGGTTGGCCACGGCCTTCCCGCAGGACACCCTCACCTCCGAACAGCGCGACGCGGTCCTCGAGCGGCGCCGCGCCGACGCCGCCGAGCTGGGACGGCGGCACCGCCGCGCCAGCCGGCGTGCCCGCGCCCAGCTCGCCCCGATCACCAAGCCCGGCGAGGTCGAGGACACCACCGTGATCACCAACGACACCGCCCGCACCGAACGCGACCGGCGCCGTCGCCGGCGCGGGGACGAGGGCCCGGACTACGCCGCCCTGGCGCGGCTGGCGCGGACCGACCTGCTCGACCTCAAGAGCGACTTCGCCTACTGGAACCCCGAGTTCCGCGAGGCCGCCGATTCGCCCGCACCGGTCGATCTCGACCAACCCCACGACACCGAGCAGGACACCGAGCAGGACACCGAGCGCCGCGTCGGCGGTCAGGACGGAGAGCAGGGCTGATGGCGCGGCATTTCCTCGACCTGCCCGGGGCGCGGGTGCTGCCCACCACCGGGCTGCAGCTGGTCGACCAGGCCGTCGGGCACGTCGTCGACGCCGCAGCGATGGGCGTGGTCCACGGCCCGGCCGGGATGGGCAAGACCTACGCGGTGGAGTCCGCGCTGGCGGCCCGCTCGCAGGCGGGGTTGTGGTCGTCGTTCCCGTCGCGCCCGACGATGCGCCTGGTCGCCGCGACGCTGTTCGAGCAGCTGACCGGGTCGCCAGCCGGGCGGGCACGCAGCCGGTTCGTGCTGATGGACGCGGTGATCGAGGAGCTCTCGACACGTCCGCGCGTGGTGGTGGTCGACGAGGCCCAGCGGCTCAACACCGAGTGCATCGAGTTCCTGCGCCATCTGCATGATCACCCGCGGACCCGGTTCGCGCTGCTCCTGGTCGGCGGCGACGGGGCCTGGCAGGTCCTCTCGGCCCAGCCGATGCTGCGCTCGCGGATCTACCGGCGGGTCCGGCTCGAACCTCTCACCAGCGCGCAGGTGCTGGAGCTGATCCCGCGGTTCCACCCGATCTACGAGGGCGTCGACCCGGAGCTGCTGGTGCAGGTCGATGACCATCTCGCGCACGGGAACCTGCGCGACTGGGCCTCGTTCACCCAGTCCGCCGCGCAGCTGTGCGCCGAGCACGACCACCCGGTGCTCGACGCGAGGATCGTGGCGAACGCGTTCGCGTTGCACGGCGCCGCGATCACCGGATGAGCCCGCTTCTGGTTGGAGGGCCGTGACCGGCTCGGTCGCGGCCGCGAGCTGCGGGACCGCGACCGGTGGCCGCCGCGCACACGCGGCCACGCAGCGCACTGTCGTGTCGGCCACAGCGTCGGCCACGCGCAGGTCCGCGGCCACCGACGTGCGGCCACCGGCCATCAGGGCGGCCGCGGCGGCTCCGGGAGCCGGCTACCGCCATGACAGGCCCGGTTCGGGGACCGGGCTGCGGTGGGTGCTCGATCCCGACGACGACCACGCCTGTGTGCGGGCGCTGCTCGGGGTGCACGACCTCGCGGACGGGGTGGTCGTTTGCCTGGCGGCGCCGGGCTCGCCGTGGCCGGTGCTGGCCCGCGACGTGCTGCTCGCCCTCGGGAAGGACCGGCGAGCTCTGGATGCCGCCGGCCCGCGCAGCAGCGCGCCGGGGCTGCTCGAGCTCTGGTTGCGCGCGGAGCAGGTGCACCACCTGGTGGTGCTGCGCGCGCATCTGCTCCCATTCTCGACCCTCGCCGCGGTCGACCGGCTCGCCGTCGCCACCGGGGTGCAGGTGTGGAGGGTCGCCCACGGGCCACTGCACAGCGCGCGGACTCCGACAACGTTGCCCTGGCCAGCCATGCTCGCGCTGCTCACCGTGCCGACGGCCGCCGACCGCCAGAAGCCCACCGCCGAGGAGCAGTACGCAACGGTGCGCGATCTCGCCGCTCGGGCGGGGCGCGCCTGGCGGATCTACACCGAACGCACTCGCATCCGGGCCCGGAAGGTCCGGCCCGACTGCGCGCTCGGTGTGCTGCTGCAAAACCTCACCATCGACGCGCACGACGGCGATGACCTGCTGCTGCGCCTGCACGCTGCCCGGGTGGGGCTGCGTGACGCAGGCCTGCACCTCGTCCTGCCCGCGCTCGCGACCGACACCCGCCTGCTGGGCTACCTCGGGCCGCGTTTCAGCCCCGAGACCGTCACTCGGCTCCGCCGGCTGGCCTGCCCGCTCGCCGTCGGCGCGCTGACCCTGGCCCGGGCCACTGACAGCAGCGCACCCTGGCTCGCGAAGACCCGACTCGACTGGACCGACCCGTGCGGCCGCCACGTCCGCGCCTACACCGGAACCTTCCGCGTCCCCCCTCAGGCACGCCCAATGTTGCGGGCGCTGCTGCTCGACCGCGCGTCGCGGGACGACCCGCCACCGGCACTGTTCATCGGGCGTGACGGGAAGGCATTGCTCGGGCGGCGCCTCGCGCACCGAATCCGCGCCGGCGCCGACCTCGCAGGTCTGCCGGCCGGCGAGGCCGCCATCCCGCGCGAGAAGTGCTACACGCCCGAGACCTTCGCGACCACATTCACCGGCGCCACCAACCTTCAACCAAGATCAAAGCACTGACAGCCAAGCTGTCGTCTACTGACACTCGATCTGTCGTTTTCCACTGACATCGAGCTGTCGCTCCACAGGGCTGTCGCCGGGCACCTTCGTTCCCGTTGCGCCGTCCCACAGCTGCTGACATCTCCGTGGCGCCGTCTGCTGACACGACCTGTCGTTCCCGCTGACATCTCCATGTCGTTCCACACACCCATGCTGCCATCCCACCAGTCATCGTCACCGCTTCTCCGCTAACAGACCTATGCATCAACTGATGATCTTCGGTTGGGTGCGGTAAGATGTGGATCATGCTGCGGATCAACACGGTCGGGGCGGGGGCGGTCGAGTACCTGCTCCGTGGCTCCGGCTGTGCCGCGCACCGCGGCCCTGAGCAGGGCGCCGAGCAGGGCACGGATGGGCCGGGTTACTACGCCGCGGCTGTCGAGCACGGTGAGCCGGAGGGCCGTTGGTTTGGGTCGGGGATCGTGGCGCTGGGTCTGCCGTTCGCTGCCGGTGAGGCGGTGGTGGCTGAGGATGTGCGGGCGGTGTTCGGTCAGCTGCGTCGCCCGGAGTCTTCGGAGGAGGACCCGGTTTATCTGGGGAACCGGCCGCGGAAGTACCGGGCGGTGGAGGAGCGGGTCGAGCGGGCGATCAGGCGTGAGGCGGGTGTGCCGGCTGAGGAGCGGGTCGAGGAGATTCGTCGGGCGGCGGAGGCTGATACGCGTCGGAGTGTGGCGTATTACGACTGGACGTTCAGTGCGCCGAAGTCGGTGAGTGTGTTCTACGCGGCGTTGCTCGCGGCCGGTGCGGATGGTGAGGCCGCGGCGGTGCGTGCGGCGCACGACCGGGCTGTGGAGACGGCGGTGTCGTTCGCCGATGAGCGGGTTGCGGTGACGCGGACGGGCCGGCATTCGGGTCCGCGGTCGCGGGCGGGGATGGGGACGTTCGAGCGGGGGCAGGGGACGACGTGGACGTTGTGGGGGCACTCGACCAACCGTGAGGACGAGCCTCAGTTGCACACCCACGGTGCGTTGTTGAACCGGACCGCGACCGCGGATGGCCGAATCACGGCCCTGGACGGGGCGTCGTTCCGAGGGTTGAAGCAGGCCGTGGATGCGGTGTATCAGCAAGCCCTCGAGCAGCTGGTCACCGCCGCGGTAGGGGTTGCGTGGCGGGAGCGTCCGGACGGGCATGCGCGGGAGATCGCCGGTGTCGACCAGGCGTTGATGGACGCGGCGTCGACTCGGACCGGGCAGGTGGATGCGCGGATCGCGGCGTTGGTGGAGGAGTTCCGGTCGCGCACTGGGCGGGCGCCGAGTGCGGCGGCGATGCACCGGATCGCGCGGATGGCGGTGCTGGACACCCGGGCGCCGAAGTCCGCGGACGCCGGGCCGCAGGCGTTGCGGCGCTGGGCGCGGGCGCATTCGCGGGAGCTGCAGGGTGCATTGTCCGACGCGGCTGAGGCCGCCGCGCAGGGACAGCCGGTGCGGGGTGAGCGAGCGGAGCCGGTCGACCGGAGGAGCTGCTGGGGGCGGCGGTGGAGCGGGTCACGGGCCGGTACGCGGTGTGGGACATCGGGAACCTGACGCTGGCGATCAAGGCCGAGGTCGGGGACCGGTGGGTGGGTCTCGGGCTGGGGGAGGCGACGCCGGCGCAGCGCGCGGCCGCGCTCGAGGACCTCGCCCGTGACGCGGTCCGCCGCGCGGACGTGGTGCAGGTGTCGATGGTCGAACCGGTGGAAGTTCCCGGCGGGCTGCGGCGCGACGGTGATGGTGGCTACGTCCTGCGCGGGGCGCATCGGGAGCGCTACTCCTCGGTCACACACGTCGGGCGCGAGGAGGCTGTCGTCGCTCGCGTGAGCGCACCGCTGGAGGTGGGGTTGGCCGCAGGCCGGGCGGCTGCGGTGCGGGAGGAGCTGGTCGGGCAGGGCATGAGCGGCGACCAGGTCGACGCCGTCGTGGCGATCCTGACGTCGAGGGTCGCAGGGGACGTCCTGGTCGGCCCGGCGGGTGCGGGGAAGTCCCGCACCGTGGGCGCGCTCGCAGAGATCTGGTCGCGGGAGATCGGTGGCCGGGTGTTGGGGTTGGCGACCTCACAGGTCGCCGCGGAGAACCTGCGTGGGGACGGGATCCCGGCGATCAACACGACGATGTTCGAGCACCGGTTCACCCCGGATGAAACCGGACACGTTCGGCAGCGGCTGTCTGCCGGGGACCTGTTGATCGTGGACGAGGCCGGGAATGTCGTCGACGATAGACCTGCACCTGATCACCCGGCTGGCCGCGCGAGGCCGGCGCGAAGTGGTCCTGGCCGGTGACCACGAGCAGCTGGGCGCGGTCGAGGCGGGCGGGTTGTTCGAGCACCTGACCCGGCACGCGGCGAGCGTGTCGGAGTTGGTGGTCGTGCACCGCTTCGCCGAGTCCTGGGAGCGCGCGGCGTCGCTGCTGGTGCGCGGTGGGGACACCGCCGCGGTGGCGGAGTACCTGACCCGTGGCCGGTTGCGGCGGGGACGTTGGAGCAGATGCAGGCACAGGCCGGGAAGGCATGGCTCGCCGACACCGTCGCGGGCAAGCAGTCCCTGCTGATAGTGGGAACCAACGACCAGGCTGCGGACCTGTCGCGCAGACTGCGCCAGGAACTCATCCGACTCGGGCGGGTCGACGGGCGCACGGTGAGCCGAATCCACCGCGGGCAGAAGGTGTCGGTCGGGGACCGAGTGCAGGCCCGGCGCAACGACCGCGGTCTGCTGGTGGAGCCGGCTGTGCGCGTCGACGGTCGAACCGGGGTGGTGCAGCCGGTGACAAACAGGGAGATCTACACGGTGGTCGGCGCGACGTCAGAGGGGACGGTGCTGGGGCGGGACCGGCACGGCGCGATCGCGCACTTCCCCGCCGCCTACGCCGAGGAGCACCTGACGCTGGCGTATGCGGTGACGGTGCACGCCTCGCAGTCGCTGACCGTGGACACCGGCACTTCGTCGCGGACGAGGGCAGCAGCCGGCACGCGGCCTATCCGGCGATCACCCGGGGACGCGAGTCCAACCACGTGTGGTTGGTGTCGGAGCGTCCGGCTGATGAGCACGACCAGCAGGCGATGTATGAGACCGCGCGCAGCCGGTTCTCTGCCCTGGTCGAGCACAGCGGTGCGCAGGTCTCGGCCCTGGCTACAGCGGAGGAGGGCGAGGGGCGGGCGCGGTCGTTGGTGACGCTGGCTGGTGACTGGTTCGACCTCGCCCGCGCGCAGGGTGAGAAGCGTTCCGCGGGGCTGCTGGAGCGTGGGCTCGGGTCTGCGGTGGCCGGGCGGGTGGAGCGTGAGTCGGGGCGCGGTTCGTTGCTGACCGTGCTCGCTGAGGCCGAGGTCGGGGGCATGACCCGGAGCGGTTTGCTGCGTGAGGTCGCCGACGGCGCCGCGGCTGGTACTTCGGCGAGAACGTGTCGGACGTGCTGCGCTGGCGCATCG
>NZ_JAHLEK010000012.1:0-10707 GCF_020131375.1 Pseudonocardia sp. ICBG1034
TGGACGGTGACCGATGTATCGCTCACCCCTGCCGCCTCTCCTGCGCCTCGTCGCGCGTTCGGCGAGGACGATCCACCGGCCGCCGCCGCCCCGTGCCCGCCCCGCGCGACATTCCCCCGACCCGAATCGCGCGGGACGCCGGTCACAGCAGGATTCGGCGGAGCGGAAAGCCGTGGACCACCGCTTGACGGTCCGCGCGCGGCCCGGCACTCCTGGAATCCGAGGAACGATCCGGAACGGGGAGTGTCGTGGCAGGTCGATTGGCAGGAAAAGTGGCGCTGGTCTCCGGCGCCGCACGGGGACAGGGCCGGGCGCACACGGTGCGCCTGGCCGAGGAGGGTGCCGACATCGTTGCGTTCGACGTTTGCGCGCCGCTGCCCGCGCAGGGCGCGCCTCCCGCGACGCCGGAGGACCTGGCGGCGACGGTCAAGGCGGTCGAGGCGACGGACCGGCGGATCCTGTCAGCCCGGCTCGACGCGACCGATCGGCCGGGGGTGCAGGCGCTCGTCGATCAGGCCGTCGCGGAGTTCGGCCGCATCGACGTCGTGGTGGCGAACGCAGGCCTGACCAGCAGCGGGACCTGCTCGGTGGACACCACCGAGGAGGACTGGCGCTCGGTGATCGGCACCAACCTCACCGGCGTTTTCAACACGGTCACGACGGCGGTGCCACACATGATCGCCGCCGGGAACGGTGGCTCAGTGATCATGACGAGCTCGTCGGTGTCGCTGCGCGCCGTGCAGAACCTGAGCTCCTACATCGCCGCCAAGCACGGGCTGGTCGGGCTGATGCGGAGCATGGCGCTGGAGCTGGGCGAGCACTCGATCCGGGTGAACACCGTGCACCCGACCGCGGTGGCCACGGACATGCTGCTCAACGAGCAGAACTACCGCATGTTCCGCCCCGACCTAACGGACCCGACGCACGAGGACGCATTGCCGGCCTACCGGAGCCTGCACGTTCTGCCGATCCCGTACGTCGAGGCGGCGGACATCGCCCACGCCGTCGCGTTCCTGGCCTCCGACGAGGCCCGCTACATCACCGGCACCGTGCTGCCGGTCGACGCCGGAATGAGCATCAAGTGAGCGGAGGACCCTCGATGGGCGGACGGTTGGCGGGCAAGGTCGCGCTGGTCTCGGGTGCGGCGCGCGGCCAGGGCCGCTCGCACGCCCTGCGACTCGCCGAGGAGGGCGCGGACATCCTCGCCTTCGACGTGTGCGAACCCGTTCCCGCGCAGGGGAACCCGCCAGCCGCGCCGGACGACCTGGCGAAGACGGTCGCGGAGATCGAGAAGCTGGACCGCCGGGTCGTCTCGGCGCAGCTCGACGCGCGGGACTACGCCGCCGTCGAGGCGTTCCTGGCCGAGGGCGTCGGCGAGCTCGGCGGTCTGGACGTGGTGGTGGCCAACCACGGCATCACGGGGATCGCGGGCGTGGCCCACGAGATGCGCGTCGAGGACTTCCAGGCGGTCCTCGACACCAACCTGACGGCAGTGTGGCACGTCGCCAAGGCGAGCATCCGGCTGCTCGTGGCCCAGGGCCGGGGTGGCAGCGTGATCATGACCAGCTCGTCGGCGGGCATCAGGGCGCTGCAGAACATGAGCGCCTACACGGCGGCCAAGCACGGCGTCGTCGGGCTGATGCGGGGCCTGGCCCACGAGCACGCCGCGGACGGAATCCGGGTCAACACCATCCATCCGACCTCCGTCCCCACGCCGATGCTATTGAACAACAACACCTTCCACATCTTCCGGCCGGACCTCGACGCCCCGACCGCCGAGGACTGCATGGACGGCTTCCGCAGCCTGAACCTGCTCCCGGTGCCCTGGGTGGAGGAGATCGACATCTCCAACGGGGTGCTCTACCTGGCCTCAAACGAGGCCCGCTACGTCACCGGGATCACGCTGCCGGTGGACGCCGGCAACGTGATGCGCTGAGCCCCGGCCGCGGCGCCCTGTGCGGGGCGCCGCGACTCCTCACACCTCGTCGAACCGCGGGGTCGAAGCCGCGGACCAGATGTGCGCGCGGATCACCGACTCCGCCCACTCCGCGCTGCCCGCCCGCAACGCGTCCACCAGCTCGTGGTGCCCGCTCATGGACCGCTCGAGCGCCTCTGGCGAGTAGTGCCGGAACGTGCGCCGCACCAGCGGGACCACCGCCAGGTTCGCCAGCAGCATCTCCAGGCTCGGGCTGGCCGCCGCCACGAGCACCGTGCCGTGGAACTCCTTGTTGAACTCGCCGATCTTGTCCAGCGCTGCCGGACTGCGCTCCGCCGCGAGCGCGCGCATCTCGTTATCCAGCGCCGCGAGGCGGGTCAGCTGCTCGGCCGAGATCCGGCTGCTCGCCCGCCGCGCCGCCGTGCCCTCCAGGGCCGCGCGGCACTCGGTCACCTCGTCCAGGTGCGCGAGCGCAAAGGTCGCCACGACCGCGCCGCGCTTGGGCTGCAGCTCCACCAGCCCCTCGGACGCGAGCCTGCGCAGCGCCTCACGCACCGGCGTGCGGCTCACCCCGAGCTCCTCGGCGATCGGGTCCTCGCGCAGCCGGTAGCCCGGCGCGAGCCCGCCCTCGATCACCAGCGAGCGAATCAAGGCGTAGGCCCGTTCGGCAGCCGACATATCCCCTCCAGCAGTACTGCGTATACGATATTGAACCAGGCTCGGCGGCCCATGTCACCTCGAAACCCTTGCCAGCAGGCTTTCTGCATAAGAATCTCCCTCTTGACAGCGGAATCTGGCTCGGATTGCATACGAGCTGTCACCCACCGGCTCGCGCGTCGCCGTCGACGCCCGCAGGGAATGAGGTCCGGACCATCGTGACGTCCACACAACGCCGTTGGACGCGGCGCGCAGTACGCGGCACCCTCGCCGGAGCCGTCGCACTGCTCACCGCCGTCACCGCCGCCTGCGGTTCGCAGGCAGGCGGATCGGGCGACCAGCCCACCGTCCGCTACGTCAACAACTCCGCCCAGCCGCTCGTCGGGCTCGTCGCCGAGCAGGAGGGGTTCTTCACCCGCTCGCAGGTCCAGGTCGACTTCACCGAGATCCAGACCGGGACCGAGGCGATCGCCGGGATGCTCGGCGGCTCGTCGGACTTCGTCACCGCTGCGGACGCACGGTTCGTGCAGGCGGTGAGCAAGCAGCTTCCGGTGGTCGCGGTAGCGGTGCACAACACCGGATTCCTCGCCAGCCTGCTGGTGCCCGCCGGGGACACCGCCACCATGAGCATGGAGGACCTGCGTAGCAAGCGGATCGGCATCCAGCTCGGCTCCGGCGTGCACACCGCCTGGCTGCGCCATCTGGACGCGATCGGGATGAAGGAGTCGGACTTCCAGGTCGTCAATCTGGCCGTCACGGACATGCCCGCCGCGCTGGCAGGCGGCTCGCTGGACGGCGCGCTGGTCTGGCAGCCCTACGTCAACCGGTCCGTCGAGGCGGGCCTGACCCGGGTCGCGATGACACCGGACCGGATCGCCGGACCCGCGGGCGTCATCTATCCGTTCTACGTGCTGACCACCCGGTCCATGGTGGACGAACGGCCGGACGACGTGCAGCGGTTCGTCTCCGCCCTCGTCTGCGCCGAGGGCTGGATCACCCAGAACCCGGACGCCTCCGTGGGCCTGCTGGAGCCGGAGTACCGCGGGCTGTCCCGGGACACCGTGCAGGCGATCTTCGCCGAGCAGACCTACGGCGCCCACGTGGCGGTGGACGACGAGGTGCTCGCCGACACCACCGCGCAGGCCCGCAAGCTCACGGAGCTGGGCTCGATCCCCATGGTACCGGACCTCGCGGCCAATGTGGACACTCAGTTCACCGATGCCGCTGCGGCGCAGGGGTGTGCGGCATGACCGCCACCTCCGAGCGCACCTCGCAGTCCGAGACCGCCCGGCCGGACGTCGGGACCCGGATCGCGTGGGTTACCCGCACCGCGGGCAAGCAGCTGGTCATCACGTCCCTGCCGATCCTTGTCGCTCTCGCCCTGTGGCAGGTCGTCGCGGTGAGCGGGCTGGTGCCCGAGGCCTTCTTCCCCGGGCTCGGCGCGATCTTCGGCGCCATCGGGGGCATGGCGGCCGACGGCACACTGTGGACGGACATCGGGCAGTCCTTGTACCGGCTACTCGTCGGCGTGGTCATCGGCAGCGCGATCGGCACCGCGCTGGGCCTGCTGATGGGCACCCGCCGGCTCGCCGAGCGCACCCTGCTGCCGCTGATGAACTTCGGCCTCGCGGTGCCCGGCATCGCGCTGATCCCGCTGGCCATCTTGTGGTTTGGGCTCACCGACACCACGATCATCGTGATCCTGGTCAGCGAGGTCATGCTCGTGACGATGCTCAACACCTGGGGTGCGGTGCGCGCGGTGGATCAGCGGCTGGTCGACGCGGGCCGCACGCTCGGCTGCCGGGGCATGGAGATGTTCACCCGGGTGCTGCTGCCCGGCTCGCTCGGCGGGATCATCGGCGGCTACCGGCTCGGCTTCTCCCGCGCGTGGCGCATCCTCGTCGCGGGCGAGATGCTCGCCGGCGTCGCGGGCGGGCTCGGCTACCGGGTCTTCGAGGCCCGTCAGTACTTCCAGGCCGACATCGTCTACGCCGGGATCCTCGTGATCGGCATCGTCGGGCTGATGTTGGAGCGCGTCGTCCTGCGGTCGCTGGAGGCGGCCACGGTCGAGCGCTGGGGAACTCTTCGGGAGGCGCGATGACCGGGCTGGACCAGACCCTGACCACCGACCGGGAGCTCGAGGCGAACCGCGCCAAGCTCGCCATCCGAGACCTCGGCAAGCGGTACGTGACCGGCGAGTCCTTCGGCCGCACGCGCACCACCGTGGCGCTCGAGGGCATCGACCTCGACGTGGCGGACGGCGAGTTCGTGACCCTGATCGGGCCCAGCGGCTCGGGCAAGTCCACACTACTGATGATCATCGCCGGGCTGGTGTCGCCCACCGCGGGCACCCTGAAGCTCGACGGGCGGGCCATCCGCGGGGCGGGCCTGGACCGCGGCGTGGTGTTCCAGGACTTCGCGCTGTTCCCGTGGCTCACAGTGGCGGACAACGTCCGGTTCGGGCTGCGCAAGCAGGGCCTATCCCGCGCGGAGGCCACGGCCCGGGTCGCCGAGCTGCTGCACCTGGTGTCCCTCGACGGGTTCGGCGAGCACCGCCCGCACCAGCTCTCCGGCGGCATGAAGCAGCGCGTGGCGATCGCCCGGGCGCTGGCATGTGACCCGGCGCTGCTGCTGATGGACGAACCCTTCGGCGCGCTCGACGCCCAGACCCGCGGCAGGCTGCAGCACGAGTTTGAGCAGATCTGGGAGCGCACCGGCAAGACCGTGCTGTTTGTGACGCACTCGGTGCGGGAGGCCGTATACCTCTCGGACCGGGTCGTGGTGCTGTCCGCGCGGCCCGGCCGGATCCTCGAGGAGGTGCCGGTCGACCTGCCCCGGCCGCGGTCAGTGTTCGCGCCCGAGTTCGCCCGGATCGAGCGACACCTCGCCCGGCTGCTGGTGCCCGCGGACTCCGACGAACCGGACGCCGCGGCGTCCTTCACGGACTGACCCGTGGACGCGGTGCTGCTGCGAACGCACGGCGGGCCGGACCGGCTCGTCGTCGAGCGGGTGCCCGATCCCCGCCCCGGACCGGGCGAGACCCTGGTCCGGGTCCGCGCCCGCGCCGTCGAGCCGGGGCTGGACGTGAAGACCCGGCGGGACGCGGCGGGCTGGCCCGTCGCCCTGCCGCACGTGCTCGGCACCTGCTCGGTCGGCGAGATCGTGGAGGGGCCCGCAGCGGGCGGCCTGGTCGCCGTCGCCCCGTCGATCACCTGCGGGGAGTGCCCGGCTTGCCTCGCGGGCCGGGACGACACCTGCGCGCGCCGGACGTTCATGGGCGTGCACCGGTGGGGCGGCTATGCAGAGCTGCTCACCGCTCCGACCCGTAACCTGCTGCCGCTCCCGACGGACGCGGACCCGGGCGCGGTCGCGAGCGCGCTCGTCACCTTCCCGACGGCCTGGAACATGGTCGTGACCCGGGCCGCGGTCCAGCCCGGCGAGACTGTGCTCGTATTCGGTGCGACCGGCGCCGTGGGCGTCGCCGCCGCCCAGATCGCCCGGCACCGGGGCGCCCGAGTGCTGCTCGCGGGCCGGGACCCGGACCGACTGGCTCGCGCGGCCGTACTGACCGGCGCGGACGTCCTCCCGCCCGGCGGTCCCGTGCCCTCGGACGTCGACCTGGTGGTCGACACCGTCGGGGCCGCCACCTGGCCGACCGGGCTCGCCGCGCTGCGCCCCGGCGGCAGGCTCACCTGCTGCGGCGGCGCGAGCGGGGACGAGGTCACGCTCTCGCTGCGCTCGCTCTACCGGCGCAATATCTCGCTCCACCTCACCTCGGGCGGCTCCGCCGCGGAGCTGCGGACCGTGTTGCGCCTGGTCGGCGGGGGCGAGCTCGCCCCCGCCGTCGGCGGCGTGCTGCCGTGGCGCGCGGCCGCCGAGGCCCACCGGGCCCAGGAGTCCGGCCATCCCCTCGGCCGGCTCGTGCTGGCCGACGACGAAAGGACACGCGCATGACCTCCTCGACATCGCAGACATCCCCCGCCGTCACCGGCTGGCACCACCTCGCCTACCCCGTCCCGGACCTCGAGCGCAGCGGCGAATGGTACGCCCGGGTGCTCCGCGGCGAGATCACCATGCGCACCGGCTGGTCCGAGATGGACCGGCGCGCGGGCCGCACCCGGCAGGTCTGGGTCACCGCGGGCACCGCGGTGATCAACCTGGCCGAGGGCCCGATCGTCGAACGCCCGCCGGGCCTGCACTTCTTCCACTTCGCGATGGACGCCCCGGCCGCGGAGCTGGACGCCTGGATCGCCCATCTCACCGACTCCGGGGTGAAGGTGCTCGGCCCGTACGGGCACGGCGGCGTGGGGCTGCTGTCGCTGTACTTCGACGACCCAGACGGATACCGGCTGGAGCTCATGTTCGACTTCGGGGACTACGAGACCGCCAAGACCGAGGCGATCGCCCGCGGCGGCGCGCTCGGCAACCCCGACCTGCAGTACGAGTGGGTGTGACGGGATGCGGATCGCCTTGTTCGACGCGGACCGGGTGGGTCTCGTCGACGCCGCCGGGGAGTCCGTCGTGGACTGCACCGACCTGCTCCCCCACCACGACCCGGGTCTGGGGGCCAACTACTGGGTGCGGCTCTGCGCCGACCTGGACCGTCTCCGTGAGCCGCTGCTCGCTCGGTTCGCCACCGGCCCGCGCACCCCGCTGGCCGCGGTCCGGCTGCGCGCACCGGTCCTGAACCCGGGCAAGATCATCGCGGCCGCGGCGAACTACGCCGACCACATCGACGAGATGCGCCCGCACGAGCTGGCGGACTGGCTGCTGGCCTTCGACCTCTTTCTGAAGGCGCCCAGCTCCGTCGTCGGGCCGGGGGCGGTGGTGCGGCTCCCGGACGTGCCGGGCGAGGTGCACTACGAGTGCGAGCTCGGGCTCGTGCTCGCGCGCGGCGGATACGACATCCCCGCCGAGAGCGCGCTGGACCACATCCTGGGCTGGACCGTGCTGCTGGACATCACCGAGCGCGGCAAGGGCGACCGCTCCCGGCGCAAGTCCTACGACGGGTTCACACCCGTCGGGCCATGGTTGGTCACCCGCGACGAGGCGGGAGACTGGACCGAGCTCGCCATCTCGTTGCGCCGCAACGGCGAGCTCGCCCAGCAGGTGAAGGCGGGCGAGATGCTGGTGGGGGTACCGGAGATCATCGCGCGGGCCTCCCGGGTGATGACCCTGCAGCCGGGGGACGTGATCGCCACGGGCGCACCCGCCGGCGTCGGCCAGATCGAGCCCGGCGACCGCCTGGACGCCACAATCGACGGCATCGGCACCCTGACCGTGACGGTCGGTTGAGTCAGCCCGACCCAACGGTCGCGGCGAACTCCCCGTACGCCGCCAGGACGTCCTCCAGCTCGACCATCGCCGGGAAGTCGGGAACGCCCTGGTAGCAGAGCAGGAACTCCACCGTCCGGCGCACCATGTCCGCCTCGTCCTCGGCGAGGCCCCGTTCGCGCCGAGCGCGGCCAACGCCTCCGGGGACGTGTGGAACCAGGACTCCACCCGCTCGCCGTCCGCCATGAGCGTCACCAGGTACTCGTGATCTCCCAGACGCTCGATGTTCGGCTCTGCCATGACGTCGTGGTGCTCCACCGAGGTGGTGGAGCGCATTCGCGAGGTGGCGCACAACACTCGTGCCCGCCGGTGGCTCAGCCGAGCCCGCGGACGAGGTGGTCCCAGACCGCGTGGACGGCCCGGTCGTGGTAGATGTGCCCCCGCTTGGCCTCGGCCTCCGCGGCGTCCGAGGAGCTGGGCCACCCGCCGAAGGAGTGCGTGAGCAGCTGCTGGTGGCAGGCCCGCTCCAGTACGACGGCCCGGACGGTGGCCGTCTCCAGGTCCGGGCCGACGGTCACGATCCCGTGGTTGACCAGGAACAGCGCCGGCGCGTCGCCGAGTGCCTCCGCCACCTGCCGGCCAAGCTCGGGGGTCAGGATCAGGTCCGCTGTCCCGGTGAATCGCGGGATCGCGGGCGGCACGAACATCGTGGCCGCGTGGCTGACCGGCAGCAGGGGCTGCCCGGTCGCGGCGAGCGCCACGGCGTGCGGCGGGTGGGTGTGCACCACCGCTCCGACGTCCGGGCGCGCCGCGAGGATCTCGGTGTGGATCGGGTACTCGCTGTGCCGGACGCCCTCCCCGCTCAGGACCGCACCGGTGCCGTCGACGAGGTGCACCCGCTCCGGGGTGACCTCCCCGAGCCCCCACTCGGCCGACTTGATCCAGCACCCCCACTCGTCGCGCAGGGAGGCGTGGCCCCAGATCAGGTCTTCCTGCCCTTGGTCGGCGAGGACGCGGGAGGCGAGGGAGACCAGGGTGCGGGCGGAGTCGGTCATCGGTGGCTGATCCTTGAGGTGGACGGCGGGGTCGCCGACCAACTTACAGAGGAACACTCTGCATGAGAGAATTAGGTCGAGCGGGGTGCCCTCCGCGGGCGGGCGACCAGTGAGGTAGGTGGTCGAACCGCTCCCGGTCCGTCGTGTGTGACAGCCCCACGATCACTCGACGCCGCACCCATCCGGTGATCTGTTCGACTACCCATCCTGGGTGCTCCAGGTGCACGAAGTGCCCGGGACCGGGCGCGAGGACGACCTCGGTCGGTGCCACCCCGTACGGCTCGATCCACGCCCTCGTCGTACCCTCGGACCACGCGCAGGTCGTGGCACAGCCGGTCGGGATCGGCCCGGCCACCGGCGGCGACCACGTACACCGCTCGTTCCGGACCGCCGTGGTCGCCCTGCGTCTCTGCGACCCGGAGGTAGCACCGTCGGCCCTTGCCGACGACTACGGCGGACTCGTCGGCCTACTCGCCGACCTTCCACCGGATACCGACATCCCCGACGTCGATGCGCTGGGCACGATCATGACCCATGCATGGGGATCGACCACGATTGACGCTCTCGTGCGGACCAACTCGGTACGCCAGGCCGCGAGGACGGCGAACGTGCACCACAGCACGATGCGGTCCGGTATGCACCTGCCGCCGGCCGTCAACCCGGCCTCGCGACGCGCGCACTCATCGCGCCCTTGCTCGCCCCGACACTACCCGTCGCCCTGCGACGGCGCGTGGACTCGACCTCGTCGGCGCGTCGCTCCCGCTCCCCCGCGGCACCCGCCGGGACCTCGGGACGCTCGGCGGCGTGCCCACCGCGGTCGTCGCACCGCCCGGGCCGCTGTCCCCGCACCGGGTGCTCTACCTGCACGGCGGCGGATTACCTCGTGGGCTCCTCGGCGTCGCACGGCCGCTGCTCGCCGGGCTCGCGCACGCCACCGGCGGCGCGGTCCTCGCGCCGCACTACCGGCTCGCCCCGGAGCACCCGTTTCCGGCCGCCCTCGACGACGCGTACGCCGCCTGGACCGCCCTGCGGGCCGCGGGGATCCCGGCCCGGCACATCGCGGTGGCCGGCGACTCCGCGGGCGGCGGGCTGACCATGTCCGCTGCTGCTGCGCCTGCGCGCGGCCGGCGAGGACTCCCGGGCTCGATCGGGCTGATCTCGCCCTGGCTGGGACCTGTCCTGCACCGCGGGACGCGCTCACCCGCAACGTCGCCTCCGACGCCATGCTGGACCCGTCATGGCTGCCCGACGCCGTCGCCGACTACGCGGGCCCGCACACCGGCGCCCCCGAGCTCCTGCCCCTCGAGGCGGACCTGGCCGGGCTGCCGCCGCTGCACGTCGTCGCCGGTGCCGACGAGATCCTCGTCGACGACGCCGACACCCTCGTCGAGGCGCGCCCGCGCGGCCGGGACACCGGTCACCTACGAGCGTGCGCCCGCATGTGGCACGCCTTCCCGACGCTGCCGGGCTGCTGGCGGAGGCCGACGCCTCGCTGCGCACCCTGGGCCTGGCCCTGCGGGCGGACTGCCTGCGCTGAGGCCCGCTGCCCACGGGACAGCCCCGGAACTCACGGACGGGGCCGGGCACCGCCACGGGAGCGCGGTGTCCGGCCCCGTCCGGGACCTGTCCGGTCACGGTCCCGGACCCACCGTCGTGGGTCCGACCGACGGCTACCTCAGCGGTAGTCGCGACCGAAGTCGTAGTCGTCCAGCGGCACCCGCGGCACCGGTGCCCGTGCCGAAGACGTCCGGGCTGTAGTAGCCGTCGTCGTAGCTCGGCAGCGCG
>NZ_JAHLEK010000013.1:0-22382 GCF_020131375.1 Pseudonocardia sp. ICBG1034
GGCTGACCTCAGGGTACCCACGTGCCAGCGACTCGGCTCTACGCCACGCGGGCACATCTCCACCCCCCACGCCTCCCGCCGCCCCGCACGGCACGCCGTCATGACGGTCAACCGTCGGCGTCGTCCTATCGACGACAGCACTGGATGCCGGACGACGCACAGGAGCACCGCCCGTCTCGACCGCTGCCCTTCCTCGATACAAGGCCGCACGAGTGCGGGGCAGGTTCAGTCAAGGGGCGGCGCAGCCGATCGCGTAGCGACGCCGCAGGCGCCCTTGGCGGGTTCTGACCTGCATTCGACACTTAGCCGCCATCGAGGTAGGGCCCACCGCAGCACGCGCTACAGCACCGGCACCGAGAACACCCCCAGCCCTCGCGCCGCAGGCGCGCGCCCGGTCCGGACGGGCCCGGCCCGCGGGCCGGAGGCAGGAGCGGGCCGGAGCCCGGCCCGGCCGGGCGCCGGCCACAGCGGCCCGATCGCTGGCGGTGCTCGATGACCGCCGCGCTGACGAGCGCCGACGCCGCGGGCGGGCCCGCGCTTGGTACTGACGCGAAAAGTGCGGCCACCGCAGGTCAGGACCCATTGGGGGACTGGGCAGGGAGCTTCTGGGAGCGGCAGGACCGCGCCTTGAGGGAGAAATACCGGGCCCGCCGTGAGCTGGCCAGGATCACGACGCTGCGTCGCGTCGCACGCTGCGGACGCTCCTCGATGAACGACGGCGGAGACGTCGTCCTGCGCTACTCGCCCGGCACCGGGGAGGACGGCTCGGCGTCGGCTGGGTTCGGCGGACTGGTGACCTGCGGCAGCCTGTGGGCTTGCCCGGTCTGCTCGGCCAAGATCAGCGCCCGCCGGGCCCGGGAGCTGGAACACCTGATTACCTGGAACGCAGCCCGCGGCGGCACCGTCGCGCTGCTCAGCCTGACCATGCGCCACCACAGCGGCCACCGCCTGCGCGACCTGCGCCGAGGCCTGAGCGCCGCGTGGCGCCACGTCACCAGTTCCCGCGGGTGGAAGCGCTGGAAGAGCGTCCTGGGCATGGACTACGTCCGCGGGATCGAGGCCACCCACGGCGCCAACGGCTGGCACCTTCACATCCACGCCTTGCTGATCTTCCCCGGCGATGTCACCGAGGAGATGCATGCCCTCACCTCCGAGATCTGGACCCGCTGGTCGACCGGTCTGCGACGGAAGGGCTTCGACGCCACCATCGCCCACGGCGTCGATGTCCGGGTCGGCACCGGCGCGCTCGAACAGCTCGGCCGCTACATCTCCAAGCTGGCCTTCGAGACCTCCGGCGGCCGGTGGAAGCTGGGCAAGAACGGCAGCCGCACCCCGTTCCAGATCCTCGCCGACGCCCTCGACCGCGGACGCGAGCGCGACTTCGCGCTCTGGGCGGAGTGGGAGCAGGCGAGCCACGGCATGCAACAGCTTGTCTGGTCCAACGGGCTCAAGGCCGCCTGCCAGCTCGACGAGATCGACGACGAGACCATCGCCGAGGAGGACGACGGCGGCGAGTTCGTCGCCCAACTCCCCCGCCGCACCTGGGAGAAGGTCTACCCCGTCGCCGAAGACCTGATCATCGCCACCCGCACCGGCGGCCCCGAAGCAGGCCGCGCCTGGCTCGACGCCCGCGGCCTGGCCTACGACCACGAGCGGGACACGAGCGAACGAGCAGTCCTGCTCGACGAGCCGGACCCGCCATTCGCATGGCTGAGAGCCGCCCTCGCGGCCGAAGACCCCGAGCAACGCCGGGAGCGACGCCGCCGCTACTACCGCACCGCACAGACCAACTGAGCCCGATGAGGAGCAGAACCACAATGGCCGACACCTGGACGATCAGCCCGCTGATCCGCCCCCTGCCGCGCAAGCTCGACGAGCGCGGAGGCTGCGCCTACCCGCAGGACTTCCCGCACTGCCACGGCGCCGAGATCCAGCACACCGACGGCACCGCCGAATGCTTCAACCCCGGCCAGCCCTGCCCTTACCCACGACCAGGTGTGGAGCGACGGTTGAATGACAGTGCGGTCGCGCCGCCGGAACGACAGCGTGGCGTGGTGATGTACGTGGCGGACTGGTTCACCACCACCAGGATGCTCCTCGTTACTCCTTGCTGGTGGTGTTCAGGCCGGGGCGCGGCCGAGCAGGGTGGCGCGGCGGTAGTACTCGTAGAGTCCGTCGAACATGGGTGTGGTGTGGGTGAGGACGTCGTCGTCGGTGCACACCATTGACAGCGCGCGCAGTGCCACGTCGAGGCCGGGGGCTTCGGGGGCGTCGAAGCGTTCGTCGTCCAGGTCGGCTTCGTGCACGATCTCGGCGATCTTCCACAGCACTGGGTCGAGGAGCTGGTGGCGGCGCAGGATCGTCTCGAAGGTGCAGTCCCCGTCGTGGTGGCCCAGATCCACCCCGCGCATGTCGAACGGGGTCGCATCGGCGGGGACGTCGGCCGGGTCGGCGACGAAGACGAACTGCGCGTCACTGTCGATGTGGTGGCGGATCAGCCAGGCGCACGCGGCCCGGTCGATGTGCACCCCGGCGCGGGTTGCCCACTTCATCGGTCTACCTCCTCAGCTGCGGGCTGCGCGGTCACCGCGGTGGCGGGGACGATCAGCGCGTCGACCGCGGCCCGGGCGGTGTCGCGTTCGGGCGGGGGGAAGTAGTCGCGGCGGACGATCCGGCGCAGCTCGGCGCGCAGCCGCCGCGCCAGCGATGCCCGCCCGGCCTCATCCAGCCCCGCGCCGGTGGTGGCCTCGGCGGTGATCGCCTGGTACTCGGCGGCGCGCGCCGCGGCCATGGTGGTGGCCAGCTCGCGTTCTTGGTGCGCGGTGGCCGGCTGCGCGATCCAGATCCCCGACGCACCCCCCGCGCCGAGTACCTCGTCGGCGATCCATTCCAGCTGCTCGCGGGTGCGGGGGTCGGCGGGCAGCGCGACGAGCCCGTCGGCGAGCTGGGCCACCCCGAGTCGGCGCAGCTTGCGCCACACCGCGATCCGCGGCGTGCTCGGCTCGCGTGGCAGCCGGTACTGCAGCATCACCCACTGCCCCACCCGGGCGGAGTCGCCGCCGGATCGGCCGGAGGTCATCGCTCGGTCTTCGGTCCGAGCCCGAGCACCCGGGCCACCCAGTACAGCCCGGACAGTCCGATCAGGATGAACACGACGTCGTCGAGCGGGTCCGCGATCGGTTCCAGCGCCCGGTCGAGCACGTTGACGTCGGTGAGGAACGCCGCCCAGGCAAAGGCCCCGATCAGCAGGAACACGAACGCCACCCAGTCCAGTGCGTTGCGTGGTCGCATTGGTCACCACTTCCTTTGCCTACCGGGGTCAGCCGGTGGGGCTGACGTTGTGCGCGCGGACCGCGTTGCCCAGGGCCGCGGCGAGCTTGCCCGCGTCGTCGTTGGCCCAGAAGTGCATGTAGAACAGCCGCGGCTGGTCATCGAGGCTGTGGTTGTGCACCTCGACGATCTCGATGCCGCCCTCGCGCAGCGCCTGGATCACCGGCTGCACCTCCTCGGCGACCATGGCGAAGTCGCCGTTGATCGCGGCCCGGCCCCCGCCGGTGGGCTGAAAGTTGATCGCCGTGGTGATGCCCATGGCGGGCGCGAGCACGCCGTGCGCGCCGCTGATCGCCTCGTTGCGTTTGAACGAGAACTTGTAGATCCCGCCCTCGTTGCTGCCCTTGGCGCCCAGCGCGGCGTCGATCGCGGCGGTGTCCAGCTCCGGTTCCGGTGTCGGCCCGGGCTGCGCCGGCGGCGGGGTACTGGTCCGATTCAGCGCCATCCGCACGGTCTGGGCCATCGCGACCGGGTCCGGGCCGGCGCCGTGGATGTGGCTCCACCACACCTGCGGCTCGTGGGCCAACAGGTGCTTGTGCACCGCGGTCTGTGCCACCCCGCCGGCCTGCAACGCATCGGTCACCGGCGGCAGCTCCGCCTCGGTGACCACCAGATCGCCCATCATCACCACGGTGCCGTCGGGGTAGCGGGAGAACGCCGCGTAGGAGCCCAGCGCCAGCCCGGGCTTGATCTGCACGTCGTCGCTGCGCACCGACAGGTCATTGCGCGGGAAGCCGACCCGGTAGACCAGCCCGTCGTCCGAGAGCGTGCCCGGCCGGCCCAGCGCCTGGGCCACCGGCTGCCAGTCCGCCTCCGTCGTCGCCACCGGCTGCGCCGTCCGCGCACCCCCGCCATCGCCGGACTGCGCCGCCGGCGCGGCCTGGCTTGTCGCCGGCTCCGGATCAGCACCGGAAGCGCTGCACCCGGTGACCACCAGCGCCGCGGCGCCCATCACCGCCAGCATCCGACTTGCTCGCCTGCCGTTGCCCCCACCACTGCCACTGCCGCTGCCCACCGTCACCGGCCTCCTTCCGCTCCACCTGATGATCACCTTCCCCACCTACCCATGGAACCACGGTTACAAAACGCGGCGCCGGCGTGGGTCACCCCAACGGGTGGCCGGGGTTACAGCAGGGCGGGGGCGACCACGGCGGCGGCCAGACCGAGCAGGGCACAGACACCGAGGGTGCGCAGCATCGACCAGCGGAACCGGAAGATCATCAGGAAGGCGGCGAGGGTGATGCCGATGGCCAGCGGTTGGACGGTGGCGAGGTCGGGGATCTCGAGCTGCACGGGCCCCCAGGTGGTGGTGCTGGTCTCGCGGAACAGGGTGTGCAGGGTGAAGTAGAGGGCCAGGTTGGCGATCACGCCGACCACGGCGGCGGTGATCCCGGTCAACGCCGCCGAGAGGGAGCGGTTGTTGCGCAGGCGCTCGATGTAGGGGGCGCCGAGGAAGATGAACAGGAAGCTGGGCACGAAGGTCACCCAGGTGACCAGCAACGAGGCGATCACCGCGGCGACCCAGGGGTCGAGCGTGCCGGGGTCGCGGAAGGCGCCGAGGAACGCGACGAACTGCACGACCATGATCAGCGGGCCGGGGGTGGTCTCGGCCAGCGCCAGGCCGCGGACCATCTCCCCGGGGGCGAGCCAGCCGTAGACCTCCACCGCGCGCTGGGCGACGTAGGGGAGCACGGCGTAGGCGCCGCCGAAGGTGACCAGCGCGGTCCCGGAGAAGAACAAGCCCTGCTCGGTGAGCACGCTGCCGGTGCCGGCGAGCACGGCCACGGCGACCAGCGGTGCGGCCCAGAGCAACAGACCGACGGCGAGCACCCGGACAGTGCGGGCGGTGCTGGGAGGTTCGGCGTGCAGGGCGTCGTCGGGGATCACCGGCTCCGGGCCCTCGACCGCATCGTGCTGGCCGCCCCGACGCATCGTGTGCGGCGCGAACCGGCCCAGCGCCCAACCGACCGCGGCCGCGGCGGCCACCACGACGGGGAAGGGCACGGCGAACACGGCCAGCGCGAGGAACGCCGCCACGGCGACCGCGACCAGCGCCGGGTGGGCCAACGCCCGACGGCCGACCCGGACCACAGCCTGGACGACGATCGCGAGCACCGCCGGGGCCAGCCCGGCGAACAGCGCCACGACCGCGGTGGTCTCCCCGAACGCCACGTAGATCGCGGACAGGGCCAACAGCGCGAGCAGGCCGGGAAGGACGAACAACGTGCCCGCCACGACCCCGCCGCGGGTGCCGTTGAGCAGCCACCCGACATAGATCGCCAACTGCTGGGCCTCCGGGCCGGGCAACAGCATGCAGTAGTTCAGGGCGTGCAGGAACCGGCGCTGACCGATCCAGCGTCGCTCGTCCACCAGCGTGCGCTGCATCACCGCGATCTGCCCGGCCGGCCCGCCGAAGGTCTGCAGCGAGATCAAGAACCAGGCCCGTACCGCGCTGCGGAACGGCACCAGATCGCGCACCGGCTCGGACACCGCGTTCGCGGGTGGCGAGTCGGCGCCGGTGGGATCCTTCGGCTCGGACGAGCTCACCGACGAAACCTCCCGTGGATCGGGCGTAGAACTCACGGACGAAACCCCCCGTGGATCGGGCGCACTGCTTCCGGCAAAGCGAGGCATGCACCGTAACCACGGTTACATCGGGATTGCCAGCAGGGTGGTGGGTGAGATCGCCCTCCTCGGGCCAGCAACCTTGCAGCCCAGCCACTGCGCGCAGCTTCGGCGATGCTGTCAGGGGTCGAGAGTGAGCGATGACGAGCGGATCTCGTGCCGCGCTCCCCCTTGCTCCCCCGTCGCCGCCCCGTCGGCAAACGATCGTCGAAGGGACCCGCGAGGGCCTGGCCGCCGCGCGGGCCCGCGGGGTCCGGCTGGGCCGACCCCCCGCGATGACCCCGGAACAGGTGCGCCACGCCCGGGACCTGCTGACGCACCCGAACAACACCGTCTCCTCGATCGCGCGGCTGCTCGGCGTGAGCCGCTCCACGATCTACAAGTACGTCCCCGAACTCGGCCACCCCGCCGCCGGCGCCACCCCGACGCTCGACACCGTCCTGGCCGCGCTGCCCGCCGACACCCGACCCCCACCCGACGTCACCAAGTACGACGCTCTGCTGCCCTCACGCGAACCGCCGACCGGTGGCCGGTGACACGACCGGTGGCGTCGCAGCCTGGGGCCGGACCGGTGGCCCGGATAGGCTCACCGTCGTGAGCGCGACCTACGCCTACGACGAGCAGCCGGCCGGTGGGCACCCGCTGGCGCCGGGGGCGGCGCCGGCGGCGATCCGGGCCGCGCTGCTGCCCGCCGACCAGGGCGCGTTCGACGTCGCCTACGTCGCCGCGCTGGCCGCCGCGCGGGTGAGCCTGGACCTGGGCGAGTTGTTCCAGACGTTGGAGCACTGGCGGCGACTGGCGCTGCTGCAGCGCGACCCGGAGAACTTCGTGTGGATGGTGCGCCGCGTGGCCGAGACGCTGTCCGGTGAGCCGGTGCCCGACGGGGAGCCGTTCGAGCTCACCCGGGCCAGGGCCGGTCTGTAGGTGTACCGCGTCGTCACCGACGACCACATCCAGCACCAGCTCGACGCGCTGCCCGCGCCGGCGCTGGCCGCGTTCGCCGAGCTACGGGTGCTGCTGGAGCTCGACCCGTGGGCCGGCGGCCCGGTCAACCCCGCCAACCCGCACGGGCCGGTGCGGACGATGTCGTTCGGTCCCGGCCACGAGGGCGTCGCGGCCTACCTCATCCTGGACTCCGAGCGCAGGGTCGACCTGGTGCAGATCGCCTGGCTGGCCTGACCTGGCCCGGAACGGACTTGGCGAGGCCTCGGCGAGTCGACGTCACGGTCCCCGCGAGAAGGTCCATCATCTCGGGCGTGACGATCCTGGCGGATCCACCTCCCCCGCGGCCGCGCGGTAGCGCCGGGCACGCCGAGGTCGGGCGGGCTGGTCTCGGCTGATGAGCGCGCCCCGGCCGGAACCGCGCACCCCCTCCGGTGGGGGGTGCCCCGGGTGCGGGTGCCGGCCGAACAGCGCGGAGACCGTGGCGCGGTTGCGGGCCGAGCTCGCGGTGCGCTGGCTGATCCGCGAGGCGGGCGAGCTGGTCGCCCGCGGGTTCTGCCACCGCTGCGTCCCGCCCGGGCCCTACACCGAGGTCGTGTGCGGCTTCTGGCCTCGTCCGCCGCCGGTACCGAGCCCACGACCTCGAACTCACCGACGACGCCCGCTACGCCCTGCTCCTCGACGCCCGCCACGTCCCAGCACGTACTGACATTCACATGGCGCCATCCACTGACACACCCTGGCGCCGACACTGACATTCCCGTGTCGCTCGACACACCGGCTCACCCACCGCTGCACCCGCTGCCGCTGACTGACCACAGGCCAGACCAATCACAGGCCATGCACCTATGCATTAAAAATGATCACGACTGAAGGTATGTCGTCGATAGGACGACGACACGCGACGTGACTACGGCGGGTACGACGTGTCCCTCAAGATCATTTGATGCATAGGTGTGAGGCCTGAAAATTAGTTGATCTCAATCGTGTTAGTGACGCCGAGTTACCAGTTCGTTTTTTATAAGTAGGCGATGAATCTTGCTTTTCTAGTTTATTTCGGTACAGATTCAGTCATAACCTCACGATTAAAATCGTAGACATTTCTGTGGCGAGTGGAGTCGAGCTGACGGGTTACGGGGCGACGGTGCACGGTAACGAGGCCGACGTCGCGTAGCCGGTCGAACCCCTTCTTGCGAGTTTCAGCTGAGAGGTGGAACCGTCGGTCGGCAACTTCAGGGGCGATCCACAAATCGTTGTCGCTGCGCCCGGCGGCGAGGCTTAGCAGGACCAGCAACATTGCTACAGCGGGACCATCAAGCACCGCAACCCAGCCGTTGGTCCAGAACTCTTTCGGGACGCGGAAGTACCGGTCACGTTCGAAGTCTTCTTCGGCACGAGCGAGTTGTGCGACTCGCTGTCCCGGGCTGGTGTACGGCTCGCCGCTGCCGGTCTCGTTCAACAGCACGATCTCGGTGGGCTCGCCCGGTCGGCTTCGGGTTGTCACGAAGTTCTGCTTTTTGAGCTGACGTGTTGCTGCGCTGATCCGGTGGGTTCCCCGTCGACCAGGGTCGGGCAAGCCGATCAGTTCAGCCCAGATTCGGCCGGGCATCGTCGTGTCGTAGGGCGGGGAGGCCGCGATCCACAACACGGACAACAACAACTTCAGCTTGACCTCGCCACCTCGTCCTCCGCGTAGTAGCTGAGCTAGGGCAGGGGTCGGTGTCGACTTCCCGGGCGTCGCTGACGGATGCACTGACACGAACCCGGCCCGGACCGGAGCGCCGGGCCGCCGTGTCAGCCGCTTCTCGAGCGGTTCTGCCACGGCTCGAGTCGCTGCCACGAGCAAGAGTTTGTCGTCATCGGGCGGCATTGATGCCCGGTCATAACCTCGGTATTCCCTAGTATCCGTCACAGACGCTAGCTTACCACTGGTCCAAGCTCTAGGTTACCCCCTGCGCAAGCGACAAGCCCAACGTTCGTGACCAGGAACTTCCTGCTCAGTGACTGTTCCTGGGGTCCGGCAGGTTTGATAAGGTTAGGTGCCTTGTTGCGCAAGCGCTAACCCTGTGCTACGATTGATCTGGCTCGGGGGTGTCTCCCGTGCTCCTGGAACTAGGTGCTGCCCGGCGCCTGGGGATCGGAGGACGGGGACGCCGAAGCCAAGACGGGGCTCATTTCCTCATGAGGTTCGCGGTTCCAAGATCCGGCTCATATCCCGGTGAGGGGCCCCCGAGCTGCCCGTTGCCCTGGACTGCATGTTGGTCCAGGGCAACGACTTTTTGGTGGGGCAACGGGTTGGTGACCTGTTCAGTCACCGGCGCGGTGCTTGTTTGCCGATCATCGCGATTACCTGGTCGCGCAGGCTCGCATCGTCGGCGGCAAGCAGCACGAGTGCGGACAGCACCTCGATCCTGTCTACGTGACGGCCCAGCCGTCGCCGCGCGACCCGCGCCAGGTGCTCGAACGCGTCGCGTGTGTCGTCGTCGAGTACCGCGGTGTACTTCGACCCGCCCCGCGCCGGACGCGCTGCGGGGACCTCACGCGGCTGTGGTGGTGCGGCCACCGGCTCGGCGACCGCGACCGGCACCGGCGTCCCGGGCAGGGTGATCTGGTCCGGGTGCTGCGGGTGCTCGACGGGCGTGTCGTCGTTACGACGACCCTTGGTGGAGGCGGCGGCCGCGAGGCTGCGACGGGCTCCGGCTCGCTTGCGCTCAGCCATGATCAGGACTCCTCGATCAGCTCGGTCAGCACGGTCTCGTAGTCGCCCAGGTCTTCCGGCGCGGTGCCGCGGGAGACGGCGAACTCGATGAGGTGCCGCACGTGGGCAGTCATCGTCGGGATCTCCTGCTGCTCGGCCCACGCCCGCGCCTCGCCTGCGGACTTCCACCGGCTGTCGACGTCGACCAGGAGCAGCGCCGCGGTCAGCGGCGACAGGGCGTCGGCCTCGGCCGCGAGCTCAAAGACTCGCTCGACCGCGGCCAGGTCCGCGCCGGTGGGTCGCAGCGGCACCACTAGGTGCTCGGACAGGCTCATCGCTTGGGTGAGCAGGTTCGGGTTCTTCGGCCCGACGTCGATCACCACGTGGGCGTAGTCGATCAGCATCGGACGGAGCTGGCGGGCCAGATGCCGGTCGGCGGCCTCGATGACGATGCAGCGATCCGCCGGCCAATCCGCGGCCTCCTGCGACCAGGCCAACGCCCCGTCCTGGTCGGGGTCGGCGTCGACCAGCAACGTCCGGCCTTGGCGGGCGAGCCCGAGCGCCAGGTGCACCGCCGTCGTGGTCTTGCCCGTCCCGCCCTTGAGGTGCCCCACCGTGAGTCTCATGATTACTCCGCCGCTGTCGTCGTATCGTCGACACTACCGTCACGACGGTGTGCCGCTGCTGCGCCCCGCCGCATGTCCCCGGTCGTCGTCCGCCGCGTGGCCGCGGTGAGCCGGTTCCACCGCTTCTGCATCGCCTGCCGCCCGCCGAGCTGGCCGTCGACGGCCTCGGCGACCTGCTGCCAGGTCATCCCCTCGCCGCCCCATTTCAGGGCTCGCAACAGATCCCGCTCGTAGAAATCGGCAGCGGCACGCATTTCCTCGCACATACGGAACAAAGCGGCTGCCTCGCCATTGGTAAACTCGTAATCTTCATCGTTGTTTACTCGTTTATGAAAAACGTCGAGATAGTTCGCGCTGTGCTTTGCAACCGTGTCGGAATGCTCGATCTCCTCCGCCGGGAATTCCCTCCCCAGCACTTCCAGCGCTTCCCTGATCTCCATACGTCAATCATACGACGACAACGCCGTCGTGTCAACCTTACGACGACATAAACGGCAAACCGTTGTGACGGCTAGACGGCAAACCGTACTGGTCGCCCGGGGCGACTGGTTGGAATGCGGAGCCTCCCCGTATCGTTACCTAGGTACCAGGCAACAACAGGTAGCTCGGTTCGGCCGAGCAGGAGGCAAGAGGAATGGCAGCAAACAAGATCCAGCGAGCAGACCCCCCGTACGTGCAGATCGTCAACGCGATCACTGAGCGCATTGCCTCCGGGGACCTGGCGGTCGGTGATCGTGTGCCGACTGAGGCTGAGATCCGGGAGACCTGGGGCGTCTCGCGTGCCACGGCCAACAAGGTCGCGGCCGAACTGAAGGCGTCCGGCCTGGCCTACACCCGCCCCGGGTACGGACTCATCGTCCGAGGGCAGTCCCGCAACGTTGCTTCCGGTCCTGCGGCCATGTGGCAGCGCATCGCCTCGACCGGCTCGATCTATCTGCCCAATGAGCACTCCGAGAGGAAGACGGGTGAGGCGCCGGCCACCGACGCCCCGGAGGTCGTGGTCGCGGCTCTGGATGCCACCGCGTTCTCTCAGCTCGTTTATCGGCACCGCGTCATCTACCGCGACGCGCACCCGTTCACTATCGCTGTCTCCTGGTTCTTGCCTGCACTACTGGACCAGCAAAAGCCGATCACGGAACGACTCCTGCAGAACGAGCGCATTCCGGAAGGCACCCCCCGCTACATCGCCGATCAGCTCGGTCGGGACCTGACGGAGACGACCGAGATCGTTGGGGTAGTTCGCGCAACGGCAGAGGAGGCAGCGGCGCTCAACATCAATGAGGGGGACCCGCTCCTGCGCGTCATCTCGACGATCTTCGCCGAGGGCTGGCCGATCGAGGTCGGCGTCTACCTCTACTCCGAGGCGCCCGAGATCCTGACGAGTCGTCACGACCTCTGAATCTCCCCAGCTAGAACGAGGTACCTAGGTAGCTTGTCCCTGTGGTACTGTGGAGATACCTAGGGAGCAGGCCCTAGGTACCTCACACGGTCCGGTCCCGGTGGCGGATCGAAACACGGGAGACGTCATGTCGAACCAGGGTCCGAACAGCTTCAAGATCGACCAGGCCGCGACCTTCCAGATGGTCATGGTCATGGACGTCGCGCCCAAGCTGCGCTTTGGCAGCGAGACCGACCAGGAGTGCATGAAGGACGGCACCCCGAAGTGGACGGCGCAGGTCACGGCCGGGTTCCGCACCTTTGGCGCCCCGAAGTTCGCCGTCCTGGCGATCACCATCGCCTCGCACGAGGACCCCCGGCAGGGCGTCCAGCCGGGTATGCCGGTCGAGCTGGTCGGCCTGGAGGTCGGCGTGATGGACAAGAAGATCCGCGACCGCCAGACCAACGAGGAGAAGGTCGTGGGCGCGCAGGTCTACTACCGCGCCGAGGGCATCCGTCCGATCGGCGCCACGGCCCACAAGCGCGGCGAGCAGGCCGCGTGATGTCCGGCCCGGCCGTCCTGGTGCTGGTCTGCACCTCCTGCCAGCACGTCACCGAGATCGTCGACGACGGCGACCGGCTGCCGGATCAGTGCCCGCGGTGCGACGGCTGGGCCTTCACGGGCGATCTCGTCGCCACCACCTCGACCACCTCGACCGACTCGACTCCGCTCGCCCGCGCGAGCTGACCACGACCACGGCCCCGGTCCGGAGACCACCTCCGGCCCGGGGCCGTTCTCACGAAGGGGGGCCCGCGATGGGCATCTGGACCACCGCCCGCCGGGCGGAGCGAGAGCAGGACCGGGCCGGGCGCGAGCTGGTGGACCAGCTCTCCGACACCTGGCGCCGCGCCTGTGAGCACGTCGGGCTGTCCCACGCGGTGCAGGTCGCCTCCGGCACCACGATCGTCGTGCCGACGCTGGCCCGCGCCGACGTCTCAGGTCCCGACCCGGTGCTGATCGTCAAGCTCATGCCCGGCCAGCTTGCCGCGGATTTCCGGGCCCCAGAGGTCGCGCAGCGGCTCTCGGCCGCGCTGGGCTGTGACCGGATCCGGGTCGAACCCCGCGGCCCGCACTGGGTCCGGATCGAGCTGCTGACCGGGGATCCGCTCGCCGTTGACGTCACCACCGCGCTCCCGGCCCGCGACCACTCGGTCAGCGGAGCTCAGGTCCTCGTCGCCCGCGACGAGCTCGGCCGCCCGCTGGCGATGCCGTGGGACCAGGCGCCGCACACCTGCGTGCAGGGCGCGACCCGCTCCGGCAAGAGCGTCTGGTGCTACTCGGTACTCGCCCAGCTCGCCCGCCTCGACGACGTCTTGATCGCCGGGTCCGACCCCTCCGGGCTGCTGCTCGGCCGTCCCTGGGCAGGCACCCGCCACCACGAGTGGCAGGCCACCGGCAGCCGCGACGTCCTGGCCCACCGCGACCTGCTCGACCGGCTGGTCGCCGAGATGGACGCGCGCATCGCCGAGCTGCCCGCACGGCAGGACAAGCTCACCGTCTTCACCCCCGCCCGGCCGTTGATCGTGGTCGTCCTCGAGGAGTTGGCCGGCCTTCTGCGCCTGGCCTCGACCACCCCGACCCCGAAGGGAGAGGCCAAGGTCCGCGAGCGGCTCCTGCACGCGTTCGGCCGCCTGGTCTCGGAGGGACACAAGGCCGGGATGCGGTTGCTGGTGGTCACCCAGCGCGCGGACGCGACGATCATCGAGGGCTTCGCCCGCGGTCAGCTCGGGCTGCGGCTGAGCTTCCGTGTCGACGACCCCGAGGCCCTGGTCATGCTCCACGGCCAGGACGCCCGCGCCGAGCTGGTCCAGCACCGCCAGTCCCCGCCCGGTGTCGCCCTGGTCCAGGCCCCCGGCATCGCCCTCACCCGGGCCCGTGGCCCGCGTCTGCCCGGGCCGTCGGAGGACGCCGACTACGCAAGGTTCTGGGACGAGGTGGCAAGGGACGTCCCGGCGCGCCTCCACCAGGTAGCGGCCTGAGCAGGCCAGAGTCAGCGACCAGGCCGACAAAGAAGTGAGCCCCCAGGTGCGCCAACACCCAGGGGCTCGCCCGTCGGCCGGAAGTCATCACCATCTGCGAACGGATCGGACCGGCCAACGTGGCTGACCTCAGGGTACCCACGTGCCAGCGACTCGGCTCTACGCCACGCGGGCACATCTCCACCCCCCACGCCTCCCGCCGCCCCGCACGGCACGCCGTCATGACGGTCAACCGTCGGCGTCGTCCTATCGACGACAGCACTGGATGCCGGACGACGCACAGGAGCACCGCCCGTCTCGACCGCTGCCCTTCCTCGATACAAGGCCGCACGAGTGCGGGGCAGGTTCAGTCAAGGGGCGGCGCAGCCGATCGCGTAGCGACGCCGCAGGCGCCCTTGGCGGGTTCTGACCTGCATTCGACACTTAGCCGCCATCGAGGTAGGGCCCACCGCAGCACGCGCTACAGCACCGGCACCGAGAACACCCCCAGCCCTCGCGCCGCAGGCGCGCGCCCGGTCCGGACGGGCCCGGCCCGCGGGCCGGAGGCAGGAGCGGGCCGGAGCCCGGCCCGGCCGGGCGCCGGCCACAGCGGCCCGATCGCTGGCGGTGCTCGATGACCGCCGCGCTGACGAGCGCCGACGCCGCGGGCGGGCCCGCGCTTGGTACTGACGCGAAAAGTGCGGCCACCGCAGGTCAGGACCCATTGGGGGACTGGGCAGGGAGCTTCTGGGAGCGGCAGGACCGCGCCTTGAGGGAGAAATACCGGGCCCGCCGTGAGCTGGCCAGGATCACGACGCTGCGTCGCGTCGCACGCTGCGGACGCTCCTCGATGAACGACGGCGGAGACGTCGTCCTGCGCTACTCGCCCGGCACCGGGGAGGACGGCTCGGCGTCGGCTGGGTTCGGCGGACTGGTGACCTGCGGCAGCCTGTGGGCTTGCCCGGTCTGCTCGGCCAAGATCAGCGCCCGCCGGGCCCGGGAGCTGGAACACCTGATTACCTGGAACGCAGCCCGCGGCGGCACCGTCGCGCTGCTCAGCCTGACCATGCGCCACCACAGCGGCCACCGCCTGCGCGACCTGCGCCGAGGCCTGAGCGCCGCGTGGCGCCACGTCACCAGTTCCCGCGGGTGGAAGCGCTGGAAGAGCGTCCTGGGCATGGACTACGTCCGCGGGATCGAGGCCACCCACGGCGCCAACGGCTGGCACCTTCACATCCACGCCTTGCTGATCTTCCCCGGCGATGTCACCGAGGAGATGCATGCCCTCACCTCCGAGATCTGGACCCGCTGGTCGACCGGTCTGCGACGGAAGGGCTTCGACGCCACCATCGCCCACGGCGTCGATGTCCGGGTCGGCACCGGCGCGCTCGAACAGCTCGGCCGCTACATCTCCAAGCTGGCCTTCGAGACCTCCGGCGGCCGGTGGAAGCTGGGCAAGAACGGCAGCCGCACCCCGTTCCAGATCCTCGCCGACGCCCTCGACCGCGGACGCGAGCGCGACTTCGCGCTCTGGGCGGAGTGGGAGCAGGCGAGCCACGGCATGCAACAGCTTGTCTGGTCCAACGGGCTCAAGGCCGCCTGCCAGCTCGACGAGATCGACGACGAGACCATCGCCGAGGAGGACGACGGCGGCGAGTTCGTCGCCCAACTCCCCCGCCGCACCTGGGAGAAGGTCTACCCCGTCGCCGAAGACCTGATCATCGCCACCCGCACCGGCGGCCCCGAAGCAGGCCGCGCCTGGCTCGACGCCCGCGGCCTGGCCTACGACCACGAGCGGGACACGAGCGAACGAGCAGTCCTGCTCGACGAGCCGGACCCGCCATTCGCATGGCTGAGAGCCGCCCTCGCGGCCGAAGACCCCGAGCAACGCCGGGAGCGACGCCGCCGCTACTACCGCACCGCACAGACCAACTGAGCCCGATGAGGAGCAGAACCACAATGGCCGACACCTGGACGATCAGCCCGCTGATCCGCCCCCTGCCGCGCAAGCTCGACGAGCGCGGAGGCTGCGCCTACCCGCAGGACTTCCCGCACTGCCACGGCGCCGAGATCCAGCACACCGACGGCACCGCCGAATGCTTCAACCCCGGCCAGCCCTGCCCTTACCCACGACCAGGTGTGGAGCGACGGTTGAATGACAGTGCGGTCGCGCCGCCGGAACGACAGCGTGGCGTGGTGATGTACGTGGCGGACTGGTTCACCACCACCAGGATGCTCCTCGTTACTCCTTGCTGGTGGTGTTCAGGCCGGGGCGCGGCCGAGCAGGGTGGCGCGGCGGTAGTACTCGTAGAGTCCGTCGAACATGGGTGTGGTGTGGGTGAGGACGTCGTCGTCGGTGCACACCATTGACAGCGCGCGCAGTGCCACGTCGAGGCCGGGGGCTTCGGGGGCGTCGAAGCGTTCGTCGTCCAGGTCGGCTTCGTGCACGATCTCGGCGATCTTCCACAGCACTGGGTCGAGGAGCTGGTGGCGGCGCAGGATCGTCTCGAAGGTGCAGTCCCCGTCGTGGTGGCCCAGATCCACCCCGCGCATGTCGAACGGGGTCGCATCGGCGGGGACGTCGGCCGGGTCGGCGACGAAGACGAACTGCGCGTCACTGTCGATGTGGTGGCGGATCAGCCAGGCGCACGCGGCCCGGTCGATGTGCACCCCGGCGCGGGTTGCCCACTTCATCGGTCTACCTCCTCAGCTGCGGGCTGCGCGGTCACCGCGGTGGCGGGGACGATCAGCGCGTCGACCGCGGCCCGGGCGGTGTCGCGTTCGGGCGGGGGGAAGTAGTCGCGGCGGACGATCCGGCGCAGCTCGGCGCGCAGCCGCCGCGCCAGCGATGCCCGCCCGGCCTCATCCAGCCCCGCGCCGGTGGTGGCCTCGGCGGTGATCGCCTGGTACTCGGCGGCGCGCGCCGCGGCCATGGTGGTGGCCAGCTCGCGTTCTTGGTGCGCGGTGGCCGGCTGCGCGATCCAGATCCCCGACGCACCCCCCGCGCCGAGTACCTCGTCGGCGATCCATTCCAGCTGCTCGCGGGTGCGGGGGTCGGCGGGCAGCGCGACGAGCCCGTCGGCGAGCTGGGCCACCCCGAGTCGGCGCAGCTTGCGCCACACCGCGATCCGCGGCGTGCTCGGCTCGCGTGGCAGCCGGTACTGCAGCATCACCCACTGCCCCACCCGGGCGGAGTCGCCGCCGGATCGGCCGGAGGTCATCGCTCGGTCTTCGGTCCGAGCCCGAGCACCCGGGCCACCCAGTACAGCCCGGACAGTCCGATCAGGATGAACACGACGTCGTCGAGCGGGTCCGCGATCGGTTCCAGCGCCCGGTCGAGCACGTTGACGTCGGTGAGGAACGCCGCCCAGGCAAAGGCCCCGATCAGCAGGAACACGAACGCCACCCAGTCCAGTGCGTTGCGTGGTCGCATTGGTCACCACTTCCTTTGCCTACCGGGGTCAGCCGGTGGGGCTGACGTTGTGCGCGCGGACCGCGTTGCCCAGGGCCGCGGCGAGCTTGCCCGCGTCGTCGTTGGCCCAGAAGTGCATGTAGAACAGCCGCGGCTGGTCATCGAGGCTGTGGTTGTGCACCTCGACGATCTCGATGCCGCCCTCGCGCAGCGCCTGGATCACCGGCTGCACCTCCTCGGCGACCATGGCGAAGTCGCCGTTGATCGCGGCCCGGCCCCCGCCGGTGGGCTGAAAGTTGATCGCCGTGGTGATGCCCATGGCGGGCGCGAGCACGCCGTGCGCGCCGCTGATCGCCTCGTTGCGTTTGAACGAGAACTTGTAGATCCCGCCCTCGTTGCTGCCCTTGGCGCCCAGCGCGGCGTCGATCGCGGCGGTGTCCAGCTCCGGTTCCGGTGTCGGCCCGGGCTGCGCCGGCGGCGGGGTACTGGTCCGATTCAGCGCCATCCGCACGGTCTGGGCCATCGCGACCGGGTCCGGGCCGGCGCCGTGGATGTGGCTCCACCACACCTGCGGCTCGTGGGCCAACAGGTGCTTGTGCACCGCGGTCTGTGCCACCCCGCCGGCCTGCAACGCATCGGTCACCGGCGGCAGCTCCGCCTCGGTGACCACCAGATCGCCCATCATCACCACGGTGCCGTCGGGGTAGCGGGAGAACGCCGCGTAGGAGCCCAGCGCCAGCCCGGGCTTGATCTGCACGTCGTCGCTGCGCACCGACAGGTCATTGCGCGGGAAGCCGACCCGGTAGACCAGCCCGTCGTCCGAGAGCGTGCCCGGCCGGCCCAGCGCCTGGGCCACCGGCTGCCAGTCCGCCTCCGTCGTCGCCACCGGCTGCGCCGTCCGCGCACCCCCGCCATCGCCGGACTGCGCCGCCGGCGCGGCCTGGCTTGTCGCCGGCTCCGGATCAGCACCGGAAGCGCTGCACCCGGTGACCACCAGCGCCGCGGCGCCCATCACCGCCAGCATCCGACTTGCTCGCCTGCCGTTGCCCCCACCACTGCCACTGCCGCTGCCCACCGTCACCGGCCTCCTTCCGCTCCACCTGATGATCACCTTCCCCACCTACCCATGGAACCACGGTTACAAAACGCGGCGCCGGCGTGGGTCACCCCAACGGGTGGCCGGGGTTACAGCAGGGCGGGGGCGACCACGGCGGCGGCCAGACCGAGCAGGGCACAGACACCGAGGGTGCGCAGCATCGACCAGCGGAACCGGAAGATCATCAGGAAGGCGGCGAGGGTGATGCCGATGGCCAGCGGTTGGACGGTGGCGAGGTCGGGGATCTCGAGCTGCACGGGCCCCCAGGTGGTGGTGCTGGTCTCGCGGAACAGGGTGTGCAGGGTGAAGTAGAGGGCCAGGTTGGCGATCACGCCGACCACGGCGGCGGTGATCCCGGTCAACGCCGCCGAGAGGGAGCGGTTGTTGCGCAGGCGCTCGATGTAGGGGGCGCCGAGGAAGATGAACAGGAAGCTGGGCACGAAGGTCACCCAGGTGACCAGCAACGAGGCGATCACCGCGGCGACCCAGGGGTCGAGCGTGCCGGGGTCGCGGAAGGCGCCGAGGAACGCGACGAACTGCACGACCATGATCAGCGGGCCGGGGGTGGTCTCGGCCAGCGCCAGGCCGCGGACCATCTCCCCGGGGGCGAGCCAGCCGTAGACCTCCACCGCGCGCTGGGCGACGTAGGGGAGCACGGCGTAGGCGCCGCCGAAGGTGACCAGCGCGGTCCCGGAGAAGAACAAGCCCTGCTCGGTGAGCACGCTGCCGGTGCCGGCGAGCACGGCCACGGCGACCAGCGGTGCGGCCCAGAGCAACAGACCGACGGCGAGCACCCGGACAGTGCGGGCGGTGCTGGGAGGTTCGGCGTGCAGGGCGTCGTCGGGGATCACCGGCTCCGGGCCCTCGACCGCATCGTGCTGGCCGCCCCGACGCATCGTGTGCGGCGCGAACCGGCCCAGCGCCCAACCGACCGCGGCCGCGGCGGCCACCACGACGGGGAAGGGCACGGCGAACACGGCCAGCGCGAGGAACGCCGCCACGGCGACCGCGACCAGCGCCGGGTGGGCCAACGCCCGACGGCCGACCCGGACCACAGCCTGGACGACGATCGCGAGCACCGCCGGGGCCAGCCCGGCGAACAGCGCCACGACCGCGGTGGTCTCCCCGAACGCCACGTAGATCGCGGACAGGGCCAACAGCGCGAGCAGGCCGGGAAGGACGAACAACGTGCCCGCCACGACCCCGCCGCGGGTGCCGTTGAGCAGCCACCCGACATAGATCGCCAACTGCTGGGCCTCCGGGCCGGGCAACAGCATGCAGTAGTTCAGGGCGTGCAGGAACCGGCGCTGACCGATCCAGCGTCGCTCGTCCACCAGCGTGCGCTGCATCACCGCGATCTGCCCGGCCGGCCCGCCGAAGGTCTGCAGCGAGATCAAGAACCAGGCCCGTACCGCGCTGCGGAACGGCACCAGATCGCGCACCGGCTCGGACACCGCGTTCGCGGGTGGCGAGTCGGCGCCGGTGGGATCCTTCGGCTCGGACGAGCTCACCGACGAAACCTCCCGTGGATCGGGCGTAGAACTCACGGACGAAACCCCCCGTGGATCGGGCGCACTGCTTCCGGCAAAGCGAGGCATGCACCGTAACCACGGTTACATCGGGATTGCCAGCAGGGTGGTGGGTGAGATCGCCCTCCTCGGGCCAGCAACCTTGCAGCCCAGCCACTGCGCGCAGCTTCGGCGATGCTGTCAGGGGTCGAGAGTGAGCGATGACGAGCGGATCTCGTGCCGCGCTCCCCCTTGCTCCCCCGTCGCCGCCCCGTCGGCAAACGATCGTCGAAGGGACCCGCGAGGGCCTGGCCGCCGCGCGGGCCCGCGGGGTCCGGCTGGGCCGACCCCCCGCGATGACCCCGGAACAGGTGCGCCACGCCCGGGACCTGCTGACGCACCCGAACAACACCGTCTCCTCGATCGCGCGGCTGCTCGGCGTGAGCCGCTCCACGATCTACAAGTACGTCCCCGAACTCGGCCACCCCGCCGCCGGCGCCACCCCGACGCTCGACACCGTCCTGGCCGCGCTGCCCGCCGACACCCGACCCCCACCCGACGTCACCAAGTACGACGCTCTGCTGCCCTCACGCGAACCGCCGACCGGTGGCCGGTGACACGACCGGTGGCGTCGCAGCCTGGGGCCGGACCGGTGGCCCGGATAGGCTCACCGTCGTGAGCGCGACCTACGCCTACGACGAGCAGCCGGCCGGTGGGCACCCGCTGGCGCCGGGGGCGGCGCCGGCGGCGATCCGGGCCGCGCTGCTGCCCGCCGACCAGGGCGCGTTCGACGTCGCCTACGTCGCCGCGCTGGCCGCCGCGCGGGTGAGCCTGGACCTGGGCGAGTTGTTCCAGACGTTGGAGCACTGGCGGCGACTGGCGCTGCTGCAGCGCGACCCGGAGAACTTCGTGTGGATGGTGCGCCGCGTGGCCGAGACGCTGTCCGGTGAGCCGGTGCCCGACGGGGAGCCGTTCGAGCTCACCCGGGCCAGGGCCGGTCTGTAGGTGTACCGCGTCGTCACCGACGACCACATCCAGCACCAGCTCGACGCGCTGCCCGCGCCGGCGCTGGCCGCGTTCGCCGAGCTACGGGTGCTGCTGGAGCTCGACCCGTGGGCCGGCGGCCCGGTCAACCCCGCCAACCCGCACGGGCCGGTGCGGACGATGTCGTTCGGTCCCGGCCACGAGGGCGTCGCGGCCTACCTCATCCTGGACTCCGAGCGCAGGGTCGACCTGGTGCAGATCGCCTGGCTGGCCTGACCTGGCCCGGAACGGACTTGGCGAGGCCTCGGCGAGTCGACGTCACGGTCCCCGCGAGAAGGTCCATCATCTCGGGCGTGACGATCCTGGCGGATCCACCTCCCCCGCGGCCGCGCGGTAGCGCCGGGCACGCCGAGGTCGGGCGGGCTGGTCTCGGCTGATGAGCGCGCCCCGGCCGGAACCGCGCACCCCCTCCGGTGGGGGGTGCCCCGGGTGCGGGTGCCGGCCGAACAGCGCGGAGACCGTGGCGCGGTTGCGGGCCGAGCTCGCGGTGCGCTGGCTGATCCGCGAGGCGGGCGAGCTGGTCGCCCGCGGGTTCTGCCACCGCTGCGTCCCGCCCGGGCCCTACACCGAGGTCGTGTGCGGCTTCTGGCCTCGTCCGCCGCCGGTACCGAGCCCACGACCTCGAACTCACCGACGACGCCCGCTACGCCCTGCTCCTCGACGCCCGCCACGTCCCAGCACGTACTGACATTCACATGGCGCCATCCACTGACACACCCTGGCGCCGACACTGACATTCCCGTGTCGCTCGACACACCGGCTCACCCACCGCTGCACCCGCTGCCGCTGACTGACCACAGGCCAGACCAATCACAGGCCATGCACCTATGCATTAAAAATGATCACGACTGAAGGTATGTCGTCGATAGGACGACGACACGCGACGTGACTACGGCGGGTACGACGTGTCCCTCAAGATCATTTGATGCATAGGTGTGAGGCCTGAAAATTAGTTGATCTCAATCGTGTTAGTGACGCCGAGTTACCAGTTCGTTTTTTATAAGTAGGCGATGAATCTTGCTTTTCTAGTTTATTTCGGTACAGATTCAGTCATAACCTCACGATTAAAATCGTAGACATTTCTGTGGCGAGTGGAGTCGAGCTGACGGGTTACGGGGCGACGGTGCACGGTAACGAGGCCGACGTCGCGTAGCCGGTCGAACCCCTTCTTGCGAGTTTCAGCTGAGAGGTGGAACCGTCGGTCGGCAACTTCAGGGGCGATCCACAAATCGTTGTCGCTGCGCCCGGCGGCGAGGCTTAGCAGGACCAGCAACATTGCTACAGCGGGACCATCAAGCACCGCAACCCAGCCGTTGGTCCAGAACTCTTTCGGGACGCGGAAGTACCGGTCACGTTCGAAGTCTTCTTCGGCACGAGCGAGTTGTGCGACTCGCTGTCCCGGGCTGGTGTACGGCTCGCCGCTGCCGGTCTCGTTCAACAGCACGATCTCGGTGGGCTCGCCCGGTCGGCTTCGGGTTGTCACGAAGTTCTGCTTTTTGAGCTGACGTGTTGCTGCGCTGATCCGGTGGGTTCCCCGTCGACCAGGGTCGGGCAAGCCGATCAGTTCAGCCCAGATTCGGCCGGGCATCGTCGTGTCGTAGGGCGGGGAGGCCGCGATCCACAACACGGACAACAACAACTTCAGCTTGACCTCGCCACCTCGTCCTCCGCGTAGTAGCTGAGCTAGGGCAGGGGTCGGTGTCGA
>NZ_JAHLEK010000014.1:2500-25000 GCF_020131375.1 Pseudonocardia sp. ICBG1034
CCCCCCCCCCCCCCCCCCCCCCCCCCCCCCCCCCCCCCCCCCCCCCCCCCCCCCCCCCCCCCCCCCCCACCCCCCCCCCCCACCCCCCCCCCCCCCCCCCCCCCCCCCACCCCCCCCCCCCCCCCCCCCCCCCCCCCCCCCCCCCCCCCCCCACCCCCCCCCCCCCCCCCCCCCCCCCCCCCCCCACCCCCCCCCCCCCCCCCCCCCCCCCACCCCCCCCCCCCCCCCCCCCCCCCCCCCCCCCCCCCCCCCCCCCCCCCCCCCCCCCCCCACCCCCCCCCCCCCCCCCCCCCCCCCCCCCCCCCCCCCCCCCCCCCCCCCCCCCCCCCCCCCACCCCCCCCCCCCCCCCCCCCCCCCCCCCCCCCCCCCCCCCCCCCCCCCCCCCCCCCCCCCCCCCCCCCCCCCCCCCCCCCCCCCCCCCCCCCCCCCCCCCCCCCCCCCCCCCCCCCCCCCCCCCCCCCCCCCCCCCCCCCCCCCCCCCCCCCCCCCCCCCCCCCCCCCCCCCCCCCCCCCCCCCCCCCCCCCCCCCCCCCCCCCCCCCCCCCCCCCCCCCCCCCCCCCCCCCCCCCCCCCCCCCCCCCCCCCCCCCCCCCCCCCCCCCCCCCCCCCCCCCCCCCCCCCCCCCCCCCCCCCCCCCCCCCCCCCCCCCCCCCCCCCCCCCCCCCCCCCCCCCCCCCCCCCCCCCCCCCCCCCCCCCCCCCCCCCCCCCCCCACCCCCCCCCCCCCCCCCCCCCCCCCCCCCCCCCCCCCCCCCCCCCCCCCCCCCCCCCCCCCCCCCCCCCCCCCCCCCCCCCCCCCCCCCCCCCCCCCCCCCCCCCCCCCCCCCCCCCCCCCCCCCCCCCCCCCCCCCCCCCCCCCCCCCCCCCCCCCCCCCCCCCCCCCCCCCCCCCCCCCCCCCCCCCCCCCCCCCCCCCCCCCCCCCCCCCCCCCCCCCCCCCCCCCCCCCCCCCCCCCCCCCCCCCCCCCCCCCCCCCCCCCCCCCCCCCCCCCCCCCCCCCCCCCCCCCCCCCCCCCCCCCCCCCCCCCCCCCCCCCCCCCCCCCCCCCCCCCCCCCCCCCCCCCCCCCCCCCCCCCCCCCCCCCCCCCCCCCCCCCCCCCCCCCCCCCCCCCCCCCCCCCCCCCCCCCCCCCCCCCCCCCCCCCCCCCCCCCCCCCCCCCCCCCCCCCCCCCCCCCCCCCCCCCCCCCCCCCCCCCCCCCCCCCCCCCCCCCCCCCCCCCCCCCCCCCCCCCCCCCCCCCCCCCCCCCCCCCCCCCCCCCCCCCCCCCCCCCCCCCCCCCCCCCCCCCCCCCCCCCCCCCCCCCCCCCCCCCCCCCCCCCCCCCCCCCCCCCCCCCCCCCCCCCCCCCCCCCCCCCCCCCCCCCCCCCCCCCCCCCCCCCCCCCCCCCCCCCCCCCCCCCCCCCCCCCCCCCCCCCCCCCCCCCCCCCCCCCCCCCCCCCCCCCCCCCCCCCCCCCCCCCCCCCCCCCCCCCCCCCCCCCCCCCCCCCCCCCCCCCCCCCCCCCCCCCCCCCCCCCCCCCCCCCCCCCCCCCCCCCCCCCCCCCCCCCCCCCCCCCCCCCCCCCCCCCCCCCCCCCCCCCCCCCCCCCCCCCCCCCCCCCCCCCCCCCCCCCCCCCCCCCCCCCCCCCCCCCCCCCCCCCCCCCCCCCCCCCCCCCCCCCCCCCCCCCCCCCCCCCCCCCCCCCCCCCCCCCCCCCCCCCCCCCCCCCCCCCCCCCCCCCCCCCCCCCCCCCCCCCCCCCCCCCCCCCCCCCCCCCCCCCCCCCCCCCCCCCCCCCCCCCCCCCCCCCCCCCCCCCCCCCCCCCCCCCCCCCCCCCCCCCCCCCCCCCCCCCCCCCCCCCCCCCCCCCCCCCCCCCCCCCCCCCCCCCCCCCACCCCCCCCCCCCCCCCCCCCCCCCCCCCCCCCCCCCCCCCCCCCCCCCCCCCCCCCCCCCCCCCCCCCCCCCCCCCCCCCCCCCCCCCCCCCCCCCCCCCCCCCCCCCCCCCCCCCCCCCCCCCCCCCCCCCCCCCCCCCCCCCCCCCCCCCCCACCCCCCCCCCCCCCCCCCCCCCCCCCCCCCCCCCCCCCCCCCCCCCCCCCCCCCCCCCCCCCCCCCCCCCCCCCCCCCCCCCCCCCCCCCCCCCCCCCCCCCCCCCCCCCCCCCCCCCCCCCCCCCCCCCCCCCCCCCCCCCCCCCCCCCCCCCCCCCCCCCCCCCCCCCCCCCCCCCCCCCCCCCCCCCCCCCCCCCCCCCCCCCCCCCCCCCCCCCCCCCCCCCCCCCCCCCCCCCCCCCCCCCCCCCCCCCCCCCCCCCCCCCCCCCCCCCCCCCCCCCCCCCCCCCCCCCCCCCCCCCCCCCCCCCCCCCCCCCCCCCCCCCCCCCCCCCCCCCCCCCCCCCCCCCCCCCCCCCCCCCCCCCCCCCCCCCCCCCCCCCCCCCCCCCCCCCCCCCCCCCCCCCCCCCCCCCCCCCCCCCCCCCCCCCCCCCCCCCCCCCCCCCCCCCCCCCCCCCCCCCCCCCCCCCCCCCCCCCCCCCCCCCCCCCCCCCCCCCCCCCACCCCCCCCCCCCCCCCCCCCCCCCCCCCCCCCCCCCCCCCCCCCCCCCCCCCCCCCCCCCCCCCCCCCCCCCCCCCCCCCCCCCCCCCCCCCCCCCCCCCCCCCCCCCCCCCCCCCCCCCCCCCCCCCCCCCCCCCCCCCCCCCCCCCCCCCCCCCCCCCCCCCCCCCCCCCCCCCCCCCCCCCCCCCCCCCCCCCCCCCCCCCCCCCCCCCCCCCCCCCCCCCCCCCCCCCCCCCCCCCCCCCCCCCCCCCCCCCCCCCCCCCCCCCCCCCCCCCCCCCCCCCCCCCCCCCCCCCCCCCCCCCCCCCCCCCCCCCCCCCCCCCCCCCCCCCCCCCCCCCCCCCCCCCCCACCCCCCCCCCCCCCCCCCCCCCCCCCCCCCCCCCCCCCCCCCCCCCCCCCCCCCCCCCCCCCCCCCCCCCCCCCCCCCCCCCCCCCCCCCCCCCCCCCCCCCCCCCCCCCCCCCCCCCCCCCCCCCCCCCCCCCCCCCCCCCCCCCCCCCCCCCCCCCCCCCCCCCACCCCCCCCCCCCCCCCCCCCCCCCCCCCCCCCCCCCCCCCCCCCCCCCCCCCCCCCCCCCCCCCCCCCCCCCCCCCCCCCCCCCCCCCCCCCCCCCCCCCCCCCCCCCCCCCCCCCCCCCCCCCCCCCCCCCCCCCCCCCCCCCCCCCCCCCCCCCCCCCCCCCCCCCCCCCCCCCCCCCCCCCCCCCCCCCCCCCCCCCCCCCCCCCCCCCCCCCCCCCCCCCCCCCCCCCCCCCCCCCCCCCCCCCCCCCCCCCCCCCCCCCCCCCCCCCCCCCCCCCCCCCCCCCCCCCCCCCCCCCCCCCCCCCCCCCCCCCCCCCCCCCCCCCCCCCCCCCCCCCCCCCCCCCCCCCCCCCCCCCCCCCCCCCCCCCCCCCCCCCCCCCCCCCCCCCCCCCCCCCCCCCCCCCCCCCCCCCCCCCCCCCCCCCCCCCCCCCCCCCCCCCCCCCCCCCCCCCCCCCCCCCCCCCCCCCCCCCCCCCCCCCCCCCCCCCCCCCCCCCCCCCCCCCCCCCCCCCCCCCCCCCCCCCCCCCCCCCCCCCCCCCCCCCCCCCCCCCCCCCCCCCCCCCCCCCCCCCCCCCCCCCCCCCCCCCCCCCCCCCCCCCCCCCCCCCCCCCCCCCCCCCCCCCCCCCCCCCCCCCCCCCCCCCCCCCCCCCCCCCCCCCCCCCCCCCCCCCCCCCCCCCCCCCCCCCCCCCCCCCCCCCCCCCCCCCCCCCCCCCCCACCCCCCCCCCCCCCCCCCCCCCCCCCCCCCCCCCCCCCCCCCCCCCCCCCCCCCCCCCCCCCCCCCCCCCCCCCCCCCCCCCCCCCCCCCCCCCCCCCCCCCCCCCCCCCCCCCCCCCCCCCCCCCCCCCCCCCCCCCCCCCCCCCCCCCCCCCCCCCCCCCCCCCCCCCCCCCCCCCCCCCCCCCCCCCCCCCCCCCCCCCCCCCCCCCCCCCCCCCCCCCCCCCCCCCCCCCCCCCCCCCCCCCCCCCCCCCCCCCCCCCCCCCCCCCCCCCCCCCCCCCCCCCCCCCCCCCCCCCCCCCCCCCCCCCCCCCCCCCCCCCCCCCCCCCCCCCCCCCACCCCCCCCCCCCCCCCCCCCCCCCCCCCCCCCCCCCCCCCCCCCCCCCCCCCCCCCCCCCCCCCCCCCCCCCCCCCCCCCCCCCCCCCCCCCCCCCCCCCCCCCCCCCCCCCCCCCCCCCCCCCCCCCCCCCCCCCCCCCCCCCCCCCCCCCCCCCCCCCCCCCCCCCCCCCCCCCCCCCCCCCCCCCCCCCCCCCCCCCCCCCCCCCCCCCCCCCCCCCCCCCCCCCCCCCCCCCCCCCCCCCCCCCCCCCCCCCCCCCCCCCCCCCCCCCCCCCCCCCCCCCCCCCCCCCCCCCCCCCCCCCCCCCCCCCCCCCCCCCCCCCCCCCCCCCCCCCCCCCCCCCCCCCCCCCCCCCCCCCCCCCCCCCCCCCCCCCCCCCCCCCCCCCCCCCCCCCCCCCCCCCCCCCCCCCCCCCCCCCCCCCCCCCCCCCCCCCCCCCCCCCCCCCCCCCCCCCCCCCCCCCCCCCCCCCCCCCCCCCCCCCCCCCCCCCCCCCCCCCCCCCCCCCCCCCCCCCCCCCCCCCCCCCCCCCCCCCCCCCCCCCCCCCCCCCCCCCCCCCCCCCCCCCCCCCCCCCCCCCCCCCCCCCCCCCCCCCCCCCCCCCCCCCCCCCCCCCCCCCCCCCCCCCCCCCCCCCCCCCCCCCCCCCCCCCCCCCCCCCCCCCCCCCCCCCCCCCCCCCCCCCCCCCCCCCCCCCCCCCCCCCCCCCCCCCCCCCCCCCCCCCCCCCCCCCCCCCCCCCCCCCCCCCCCCCCCCCCCCCCCCCCCCCCCCCCCCCCCCCCCCCCCCCCCCCCCCCCCCCCCCCCCCCCCCCCCCCCCCCCCCCCCCCCCCCCCCCCCCCCCCCCCCCCCCCCCCCCCCCCCCCCCCCCCCCCCCCCCCCCCCCCCCCCCCCCCCCCCCCCCCCCCCCCCCCCCCCCCCCCCCCCCCCCCCCCCCCCCCCCCCCCCCCCCCCCCCCCCCCCCCCCCCCCCCCCCCCCCCCCCCCCCCCCCCCCCCCCCCCCCCCCCCCCCCCCCCCCCCCCCCCCCCCCCCCCCCCCCCCCCCCCCCCCCCCCCCCCCCCCCCCCCCCCCCCCCCCCCCCCCCCCCCCCCCCCCCCCCCCCCCCCCCCCCCCCCCCCCCCCCCCCCCCCCCCCCCCCCCCCCCCCCCCCCCCCCCCCCCCCCCCCCCCCCCCCCCCCCCCCCCCCCCCCCCCCCCCCCCCCCCCCCCCCCCCCCCCCCCCCCCCCCCCCCCCCCCCCCCCCCCCCCCCCCCCCCCCCCCCCCCCCCCCCCCCCCCCCCCCCCCCCCCCCCCCCCCCCCCCCCCCCCCCCCCCCCCCCCCCCCCCCCCCCCCCCCCCCCCCCCCCCCCCCCCCCCCCCCCCCCCCCCCCCCCCCCCCCCCCCCCCCCCCCCCCCCCCCCCCCCCCCCCCCCCCCCCCCCCCCCCCCCCCCCCCCCCCCCCCCCCCCCCCCCCCCCCCCCCCCCCCCCCCCCCCCCCCCCCCCCCCCCCCCCCCCCCCCCCCCCCCCCCCCCCCCCCCCCCCCCCCCCCCCCCCCCCCCCCCCCCCCCCCCCCCCCCCCCCCCCCCCCCCCCCCCCCCCCCCCCCCCCCCCCCCCCCCCCCCCCCCCCCCCCCCCCCCCCCCCCCCCCCCCCCCCCCCCCCCCCCCCCCCCCCCCCCCCCCCCCCCCCCCCCCCCCCCCCCCCCCCCCCCCCCCCCCCCCCCCCCCCCCCCCCCCCCCCCCCCCCCCCCCCCCCCCCCCCCCCCCCCCCCCCCCCCCCCCCCCCCCCCCCCCCCCCCCCCCCCCCCCCCCCCCCCCCCCCCCCCCCCCCCCCCCCCCCCCCCCCCCCCCCCCCCCCCCCCCCCCCCCCCCCCCCCCCCCCCCCCCCCCCCCCCCCCCCCCCCCCCCCCCCCCCCCCCCCCCCCCCCCCCCCCCCCCCCCCCCCCCCCCCCCCCCCCCCCCCCCCCCCCCCCCCCCCCCCCCCCCCCCCCCCCCCCCCCCCCCCCCCCCCCCCCCCCCCCCCCCCCCCCCCCCCCCCCCCCCCCCCCCCCCCCCCCCCCCCCCCCCCCCCCCCCCCCCCCCCCCCCCCCCCCCCCCCCCCCCCCCCCCCCCCCCCCCCCCCCCCCCCCCCCCCCCCCCCCCCCCCCCCCCCCCCCCCCCCCCCCCCCCCCCCCCCCCCCCCCCCCCCCCCCCCCCCCCCCCCCCCCCCCCCCCCCCCCCCCCCCCCCCCCCCCCCCCCCCCCCCCCCCCCCCCCCCCCCCCCCCCCCCCCCCCCCCCCCCCCCCCCCCCCCCCCCCCCCCCCCCCCCCCCCCCCCCCCCCCCCCCCCCCCCCCCCCCCCCCCCCCCCCCCCCCCCCCCCCCCCCCCCCCCCCCCCCCCCCCCCCCCCCCCCCCCCCCCCCCCCCCCCCCCCCCCCCCCCCCCCCCCCCCCCCCCCCCCCCCCCCCCCCCCCCCCCCCCCCCCCCCCCCCCCCCCCCCCCCCCCCCCCCCCCCCCCCCCCCCCCCCCCCCCCCCCCCCCCCCCCCCCCCCCCCCCCCCCCCCCCCCCCCCCCCCCCCCCCCCCCCCCCCCCCCCCCCCCCCCCCCCCCCCCCCCCCCCCCCCCCCCCCCCCCCCCCCCCCCCCCCCCCCCCCCCCCCCCCCCCCCCCCCCCCCCCCCCCCCCCCCCCCCCCCCCCCCCCCCCCCCCCCCCCCCCCCCCCCCCCCCCCCCCCCCCCCCCCCCCCCCCCCCCCCCCCCCCCCCCCCCCCCCCCCCCCCCCCCCCCCCCCCCCCCCCCCCCCCCCCCCCCCCCCCCCCCCCCCCCCCCCCCCCCCCCCCCCCCCCCCCCCCCCCCCCCCCCCCCCCCCCCCCCCCCCCCCCCCCCCCCCCCCCCCCCCCCCCCCCCCCCCCCCCCCCCCCCCCCCCCCCCCCCCCCCCCCCCCCCCCCCCCCCCCCCCCCCCCCCCCCCCCCCCCCCCCCCCCCCCCCCCCCCCCCCCCCCCCCCCCCCCCCCCCCCCCCCCCCCCCCCCCCCCCCCCCCCCCCCCCCCCCCCCCCCCCCCCCCCCCCCCCCCCCCCCCCCCCCCCCCCCCCCCCCCCCCCCCCCCCCCCCCCCCCCCCCCCCCCCCCCCCCCCCCCCCCCCCCCCCCCCCCCCCCCCCCCCCCCCCCCCCCCCCCCCCCCCCCCCCCCCCCCCCCCCCCCCCCCCCCCCCCCCCCCCCCCCCCCCCCCCCCCCCCCCCCCCCCCCCCCCCCCCCCCCCCCCCCCCCCCCCCCCCCCCCCCCCCCCCCCCCCCCCCCCCCCCCCCCCCCCCCCCCCCCCCCCCCCCCCCCCCCCCCCCCCCCCCCCCCCCCCCCCCCCCCCCCCCCCCCCCCCCCCCCCCCCCCCCCCCCCCCCCCCCCCCCCCCCCCCCCCCCCCCCCCCCCCCCCCCCCCCCCCCCCCCCCCCCCCCCCCCCCCCCCCCCCCCCCCCCCCCCCCCCCCCCCCCCCCCCCCCCCCCCCCCCCCCCCCCCCCCCCCCCCCCCCCCCCCCCCCCCCCCCCCCCCCCCCCCCCCCCCCCCCCCCCCCCCCCCCCCCCCCCCCCCCCCCCCCCCCCCCCCCCCCCCCCCCCCCCCCCCCCCCCCCCCCCCCCCCCCCCCCCCCCCCCCCCCCCCCCCCCCCCCCCCCCCCCCCCCCCCCCCCCCCCCCCCCCCCCCCCCCCCCCCCCCCCCCCCCCCCCCCCCCCCCCCCCCCCCCCCCCCCCCCCCCCCCCCCCCCCCCCCCCCCCCCCCCCCCCCCCCCCCCCCCCCCCCCCCCCCCCCCCCCCCCCCCCCCCCCCCCCCCCCCCCCCCCCCCCCCCCCCCCCCCCCCCCCCCCCCCCCCCCCCCCCCCCCCCCCCCCCCCCCCCCCCCCCCCCCCCCCCCCCCCCCCCCCCCCCCCCCCCCCCCCCCCCCCCCCCCCCCCCCCCCCCCCCCCCCCCCCCCCCCCCCCCCCCCCCCCCCCCCCCCCCCCCCCCCCCCCCCCCCCCCCCCCCCCCCCCCCCCCCCCCCCCCCCCCCCCCCCCCCCCCCCCCCCCCCCCCCCCCCCCCCCCCCCCCCCCCCCCCCCCCCCCCCCCCCCCCCCCCCCCCCCCCCCCCCCCCCCCCCCCCCCCCCCCCCCCCCCCCCCCCCCCCCCCCCCCCCCCCCCCCCCCCCCCCCCCCCCCCCCCCCCCCCCCCCCCCCCCCCCCCCCCCCCCCCCCCCCCCCCCCCCCCCCCCCCCCCCCCCCCCCCCCCCCCCCCCCCCCCCCCCCCCCCCCCCCCCCCCCCCCCCCCCCCCCCCCCCCCCCCCCCCCCCCCCCCCCCCCCCCCCCCCCCCCCCCCCCCCCCCCCCCCCCCCCCCCCCCCCCCCCCCCCCCCCCCCCCCCCCCCCCCCCCCCCCCCCCCCCCCCCCCCCCCCCCCCCCCCCCCCCCCCCCCCCCCCCCCCCCCCCCCCCCCCCCCCCCCCCCCCCCCCCCCCCCCCCCCCCCCCCCCCCCCCCCCCCCCCCCCCCCCCCCCCCCCCCCCCCCCCCCCCCCCCCCCCCCCCCCCCCCCCCCCCCCCCCCCCCCCCCCCCCCCCCCCCCCCCCCCCCCCCCCCCCCCCCCCCCCCCCCCCCCCCCCCCCCCCCCCCCCCCCCCCCCCCCCCCCCCCCCCCCCCCCCCCCCCCCCCCCCCCCCCCCCCCCCCCCCCCCCCCCCCCCCCCCCCCCCCCCCCCCCCCCCCCCCCCCCCCCCCCCCCCCCCCCCCCCCCCCCCCCCCCCCCCCCCCCCCCCCCCCCCCCCCCCCCCCCCCCCCCCCCCCCCCCCCCCCCCCCCCCCCCCCCCCCCCCCCCCCCCCCCCCCCCCCCCCCCCCCCCCCCCCCCCCCCCCCCCCCCCCCCCCCCCCCCCCCCCCCCCCCCCCCCCCCCCCCCCCCCCCCCCCCCCCCCCCCCCCCCCCCCCCCCCCCCCCCCCCCCCCCCCCCCCCCCCCCCCCCCCCCCCCCCCCCCCCCCCCCCCCCCCCCCCCCCCCCCCCCCCCCCCCCCCCCCCCCCCCCCCCCCCCCCCCCCCCCCCCCCCCCCCCCCCCCCCCCCCCCCCCCCCCCCCCCCCCCCCCCCCCCCCCCCCCCCCCCCCCCCCCCCCCCCCCCCCCCCCCCCCCCCCCCCCCCCCCCCCCCCCCCCCCCCCCCCCCCCCCCCCCCCCCCCCCCCCCCCCCCCCCCCCCCCCCCCCCCCCCCCCCCCCCCCCCCCCCCCCCCCCCCCCCCCCCCCCCCCCCCCCCCCCCCCCCCCCCCCCCCCCCCCCCCCCCCCCCCCCCCCCCCCCCCCCCCCCCCCCCCCCCCCCCCCCCCCCCCCCCCCCCCCCCCCCCCCCCCCCCCCCCCCCCCCCCCCCCCCCCCCCCCCCCCCCCCCCCCCCCCCCCCCCCCCCCCCCCCCCCCCCCCCCCCCCCCCCCCCCCCCCCCCCCCCCCCCCCCCCCCCCCCCCCCCCCCCCCCCCCCCCCCCCCCCCCCCCCCCCCCCCCCCCCCCCCCCCCCCCCCCCCCCCCCCCCCCCCCCCCCCCCCCCCCCCCCCCCCCCCCCCCCCCCCCCCCCCCCCCCCCCCCCCCCCCCCCCCCCCCCCCCCCCCCCCCCCCCCCCCCCCCCCCCCCCCCCCCCCCCCCCCCCCCCCCCCCCCCCCCCCCCCCCCCCCCCCCCCCCCCCCCCCCCCCCCCCCCCCCCCCCCCCCCCCCCCCCCCCCCCCCCCCCCCCCCCCCCCCCCCCCCCCCCCCCCCCCCCCCCCCCCCCCCCCCCCCCCCCCCCCCCCCCCCCCCCCCCCCCCCCCCCCCCCCCCCCCCCCCCCCCCCCCCCCCCCCCCCCCCCCCCCCCCCCCCCCCCCCCCCCCCCCCCCCCCCCCCCCCCCCCCCCCCCCCCCCCCCCCCCCCCCCCCCCCCCCCCCCCCCCCCCCCCCCCCCCCCCCCCCCCCCCCCCCCCCCCCCCCCCCCCCCCCCCCCCCCCCCCCCCCCCCCCCCCCCCCCCCCCCCCCCCCCCCCCCCCCCCCCCCCCCCCCCCCCCCCCCCCCCCCCCCCCCCCCCCCCCCCCCCCCCCCCCCCCCCCCCCCCCCCCCCCCCCCCCCCCCCCCCCCCCCCCCCCCCCCCCCCCCCCCCCCCCCCCCCCCCCCCCCCCCCCCCCCCCCCCCCCCCCCCCCCCCCCCCCCCCCCCCCCCCCCCCCCCCCCCCCCCCCCCCCCCCCCCCCCCCCCCCCCCCCCCCCCCCCCCCCCCCCCCCCCCCCCCCCCCCCCCCCCCCCCCCCCCCCCCCCCCCCCCCCCCCCCCCCCCCCCCCCCCCCCCCCCCCCCCCCCCCCCCCCCCCCCCCCCCCCCCCCCCCCCCCCCCCCCCCCCCCCCCCCCCCCCCCCCCCCCCCCCCCCCCCCCCCCCCCCCCCCCCCCCCCCCCCCCCCCCCCCCCCCCCCCCCCCCCCCCCCCCCCCCCCCCCCCCCCCCCCCCCCCCCCCCCCCCCCCCCCCCCCCCCCCCCCCCCCCCCCCCCCCCCCCCCCCCCCCCCCCCCCCCCCCCCCCCCCCCCCCCCCCCCCCCCCCCCCCCCCCCCCCCCCCCCCCCCCCCCCCCCCCCCCCCCCCCCCCCCCCCCCCCCCCCCCCCCCCCCCCCCCCCCCCCCCCCCCCCCCCCCCCCCCCCCCCCCCCCCCCCCCCCCCCCCCCCCCCCCCCCCCCCCCCCCCCCCCCCCCCCCCCCCCCCCCCCCCCCCCCCCCCCCCCCCCCCCCCCCCCCCCCCCCCCCCCCCCCCCCCCCCCCCCCCCCCCCCCCCCCCCCCCCCCCCCCCCCCCCCCCCCCCCCCCCCCCCCCCCCCCCCCCCCCCCCCCCCCCCCCCCCCCCCCCCCCCCCCCCCCCCCCCCCCCCCCCCCCCCCCCCCCCCCCCCCCCCCCCCCCCCCCCCCCCCCCCCCCCCCCCCCCCCCCCCCCCCCCCCCCCCCCCCCCCCCCCCCCCCCCCCCCCCCCCCCCCCCCCCCCCCCCCCCCCCCCCCCCCCCCCCCCCCCCCCCCCCCCCCCCCCCCCCCCCCCCCCCCCCCCCCCCCCCCCCCCCCCCCCCCCCCCCCCCCCCCCCCCCCCCCCCCCCCCCCCCCCCCCCCCCCCCCCCCCCCCCCCCCCCCCCCCCCCCCCCCCCCCCCCCCCCCCCCCCCCCCCCCCCCCCCCCCCCCCCCCCCCCCCCCCCCCCCCCCCCCCCCCCCCCCCCCCCCCCCCCCCCCCCCCCCCCCCCCCCCCCCCCCCCCCCCCCCCCCCCCCCCCCCCCCCCCCCCCCCCCCCCCCCCCCCCCCCCCCCCCCCCCCCCCCCCCCCCCCCCCCCCCCCCCCCCCCCCCCCCCCCCCCCCCCCCCCCCCCCCCCCCCCCCCCCCCCCCCCCCCCCCCCCCCCCCCCCCCCCCCCCCCCCCCCCCCCCCCCCCCCCCCCCCCCCCCCCCCCCCCCCCCCCCCCCCCCCCCCCCCCCCCCCCCCCCCCCCCCCCCCCCCCCCCCCCCCCCCCCCCCCCCCCCCCCCCCCCCCCCCCCCCCCCCCCCCCCCCCCCCCCCCCCCCCCCCCCCCCCCCCCCCCCCCCCCCCCCCCCCCCCCCCCCCCCCCCCCCCCCCCCCCCCCCCCCCCCCCCCCCCCCCCCCCCCCCCCCCCCCCCCCCCCCCCCCCCCCCCCCCCCCCCCCCCCCCCCCCCCCCCCCCCCCCCCCCCCCCCCCCCCCCCCCCCCCCCCCCCCCCCCCCCCCCCCCCCCCCCCCCCCCCCCCCCCCCCCCCCCCCCCCCCCCCCCCCCCCCCCCCCCCCCCCCCCCCCCCCCCCCCCCCCCCCCCCCCCCCCCCCCCCCCCCCCCCCCCCCCCCCCCCCCCCCCCCCCCCCCCCCCCCCCCCCCCCCCCCCCCCCCCCCCCCCCCCCCCCCCCCCCCCCCCCCCCCCCCCCCCCCCCCCCCCCCCCCCCCCCCCCCCCCCCCCCCCCCCCCCCCCCCCCCCCCCCCCCCCCCCCCCCCCCCCCCCCCCCCCCCCCCCCCCCCCCCCCCCCCCCCCCCCCCCCCCCCCCCCCCCCCCCCCCCCCCCCCCCCCCCCCCCCCCCCCCCCCCCCCCCCCCCCCCCCCCCCCCCCCCCCCCCCCCCCCCCCCCCCCCCCCCCCCCCCCCCCCCCCCCCCCCCCCCCCCCCCCCCCCCCCCCCCCCCCCCCCCCCCCCCCCCCCCCCCCCCCCCCCCCCCCCCCCCCCCCCCCCCCCCCCCCCCCCCCCCCCCCCCCCCCCCCCCCCCCCCCCCCCCCCCCCCCCCCCCCCCCCCCCCCCCCCCCCCCCCCCCCCCCCCCCCCCCCCCCCCCCCCCCCCCCCCCCCCCCCCCCCCCCCCCCCCCCCCCCCCCCCCCCCCCCCCCCCCCCCCCCCCCCCCCCCCCCCCCCCCCCCCCCCCCCCCCCCCCCCCCCCCCCCCCCCCCCCCCCCCCCCCCCCCCCCCCCCCCCCCCCCCCCCCCCCCCCCCCCCCCCCCCCCCCCCCCCCCCCCCCCCCCCCCCCCCCCCCCCCCCCCCCCCCCCCCCCCCCCCCCCCCCCCCCCCCCCCCCCCCCCCCCCCCCCCCCCCCCCCCCCCCCCCCCCCCCCCCCCCCCCCCCCCCCCCCCCCCCCCCCCCCCCCCCCCCCCCCCCCCCCCCCCCCCCCCCCCCCCCCCCCCCCCCCCCCCCCCCCCCCCCCCCCCCCCCCCCCCCCCCCCCCCCCCCCCCCCCCCCCCCCCCCCCCCCCCCCCCCCCCCCCCCCCCCCCCCCCCCCCCCCCCCCCCCCCCCCCCCCCCCCCCCCCCCCCCCCCCCCCCCCCCCCCCCCCCCCCCCCCCCCCCCCCCCCCCCCCCCCCCCCCCCCCCCCCCCCCCCCCCCCCCCCCCCCCCCCCCCCCCCCCCCCCCCCCCCCCCCCCCCCCCCCCCCCCCCCCCCCCCCCCCCCCCCCCCCCCCCCCCCCCCCCCCCCCCCCCCCCCCCCCCCCCCCCCCCCCCCCCCCCCCCCCCCCCCCCCCCCCCCCCCCCCCCCCCCCCCCCCCCCCCCCCCCCCCCCCCCCCCCCCCCCCCCCCCCCCCCCCCCCCCCCCCCCCCCCCCCCCCCCCCCCCCCCCCCCCCCCCCCCCCCCCCCCCCCCCCCCCCCCCCCCCCCCCCCCCCCCCCCCCCCCCCCCCCCCCCCCCCCCCCCCCCCCCCCCCCCCCCCCCCCCCCCCCCCCCCCCCCCCCCCCCCCCCCCCCCCCCCCCCCCCCCCCCCCCCCCCCCCCCCCCCCCCCCCCCCCCCCCCCCCCCCCCCCCCCCCCCCCCCCCCCCCCCCCCCCCCCCCCCCCCCCCCCCCCCCCCCCCCCCCCCCCCCCCCCCCCCCCCCCCCCCCCCCCCCCCCCCCCCCCCCCCCCCCCCCCCCCCCCCCCCCCCCCCCCCCCCCCCCCCCCCCCCCCCCCCCCCCCCCCCCCCCCCCCCCCCCCCCCCCCCCCCCCCCCCCCCCCCCCCCCCCCCCCCCCCCCCCCCCCCCCCCCCCCCCCCCCCCCCCCCCCCCCCCCCCCCCCCCCCCCCCCCCCCCCCCCCCCCCCCCCCCCCCCCCCCCCCCCCCCCCCCCCCCCCCCCCCCCCCCCCCCCCCCCCCCCCCCCCCCCCCCCCCCCCCCCCCCCCCCCCCCCCCCCCCCCCCCCCCCCCCCCCCCCCCCCCCCCCCCCCCCCCCCCCCCCCCCCCCCCCCCCCCCCCCCCCCCCCCCCCCCCCCCCCCCCCCCCCCCCCCCCCCCCCCCCCCCCCCCCCCCCCCCCCCCCCCCCCCCCCCCCCCCCCCCCCCCCCCCCCCCCCCCCCCCCCCCCCCCCCCCCCCCCCCCCCCCCCCCCCCCCCCCCCCCCCCCCCCCCCCCCCCCCCCCCCCCCCCCCCCCCCCCCCCCCCCCCCCCCCCCCCCCCCCCCCCCCCCCCCCCCCCCCCCCCCCCCCCCCCCCCCCCCCCCCCCCCCCCCCCCCCCCCCCCCCCCCCCCCCCCCCCCCCCCCCCCCCCCCCCCCCCCCCCCCCCCCCCCCCCCCCCCCCCCCCCCCCCCCCCCCCCCCCCCCCCCCCCCCCCCCCCCCCCCCCCCCCCCCCCCCCCCCCCCCCCCCCCCCCCCCCCCCCCCCCCCCCCCCCCCCCCCCCCCCCCCCCCCCCCCCCCCCCCCCCCCCCCCCCCCCCCCCCCCCCCCCCCCCCCCCCCCCCCCCCCCCCCCCCCCCCCCCCCCCCCCCCCCCCCCCCCCCCCCCCCCCCCCCCCCCCCCCCCCCCCCCCCCCCCCCCCCCCCCCCCCCCCCCCCCCCCCCCCCCCCCCCCCCCCCCCCCCCCCCCCCCCCCCCCCCCCCCCCCCCCCCCCCCCCCCCCCCCCCCCCCCCCCCCCCCCCCCCCCCCCCCCCCCCCCCCCCCCCCCCCCCCCCCCCCCCCCCCCCCCCCCCCCCCCCCCCCCCCCCCCCCCCCCCCCCCCCCCCCCCCCCCCCCCCCCCCCCCCCCCCCCCCCCCCCCCCCCCCCCCCCCCCCCCCCCCCCCCCCCCCCCCCCCCCCCCCCCCCCCCCCCCCCCCCCCCCCCCCCCCCCCCCCCCCCCCCCCCCCCCCCCCCCCCCCCCCCCCCCCCCCCCCCCCCCCCCCCCCCCCCCCCCCCCCCCCCCCCCCCCCCCCCCCCCCCCCCCCCCCCCCCCCCCCCCCCCCCCCCCCCCCCCCCCCCCCCCCCCCCCCCCCCCCCCCCCCCCCCCCCCCCCCCCCCCCCCCCCCCCCCCCCCCCCCCCCCCCCCCCCCCCCCCCCCCCCCCCCCCCCCCCCCCCCCCCCCCCCCCCCCCCCCCCCCCCCCCCCCCCCCCCCCCCCCCCCCCCCCCCCCCCCCCCCCCCCCCCCCCCCCCCCCCCCCCCCCCCCCCCCCCCCCCCCCCCCCCCCCCCCCCCCCCCCCCCCCCCCCCCCCCCCCCCCCCCCCCCCCCCCCCCCCCCCCCCCCCCCCCCCCCCCCCCCCCCCCCCCCCCCCCCCCCCCCCCCCCCCCCCCCCCCCCCCCCCCCCCCCCCCCCCCCCCCCCCCCCCCCCCCCCCCCCCCCCCCCCCCCCCCCCCCCCCCCCCCCCCCCCCCCCCCCCCCCCCCCCCCCCCCCCCCCCCCCCCCCCCCCCCCCCCCCCCCCCCCCCCCCCCCCCCCCCCCCCCCCCCCCCCCCCCCCCCCCCCCCCCCCCCCCCCCCCCCCCCCCCCCCCCCCCCCCCCCCCCCCCCCCCCCCCCCCCCCCCCCCCCCCCCCCCCCCCCCCCCCCCCCCCCCCCCCCCCCCCCCCCCCCCCCCCCCCCCCCCCCCCCCCCCCCCCCCCCCCCCCCCCCCCCCCCCCCCCCCCCCCCCCCCCCCCCCCCCCCCCCCCCCCCCCCCCCCCCCCCCCCCCCCCCCCCCCCCCCCCCCCCCCCCCCCCCCCCCCCCCCCCCCCCCCCCCCCCCCCCCCCCCCCCCCCCCCCCCCCCCCCCCCCCCCCCCCCCCCCCCCCCCCCCCCCCCCCCCCCCCCCCCCCCCCCCCCCCCCCCCCCCCCCCCCCCCCCCCCCCCCCCCCCCCCCCCCCCCCCCCCCCCCCCCCCCCCCCCCCCCCCCCCCCCCCCCCCCCCCCCCCCCCCCCCCCCCCCCCCCCCCCCCCCCCCCCCCCCCCCCCCCCCCCCCCCCCCCCCCCCCCCCCCCCCCCCCCCCCCCCCCCCCCCCCCCCCCCCCCCCCCCCCCCCCCCCCCCCCCCCCCCCCCCCCCCCCCCCCCCCCCCCCCCCCCCCCCCCCCCCCCCCCCCCCCCCCCCCCCCCCCCCCCCCCCCCCCCCCCCCCCCCCCCCCCCCCCCCCCCCCCCCCCCCCCCCCCCCCCCCCCCCCCCCCCCCCCCCCCCCCCCCCCCCCCCCCCCCCCCCCCCCCCCCCCCCCCCCCCCCCCCCCCCCCCCCCCCCCCCCCCCCCCCCCCCCCCCCCCCCCCCCCCCCCCCCCCCCCCCCCCCCCCCCCCCCCCCCCCCCCCCCCCCCCCCCCCCCCCCCCCCCCCCCCCCCCCCCCCCCCCCCCCCCCCCCCCCCCCCCCCCCCCCCCCCCCCCCCCCCCCCCCCCCCCCCCCCCCCCCCCCCCCCCACCCCCCCCCCCCCCCCCCCCCCCCCCCCCCCCCCCCCCCCCCCCCCCCCCCCCCCCCCCCCCCCCCCCCCCCCCCCCCCCCCCCCCCCCCCCCCCCCCCCCCCCCCCCCCCCCCCCCCCCCCCCCCCCCCCCCCCCCCCCCCCCCCCCCCCCCCCCCCCCCCCCCCCCCCCCCCCCCCCCCCCCCCCCCCCCCCCCCCCCCCCCCCCCCCCCCCCCCCCCCCCCCCCCCCCCCCCCCCCCCCCCCCCCCCCCCCCCCCCCCCCCCCCCCCCCCCCCCCCCCCCCCCCCCCCCCCCCCCCCCCCCCCCCCCCCCCCCCCCCCCCCCCCCCCCCCCCCCCCCCCCCCCCCCCCCCCCCCCCCCCCCCCCCCCCCCCCCCCCCCCCCCCCCCCCCCCCCCCCCCCCCCCCCCCCCCCCCCCCCCCCCCCCCCCCCCCCCCCCCCCCCCCCCCCCCCCCCCCCCCCCCCCCCCCCCCCCCCCCCCCCCCCCCCCCCCCCCCCCCCCCCCCCCCCCCCCCCCCCCCCCCCCCCCCCCCCCCCCCCCCCCCCCACCCCCCCCCCCCCCCCCCCCCCCCCCCCCCCCCCCCCCCCCCCCCCCCCCCCCCCCCCCCCCCCCCCCCCCCCCCCCCCCCCCCCCCCCCCCCCCCCCCCCCCCCCCCCCCCCCCCCCCCCCCCCCCCCCCCCCCCCCCCCCCCCCCCCCCCCCCCCCCCCCCCCCCCCCCCCCCCCCCCCCCCCCCCCCCCCCCCCCCCCCCCCCCCCCCCCCCCCCCCCCCCCCCCCCCCCCCCCCCCCCCCCCCCCCCCCCCCCCCCCCCCCCCCCCCCCCCCCCCCCCCCCCCCCCCCCCCCCCCCCCCCCCCCCCCCCCCCCCCCCCCCCCCCCCCCCCCCCCCCCCCCCCCCCCCCCCCCCCCCCCCCCCCCCCCCCCCCCCCCCCCCCCCCCCCCCCCCCCCCCCCCCCCCCCCCCCCCCCCCCCCCCCCCCCCCCCCCCCCCCCCCCCCCCCCCCCCCCCCCCCCCCCCCCCCCCCCCCCCCCCCCCCCCCCCCCCCCCCCCCCCCCCCCCCCCCCCCCCCCCCCCCCCCCCCCCCCCCCCCCCCCCCCCCCCCCCCCCCCCCCCCCCCCCCCCCCCCCCCCCCCCCCCCCCCCCCCCCCCCCCCCCCCCCCCCCCCCCCCCCCCCCCCCCCCCCCCCCCCCCCCCCCCCCCCCCCCCCCCCCCCCCCCCCCCCCCCCCCCCCCCCCCCCCCCCCCCCCCCCCCCCCCCCCCCCCCCCCCCCCCCCCCCCCCCCCCCCCCCCCCCCCCCCCCCCCCCCCCCCCCCCCCCCCCCCCCCCCCCCCCCCCCCCCCCCCCCCCCCCCCCCCCCCCCCCCCCCCCCCCCCCCCCCCCCCCCCCCCCCCCCCCCCCCCCCCCCCCCCCCCCCCCCCCCCCCCCCCCCCCCCCCCCCCCCCCCCCCCCCCCCCCCCCCCCCCCCCCCCCCCCCCCCCCCCCCCCCCCCCCCCCCCCCCCCCCCCCCCCCCCCCCCCCCCCCCCCCCCCCCCCCCCCCCCCCCCCCCCCCCCCCCCCCCCCCCCCCCCCCCCCCCCCCCCCCCCCCCCCCCCCCCCCCCCCCCCCCCCCCCCCCCCCCCCCCCCCCCCCCCCCCCCACCCCCCCCCCCCCCCCCCCCCCCCCCCCCCCCCCCCCCCCCCCCCCCCCCCCCCCCCCCCCCCCCCCCCCCCCCCCCCCCCCCCCCCCCCCCCCCCCCCCCCCCCCCCCCCCCCCCCCCCCCCCCCCCCCCCCCCCCCCCCCCCCCCCCCCCCCCCCCCCCCCCCCCCCCCCCCCCCCCCCCCCCCCCCCCCCCCCCCCCCCCCCCCCCCCCCCCCCCCCCCCCCCCCCCCCCCCCCCCCCCCCCCCCCCCCCCCCCCCCCCCCCCCCCCCCCCCCCCCCCCCCCCCCCCCCCCCCCCCCCCCCCCACCCCCCCCCCCCCCCCCCCCCCCCCCCCCCCCCCCCCCCCCCCCCCCCCCCCCCCCCCCCCCCCCCCCCCCCCCCCCCCCCCCCCCCCCCCCCCCCCCCCCCCCCCCCCCCCCCCCCCCCCCCCCCCCCCCCCCCCCCCCCCCCCCCCCCCCCCCCCCCCCCCCCCCCCCCCCCCCCCCCCCCCCCCCCCCCCCCCCCCCCCCCCCCCCCCCCCCCCCCCCCCCCCCCCCCCCCCCCCCCCCCCCCCCCCCCCCCCCCCCCCCCCCCCCCCCCCCCCCCCCCCCCCCCCCCCCCCCCCCCCCCCCCCCCCCCCCCCCCCCCCCCCCCCCCCCCCCCCCCCCCCCCCCCCCCCCCCCCCCCCCCCCCCCCCCCCCCCCCCCCCCCCCCCCCCCCCCCCCCCCCCCCCCCCCCCCCCCCCCCCCCCCCCCCCCCCCCCCCCCCCCCCCCCCCCCCCCCCCCCCCCCCCCCCCCCCCCCCCCCCCCCCCCCCCCCCCCCCCCCCCCCCCCCCCCCCCCCCCCCCCCCCCCCCCCCCCCCCCCCCCCCCCCCCCCCCCCCCCCCCCCCCCCCCCCCCCCCCCCCCCCCCCCCCCCCCCCCCCCCCCCCCCCCCCCCCCCCCCCCCCCCCCCCCCCCCCCCCCCCCCCCCCCCCCCCCCCCCCCCCCCCCCCCCCCCCCCCCCCCCCCCCCCCCCCCCCCCCCCCCCCCCCCCCCCCCCCCCCCCCCCCCCCCCCCCCCCCCCCCCCCCCCCCCCCCCCCCCCCCCCCCCCCCCCCCCCCCCCCCCCCCCCCCCCCCCCCCCCCCCCCCCCCCCCCCCCCCCCCCCCCCCCCCCCCCCCCCCCCCCCCCCCCCCCCCCCCCCCCCCCCCCCCCCCCCCCCCCCCCCCCCCCCCCCCCCCCCCCCCCCCCCCCCCCCCCCCCCCCCCCCCCCCCCCCCCCCCCCCCCCCCCCCCCCCCCCCCCCCCCCCCCCCCCCCCCCCCCCCCCCCCCCCCCCCCCCCCCCCCCCCCCCCCCCCCCCCCCCCCCCCCCCCCCCCCCCCCCCCCCCCCCCCCCCCCCCCCCCCCCCCCCCCCCCCCCCCCCCCCCCCCCCCCCCCCCCCCCCCCCCCCCCCCCCCCCCCCCCCCCCCCCCCCCCCCCCCCCCCCCCCCCCCCCCCCCCCCCCCCCCCCCCCCCCCCCCCCCCCCCCCCCCCCCCCCCCCCCCCCCCCCCCCCCCCCCCCCCCCCCCCCCCCCCCCCCCCCCCCCCCCCCCCCCCCCCCCCCCCCCCCCCCCCCCCCCCCCCCCCCCCCCCCCCCCCCCCCCCCCCCCCCCCCCCCCCCCCCCCCCCCCCCCCCCCCCCCCCCCCCCCCCCCCCCCCCCCCCCCCCCCCCCCCCCCCCCCCCCCCCCCCCCCCCCCCCCCCCCCCCCCCCCCCCCCCCCCCCCCCCCCCCCCCCCCCCCCCCCCCCCCCCCCCCCCCCCCCCCCCCCCCCCCCCCCCCCCCCCCCCCCCCCCCCCCCCCCCCCCCCCCCCCCCCCCCCCCCCCCCCCCCCCCCCCCCCCCCCCCCCCCCCCCCCCCCCCCCCCCCCCCCCCCCCCCCCCCCCCCCCCCCCCCCCCCCCCCCCCCCCCCCCCCCCCCCCCCCCCCCCCCCCCCCCCCCCCCCCCCCCCCCCCCCCCCCCCCCCCCCCCCCCCCCCCCCCCCCCCCCCCCCCCCCCCCCCCCCCCCCCCCCCCCCCCCCCCCCCCCCCCCCCCCCCCCCCCCCCCCCCCCCCCCCCCCCCCCCCCCCCCCCACCCCCCCCCCCCCCCCCCCCCCCCCCCCCCCCCCCCCCCCCCCCCCCCCCCCCCCCCCCCCCCCCCCCCCCCCCCCCCCCCCCCCCCCCCCCCCCCCCCCCCCCCCCCCCCCCCCCCCCCCCCCCCCCCCCCCCCCCCCCCCCCCCCCCCCCCCCCCCCCCCCCCCCCCCCCCCCCCCCCCCCCCCCCCCCCCCCCCCCCCCCCCCCCCCCCCCCCCCCCCCCCCCCCCCCCCCCCCCCCCCCCCCCCCCCCCCCCCCCCCCCCCCCCCCCCCCCCACCCCCCCCCCCCCCCCCCCCCCCCCCCCCCCCCCCCCCCCCCCCCCCCCCCCCCCCCCCCCCCCCCCCCCCCCCCCCCCCCCCCCCCCCCCCCCCCCCCCCCCCCCCCCCCCCCCCCCCCCCCCCCCCCCCCCCCCCCCCCCCCCCCCCCCCCCCCCCCCCCCCCCCCCCCCCCCCCCCCCCCCCCCCCCCCCCCCCCCCCCCCCCCCCCCCCCCCCCCCCCCCCCCCCCCCCCCCCCCCCCCCCCCCCCCCCCCCCCCCCCCCCCCCCCCCCCCCCCCCCCCCCCCCCCCCCCACCCCCCCCCCCCCCCCCCCCCCCCCCCCCCCCCCCCCCCCCCCCCCCCCCCCCCCCCCCCCCCCCCCCCCCCCCCCCCCCCCCCCCCCCCCCCCCCACCCCCCCCCCCCCCCCCCCCCCCCCCCCCCCCCCCCCCCCCCCCCCCCCCCCCCCCCCCCCCCCCCCCCCCCCCCCCCCCCCCCCCCCCCCCCCCCCCCCCCCCCCCCCCCCCCCCCCCCCCCCCCCCCCCCCCCCCCCCCCCCCCCCCCCCCCCCCCCCCCCCCCCCCCCCCCCCCCCCCCCCCCCCCCCCCCCCCCCCCCCCCCCCCCCCCCCCCCCCCCCCCCCCCCCCCCCCCCCCCCCCCCCCCCCCCCCCCCCCCCCCCCCCCCCCCCCCCCCCCCCCCCCCCCCCCCCCCCCCCCCCCCCCCCCCCCCCCCCCCCCCCCCCCCCCCCCCCCCCCCCCCCCCCCCCCCCCCCCCCCCCCCCCCCCCCCCCCCCCCCCCCCCCCCCCCCCCCCCCCCCCCCCCCCCCCCCCCCCCCCCCCCCCCCCCCCCCCCCCCCCCCCCCCCCCCCCCCCCCCCCCCCCCCCCCCCCCCCCCCCCCCCCCCCCCCCCCCCCCCCCCCCCCCCCCCCCCCCCCCCCCCCCCCCCCCCCCCCCCCCCCCCCCCCCCCCCCCCCCCCCCCCCCCCCCCCCCCCCCCCCCCCCCCCCCCCCCCCCCCCCCCCCCCCCCCCCCCCCCCCCCCCCCCCCCCCCCCCCCCCCCCCCCCCCCCCCCCCCCCCCCCCCCCCACCCCCCCCCCCCCCCCCCCCCCCCCCCCCCCCCCCCCCCCCCCCCCCCCCCCCCCCCCCCCCCCCCCCCCCCCCCCCCCCCCCCCCCCCCCCCCCCCCCCCCCACCCCCCCCCCCCCCCCCCCCCCCCCCCCCCCCCCCCCCCCCCCCCCCCCCCCCCCCCCCCCCCCCCCCCCCCCCCCCCCCCCCCCCCCCCCCCCCCCCCCCCCCCCCCCCCCCCCCCCCCCCCCCCCCCCCCCCCCCCCCCCCCCCCCCCCCCCCCCCCCCCCCCCCCCCCCCCCCCCCCCCCCCCCCCCCCCCCCCCCCCCCCCCCCCCCCCCCCCCCCCCCCCCCCCCCCCCCCCCCCCCCCCCCCCCCCCCCCCCCCCCCCCCCCCCCCCCCCCCCCCCCCCCCCCCCCCCCCCCCCCCCCCCCCCCCCCCCCCCCCCCCCCCCCCCCCCCCCCCCCCCCCCCCCCCCCCCCCCCCCCCCCCCCCCCCCCCCCCCCCCCCCCCCCCCCCCCCACCCCCCCCCCCCCCCCCCCCCCCCCCCCCCCCCCCCCCCCCCCCCCCCCCCCCCCCCCCCCCCCCCCCCCCCCCCCCCCCCCCCCCCCCCCCCCCCCCCCCCCCCCCCCCCCCCCCCCCCCCCCCCCCCCCCCCCCCCCCCCCCCCCCCCCCCCCCCCCCCCCCCCCCCCCCCCCCCCCCCCCCCCCCCCCCCCCCCCCCCCCCCCCCCCCCCCCCCCCCCCCCCCCCCCCCCCCCCCCCCCCCCCCCCCCCCCCCCCCCCCCCCCCCCCCCCCCCCCCCCCCCCCCCCCCCCCCCCCCCCCCCCCCCACCCCCCCCCCCCCCCCCCCCCCCCCCCCCCCCCCCCCCCCCCCCCCCCCCCCCCCCCCCCCCCCCCCCCCCCCCCCCCCCCCCCCCCCCCCCCCCCCCCCCCCCCCCCCCCCCCCCCCCCCCCCCCCCCCCCCCCCCCCCCCCCCCCCCCCCCCCCCCCCCCCCCCCCCCCCCCCCCCCCCCCCCCCCCCCCCCCCCCCCCCCCCCCCCCCCCCCCCCCCCCCCCCCCCCCCCCCCCCCCCCCCCCCCCCCCCCCCCCCCCCCCCCCCCCCCCCCCCCCCCCCCCCCCCCCCCCCCCCCCCCCCCCCCCCCCCCCCCCCCCCCCCCCCCCCCCCCCCCCCCCCCCCCCCCCCCCCCCCCCCCCCCCCCCCCCCCCCCCCCCCCCCCCCCCCCCCCCCCCCCCCCCCCCCCCCCCCCCCCCCCCCCCCCCCCCCCCCCCCCCCCCCCCCCCCCCCCCCCCCCCCCCCCCCCCCCCCCCCCCCCCCCCCCCCCCCCCCCCCCCCCCCCCCCCCCCCCCCCCCCCCCCCCCCCCCCCCCCCCCCCCCCCCCCC